>NZ_JBITPU010000012.1:0-125728 GCF_044684115.1 Acinetobacter sp. ABJ_C1_1 | reverse complement strand
ATCCAATATTTGTTGAAAATTATTTTAATTAAAAGTTTTATATAACAAGTTTCAATATCTTAATAAAATAAAATATATTATTAATTAATAATATGCAGAAAAATGGCTTTAGTTAATATTTTACTATTACACTAAAGCCTTATTTTTTAATTTAAATAAAAATACCTTTAAGTTTATTTAAAAATTATCTGGACTCTCAAAACGTTTTACTTCTTGCAACTTATTCGGATCATGCATAGTTGCAATACCATCTTCTGTTTTCTGGTCAACGATTACATCGGGATTAAAGATAGTAATCGTTTCTCTTCCTAATGCGTCTTCCCCTACGATATATTGAAAGCCACGGCGGTTCATTTTATGGCATAGTTTCTGGTAAAAACCTTTAAGGCCTTCTGTTTCTTCATTAGGATTGTAATAAAATGCATTCATTACCGCTGGTAGGCCAAGACCACACACCACACCAGATAACAATACGCTAATAAAAGTATATCCAATCAGAATACTACTATAAGGGCTAAGTGCTGGAATATTCGCGACTGCCAAAATTAAAGCAAGTGAAATCCCTCCTCGTACCCCACCCCAAGACAAAATGGTTAAACTACCATTGTAGCTTTTGGTCTTACGCATTGTCGGAAAGAAAGCAAAAGACATAAAATTTGCTGCAAAGCGAGAAATATGCAAAATAAAGAAAGCGACTATCCCGCCTAAAATCAGGCTAAAATTTAAATCAAGAATAAATAACTCAAGACCAATTAAAGTAAATAAGAATGAATTAATAATTCCTTCTACAGTATGCCAAAAATGGTTAACTTCCCTAATCTCGCGCTCTTCGCGGATTTCTTTCCACTTATTACCAACGATTAAACCGCCAATAACACAAGCAATCGGTGCAGATGCATGAGCAAATAAAGCAACCAAATATGCTCCGCTAGCAAGTAAGGCGGTTGTTAAGATCAGAGATTCCATTTCGTGCTTACCACGTAATAGGCGTAATGTTCCTATACCAAATGCCCATCCAATACCGACAGCAACCACAATTTCATAAAGCAAAGCTTCTAATGTCGCAACTAATGAAAAATGCTCACCTTGTAAAACATTCAGTAGAGTCATAAATAATGCAATACACATCGCATCATTAAATAAAGACTCACCCTCTAATTTGACAATAAGATGATGGGGTGCACGAATTGAACTTAAAACGCCTTTAATACCGATCGGGTCTGTTGCACCCAATGCCGCGCCTAATAATAGAAGAACTAAAATTGGCACATGATGACCAACCAGCAATTGGAAGCCGTAAAGTAAGCCACCAAACAATACCGCACAGATAACTAGCGCAATAGTCGCTAGAATACTAATTTGTCTCCAATAACTTCTTAAGTCTGAAATTTTAAATTTCAGTGCAGAAGATGTCAGAATAAAACAGATGACGCCATTAATTAAAAAGTCATAAAAATCGATATGACGTACTGCTTCTTCAATATTATGAATATTAATAGTAATAAACTGATTACCATTTAAGAGACTGGCTCCCCATTGCAAAATAAAGACAAAAATTGCAGAAACAAGAGGCACGCCAATAGCTTGAGGGAAGCCTAAAATACGCTTATTGAATATAGTAGTTGCAATTGATAAGGCAAATACAACCGTAAGTGCTTGTAATAAGAAAAAATTACCCATGAACACCCTTCTTCTGGGTCAATGACCAAATAAGAAAACCTAGACAGCTGAACTGAACAGAATGACAAAATAGGCACTTTATATGTGCCCAAACAGTTAAAAATTGAAATATAAGTTTAACGAATTACTTTAATCATTCTATCGATCAGTTAAATTTCTTAACATTAATTATGAATCAGAGGGGTATTAAAAGATGAGCTTATTAAAAATGCTTTAATAAACTCATCTTTCGCATTAGATAGAATTATTAAAAGTATCACATTGATTGATATCACCAGACTTTAAGCCCACTTGAAACCAATGCATCCGCTGCTCACTCGTACCATGGGTGAAGCTATCAGGAACAACTTGGCCAGTTGCACGTTTTTGCAAATAGTCATCACCAATTTTTTGAGCTGCATCCATTGCTTCTTCAACATCACCAGACTCTAAAAACTGAGTACGTTGTTGATTATGATTTGCCCATATACCTGCTAAACAGTCGGCTTGTAACTCTTGACGCACAGATAGCTGGTTACCCTCTCTTTGACTAACTTGCGAACGCGCTTGTTGCACTTGAGAAGAAATACCAAGCAAGGTTTGAACATGATGACCCACTTCATGAGCAACAACATAGGCTTGGGCAAAATCCCCTGCCTCATCTTGGCGAGAAAGCTCTGATTTATTTTGTTCACCCGAGATACCCATTTGCTCACGCATATCTTTAAAGAATTCGGTATCAATATAAACTTTCTGGTCAGCTGGACAATAAAAGGGTCCCATAGCAGATTGAGCGGTACCACAACCTGAGCGAGTCACTCCACTAAATAAAACCAACTTTGGCGGTGTATAAGTTTTACCTAACTGCTTAAATATAGGTGTCCACGTATCTTCTGTATCAGCTAATACAGTTCCAACAAAATCTGACGCTTCTTTTTGCTCAGGTGTTAAACTTTCTGGTGAAGTTGCATTTGATTGTTGTGAAGCAGTAACCTGCTGCGTTGCCTGATAAGCCATTTGTGGATCAACGCCAAAAAATTTCCATGCGACAAATGCCACAATCAAACCAATAATACTAATACCACCTGCTTTAACGCCGCCCCCACCTCGACGGTCCTCAACATTGGTACTGACTCTACGATCTCTCCAACGCATAACTTCCCTCTTCTTTTAAATGGCCTGATTAGTCAGAAGCTTTTGGCCACATTTTCTGTATTAAACTCACCACAAGCAACACAACTGCACCAGCAATCATACCAATCACAAAGTTCATTAATGTCGGTGTTAAAGTACCAATAATATTTCCTACTGCTGGTATAGTTTCTACCTGATCAACCGTATCTTCAGTAACATGGTGAAGTAAAGGAATCGTATGATTAATAATCCCTCCACCTACTAAAAACATTGCAATAGTTCCAACAATAGAAAGTAGCTTCATTAAAAGAGGAGCAAAAGCAAGTAAACCACGTCCTAGAGTTTGTTTGAAAGAAGCAGCTTGTTTTGTTAAATATAATCCTAAATCATCAATCTTAACAATCACGCCAACCAAGCCATAAACGCCAAGCGTCATCACAACTGCAATAATGCTAAGAACACTAACTTTAGTTAATAATGTAGCAGTCGCCACTGTACCTAACGAGATTACGACAATTTCAGCTGATAAAATAAAATCTGTACGAATAGCCCCTTTTACCTTCTCTTTCTCAAAAGTAGCCAGATCTAGCTCTTCATTGTTAAATTCTTTTTCTGCTTCCTCAGAGGTCGAAGCTTTTCTATGCGTAATTGTATGAAGAACTTTTTCAACGCCTTCATAACATAAAAATAAGCCACCTAACATCAAGAGCGGATTAATCAGCCAAGGTGCAATAACGCTAATTAATAAAGCTAACGGTACTAAAATAAGCTTATTAACTAAAGAACCTTTCGCGACCTTCCACACAATAGGCAATTCACGATCTGCTCGCACACCTGTTACCTGTTGTGCATTTAAAGCCAAATCATCACCTAAAACACCAGCAGTTTTCTTTGCTGCCATTTTGCTCATTAAAGCGACATCATCTAAAATTGTTGCAATATCATCTAGTAATAAAAGTAAGCCACTTGCCATTTCTTATCCAGGTTTGTATTTATCTGACTATTGTAAGATGAAATATTCCAATTTCTGTAATTTTACTGAATAAATTCACAATATTATTTTAAGAAAGTTTAACCAATCGCTGACGAAAAAATTTTATTTCCCGTACAATAATGCCAATCTTTTATATTACAGGGCTTACTATCCCTGATTAAGCCAATACGATAGTGGAATAAATAATGAGTAATGTTGATCAGCGTCCAATTATTTTGACAGGCGACCGCCCTACCGGACAACTTCACCTTGGGCATTTTGTCGGTTCTTTGCGTTCACGTGTAGGTTTACAGGATAGCCATCATCAACATCTCTTATTAGCAGATGCTCAAGCATTAACAGACAATGCTGATAATCCGGATAAAGTGCGCCGTAACATCTTAGAAGTTGCTTTAGATTATTTAGCAGTTGGTATTGACCCAACTAAGACAACCATTTGTGTACAGTCATGTTTACCAGCACTGAATGAGCTTACAATGCTCTATCTTAACTTCGTGACGGTTGCACGCTTAGAGCGTAACCCGACCATTAAGTCTGAGATTCAAATGCGCGGTTTTGAGCGTGACATTCCGGCTGGTTTCCTTTGCTACCCTGTCGCACAGGCAGCTGATATTACGGCTTTTAAAGCAACTGTAGTACCAGTGGGTGAAGATCAGATTCCAATGATTGAACAAACCAATGAAATTGTACGTCGTGTGAATCGTCAAATTGGTCAAGACCTTTTACCAGAATGTAAAGCATTGCTTTCTAATATGGCTCGTTTACCAGGTTTTGATGGTAAAGCAAAAATGTCTAAATCATTAGGCAATACCATTGTTTTAAATGCTTCTGACAAAGACATTAAGAAAGCTGTAAATGCAATGTACACAGACCCAAATCATCTTCGTATCGAAGATCCAGGTCAGGTTGAAGGCAACATTGTATTTACTTATTTAGATGCATTTGATCCAAATAAAGAAGAAGTTGAAGAATTAAAAGCTCACTACCGCCGTGGTGGTCTTGGCGATGGTACTGTTAAAAAACGTCTTGAAGGTGTGTTAAAAGAATTGATTACACCTATTCGTGAACGTCGTGAAGAACTCGCCAAAGATCCTGATTACATTATGGATGTTTTACGTCAAGGTACTGATAAATGTCGAATCATTACTCAGCAAACTTTAGATGAAGTTAAAGATGGCTTAGGCTTATTTAAATTTTAATTCTTACATCAAGAATATAATTCAAAAAAGCCCTACGGGGCTTTTTTTATTATTACATTTAACTTCAATAATTTAATTTATTAGAATTTCTATATATTTATTATGATTCACACGCTCTTACCCTTTTAACGTGAAGTAACACTAATTAACGTGAACCTTAATGAACAAATATGAACATCTCACTAATATAGCTCAAGTAGGTTGATATGAACCTCACGACATTTCTCCTTAAGCCGAAACTGTTTTTAACAGATTCGTTGTTCTACGCAATGATCACCCCAATCATTGCGTATTTTTTTGTCTTTTTTTAGCCTTATTATTTCTAATTTCATTTTATGCTACTTTTCAATGATGCAAAAAAATACCGCATCATTTTTCAGATGCGGTATTTTTTAAAGATTTAAGGCAGCTATTAAACTAAACCTTTCTCTTTTAATACTTGCAACATAGTTGAACCAAGCTCAGCTGGGCTACGAGTGTAAGCCATACCTGCTTTTTCAAATGCAGCAAATTTCTCTTCAGCAGTACCTTGACCACCAGAAATGATCGCACCAGCGTGACCCATACGCTTACCTTTAGGAGCAGTTACACCAGCGATGTAACCTACTACAGGCTTAGTCACGTTAGATTTGATGAATTCAGCAGCTTCTTCTTCCGCTGTACCACCGATCTCACCGATCATGATGATTGCATCAGTATCTGGATCGTCTTGGAACAATTGAAGAGCTTCAATTTGGTTCATACCTGGGATTGGGTCACCACCAATACCGATACAAGTAGACTGACCTAAACCAAGCTTAGTTGTTTGAGCAACAGCTTCATAAGTCAATGTACCTGAACGTGAGATAATACCAATACGACCTGGTTGGTGGATGTGACCAGGCATAATACCGATCTTACATTCACCCGGAGTGATCACGCCTGGGCAGTTAGGACCAACTAAACGAGTACCGTTACCGTTAGTTTCTAAATAACGTTTTGCTTTAAGCATGTCGATTGTTGGAACACCTTCAGTGATCACAACGATTAAGCCAACACCTGAATCAACCGCTTCAACGATTGAGTCCAAAACGAATGGAGCTGGTACATAGATTACAGATGCATCTGCATTTGTTTCACGTACAGCTTCTTTCATTGTGTTGAATACTGGTAAGTCAAGGTGAGTTGTACCACCTTTACCTGGAGTAACACCACCAACAACTTTTGTACCGTAGTCTAAAGCTTGTGCAGAGTGGAAAGTACCGTTTTTACCAGTAAAACCTTGTACCAATACTTTAGTGTCTTTATTAATTAATACGCTCATGATTGATACTCCCCTTACGCTTTAACTGCAGCTACAACTTTTTCTGCGGCATCAGACAAACCGTTCGCAGAAATTAATTTCAAACCAGATTCATCAAGTAATTTAGCACCTAACTCAGCGTTGTTACCTTCTAAACGAACAACAACTGGAACAGTTACGTTTACTTCTTGAACCGCTGCAATAATTGCTTCAGCAATCATGTCACAACGTACGATACCACCGAAGATGTTAATTAAAACACCTTGTACAGAAGTATCAGCAAGGATGATTTTGAACGCTTCAATTACGCGCTCTTTAGTTGCACCGCCACCAACGTCAAGGAAGTTTGCAGGCTGACCACCATAAAGTTTAATGATGTCCATAGTTGCCATTGCAAGACCAGCACCGTTAACCATACAACCGATATTACCTTCTAAAGCAACATAGTTAAGATCAAATTCAGATGCTTTTAATTCACGCTCATTCTCTTGAGATTTGTCACGTAAAGCAGCAACTTTAGGTAAACGGTAAAGCGCGTTAGAGTCGATACCTACTTTCGCGTCTACACATAAAATTTCGCCATTTTCACGAACTGAAAGTGGGTTAATTTCAAATAAAGCAAAATCATTTTCAACAAATGCTTGGTAAGCAGCTGTCATGATTTTTACGAATTGACCGATTTGTTTGTCTTTCAAACCTAAAGCAAACGCAACTTCACGTGCTTGGAATGGTTGTAAGCCAACCAACGGATCAACTTCAACTTTGATAATTTTTTCTGGAGTTTCTTCAGCAACTTTCTCGATTTCTACACCACCTTCTGTAGAAGCCATGAAAGTAATACGACGGCTAGAACGATCTACAACCGCGCCCAAGTAAAGCTCACGCTCAACTGGATATACGTCTTCAGCAACAATGATGCTGTTTACTGGTTGACCATTTGCATCAGTTTGATACGTTACAAGACGAGTACCAATGATATTGTTTGCAAATTCGATAACATCTTCTTTAGATTTTGCAACTTTAACGCCACCAGCCTTACCACGACCACCAGCATGAACTTGCGCCTTCATTACAGCGAATTTACCACCAAGCTGTTCAAATGCAGCAACTGCTTCGTCTGCATTGGTTGCCAAGATACCTTCTTGTACCGGCATACCATATTCTTTCAATAACGCTTTAGCTTGATACTCATGTAAGTTCATTTAGTTACCTACTTAACTTTGTTTGTTGTCTTCAATTTGCGCAACATTCTCATGTTGTATATGCAAATTGCTGTCTACGTCTATCAACTTGATGATTTTTTAATCACACCATCGAATGTGAAAAAGAGCGGAGAACCGCTCTTTAATTTTATTTACGCTTACGTTGAATCGCGTGAATTGCACGACCATCTACAGCAAGTGCAGCTTCATGAACAACTTCAGAGAATGTTGGGTGACCAAAAGTCATCAACTGAAGATCTTCAACAGAAGATACAAATTCAAGAGCGATCATACCTTGGTGAACGATATCAGATGCAGCAGGTCCAATGACATGCATACCTAATAAACGGTCAGTTTTTGCATCAGCAACGAACTTAACAAAACCTGCGCCTTCACCAGCCGCTAAAGCACGACCATTTACAGCAAAACCGAATTGACCAGTTTTTACTTCATGACCTTTTTCTTTAGCTTGCTCTTCAGTTAAACCTACCCACGCCGCTTCAGGGTGTGTATAGATAACAGAAATGATTGTGTCATAGTTCACTTGAGCTGCGTGACCGTGAATACGTTCAACAGCCATTACACCTTCTTCCATTGCTTTATGAGCAAGCATTGGACCGCGAACCAAGTCACCAATCGCGTATACACCTTCTACAGAAGTTGCACAGTGATCATTTACTTCAACTAAACCACGTTCAGTTAATTTAATGCCTGAATCTTCAGCCAATAAACCTTCTGCATATGCTTTACGGCCAACACAAACGATTAATTTGTCAAAAGTTTGAGTTTTTTCTTCGCCACCTTGAGTGTATTTAACAGTCACTTCACGACCATTAACTTCAGTGCCAGAAACTTTAGCACCAACGCGAATATCAAGACCTTGCTTAGTTAAAAGCTTTTGGTATTCTTTTGCCAAAGCTTTATCAGCCATTGGCAAGAATGCATCCATTGCTTCAAATACAACAACTTCAGCACCAAGACGACGCCATACTGAACCAAGTTCTAAACCGATTACACCAGCACCAATCACACCTAAACGCTTAGGTACTTCTGGGAAGTTTAATGCGCCAGTTGAATCAACAATAATATCTTGATCTACAGGAGCTACAGGAATATTTACAGGCACAGAACCAGACGCAAGAATCACGTATTTAGGTTCTAAAACTTGAGTCTCACCTTCATGAGAAACGAACTCAACTTTTTTACCAGCAAGTAATTTACCTGTACCTTTTAACCACTCAATACCGTTGCCTTTAAGCAATTGATCGATACCGCCAGTTAATTGGTCAACAATTTTGTCTTTACGAGCAAGAAGTTTTGCAAGATCGAAATTCACTTCACCAGTTGTAATACCGTGATCAGCTAAGTGATGCACTGTATCTTCATAACGATGAGAAGAATCAAGCAAAGCTTTAGAAGGGATACAACCTACGTTTAAGCAAGTACCACCTAAAGAAGGCTTACCATTGTGAATACGTTTTTCAATACAAGCGACTTTGAAGCCTAGTTGAGCAGCACGAATCGCAGCTTCATAACCACCAGGACCACCGCCGATGACAACAAGATCAAATTGTTGAGACATTTTTATCTCCATAAACCAGGATAGAGGATCGCTCTACCCTGGTAGGTATTTATTCGAAGAAATTAAAGATCAAGGATGAGTTTAGCTGGCTCTTCTAACAATTCTTTGATTGCTACTAAGAAACCTACAGCTTCTTTACCATCGATCATACGGTGGTCATAAGAAAGCGCTAAGTACATCATTGGTAAGATTTCAACTTGACCATTTACCGCCATAGGACGCTCTTGGATTTTGTGCATACCCAAGATACCAGTTTGCGGTTGGTTCAAAATAGGAGTTGAAAGCAATGAACCGAAAGTACCACCGTTAGTGATTGTGAAAGTACCACCAGTCATTTCTTCGATAGATAATTTACCGTCACGTGCTTTACCAGCATAAGCAGCAATACCTGCTTCAACTTCTGCATAGCTCATACGGTCAGTATCACGTAATACTGGTACAACAAGACCACGATCAGAAGATACTGCAACGCCGATGTCATAGTAACCGTGATAAACGATATCGTCGCCATCAATTGAAGCGTTTACAGCTGGGTAGCGTTTAAGCGCTTCAGTTGCTGCTTTAACGAAGAATGACATGAAGCCTAAACGAGCGCCATGACGTTTTTCGAAAGCATCTTTATATTGCTTACGCAATTCCATGATTGGCTTCATGTTAACTTCGTTAAATGTAGTTAACATTGCAGTTTCTTGAGTTGCAGCAAGAAGACGCTCAGCAACACGCTTACGTAAACGAGTCATTGGAACACGTTTTTCGATACGCTCGCCAACAGCAACACTTAACGGAGTAACGTTAGCAGCTGGTTTAGCTTGATGGTTTGCAACATCTTCTTTAGTGATACGACCACCACGGCCAGTACCTTGTACGTCAGCAGCAGCAATACCAGATTCAGTTAACGCTTTACGAACCGCAGGAGCTTGATCAGATACAGTTTCTGTACGTTCAACAACAGGAGCTGCACCAGCTTGAGTTTGAGCAACTGCTTGTTCTACCGCTGCAGGAGCAGCAGCTGCGCCAGCACCAGCTTCGAATTGAGCAATAACTTCGTCAGAAAGAACTGTATCGCCTTCACCTTTAATGATTGCAACCAAGCTACCATCTGCAGGAGCAACAACTTCTAAAACAACTTTGTCGGTTTCAATATCACAGATTACTTCATCACGTGATACAGGTTCACCCACCTTTTTATGCCAAGTTGCGATGGTGCCATCTGCAACAGACTCTGGGAATACCGGTGCTTTAATTTCGGTTGCCATTATTGAGAATCTCCTGATTGTTCAGCTTCGATTGCCAATGCATCATTAATTAGCTGAGCTTGTTGTTTTGCATGCAAGTACGGTGAGCCACAAGCTGGTGCAGCAGAAGCTTCACGACCTGCAAAACTGATACGGATTTGTTTGCCAGATTTTAAGATATCGTCATATAAACGCGGTGCGATAAACAACCAAGCGCCTTGGTTCTTCGGCTCTTCTTGCGCCCAAACGAGTTCTTTCACATTTGGATAAGCAGCCAAGATTTCCGCAAGACGTTGCTCTGGGTATGGATACAACTGTTCAATACGTACGATTGCAACATTAGTTAAGTTTTGTTCACGACGTTTTTCGAGTAAGTCGTAATAAACTTTACCGCCACAAAGTACAAGACGAGTTACATCTGACTTGTTAATTTGATCGATTTCGTCAATTACAGTTTGGAATGAACCATGTGCTAGCTCTTCTAAAGTAGAAGTCGCAAGTTTATGACGAAGTAAAGATTTCGGTGACATTACGATTAATGGCTTACGAATTGGGCGTACAGCCTGACGACGTAATGCATGGAAAATCTGTGCAGGTGTCGTTGGAGTGATCACTTGCATGTTGTCTTCAGCACATAACTGTAAGAAACGTTCTAAACGAGCTGAAGAGTGCTCTGGACCTTGACCTTCGAAACCGTGTGGTAACAACATTGTTAAACCACAAACACGCTCCCACTTAGTCTCACCAGAAGCAATAAACTGGTCAATCACAACTTGAGCACAGTTTACGAAGTCACCAAATTGTGCTTCCCAAATAATCAAGCTCTTAGGAATTGTAGTTGCGTAACCATATTCGAACGCAAGAACTGCTTCTTCAGATAAAAGAGAGTCGTAAATCGCAAAACGTGGTTGGTTCTCTTTAACATGACAAAGAGGAATGTAAGTTGAACCATCAACTTGGTTATGCAATTTCGCATGACGGTGTGAGAAGGTACCACGACCTACGTCTTCACCAGTAATACGAACTAGATAGTCTTCATCTAATAAAGTTGCATAAGCTAAAGTTTCTGCTGCACCCCAGTTTAAAGGAGTTTCACCAGTTTGCATTTTCACGCGATCTTCAATTACTTTTTGAACCTGACGCTGCATTACAAACCCTTCAGGAAGTTTGCTCATGCCCTCGCCTAATTCTTTAAGGCGGTTCAAGTCAAATGAAGTATCCCAATCGTCTGTATAGTCATGGCCCAAATATGGAGTCCAATCAACAAACATTTTGGTATTTGGTTCAAGAATCAATGCATTTGCTACATGATTACCCGCTTCTAAATCAGAACGGTAATCTTCAACCATTTGATCAGCTTCAGCACGATCAAGTACTTTCTCTTGTACAAGTTGATCAGCATAAAGTGTACGAGTAGTTGCTTTCTTCGCAATTACTTGATACATCAATGGTTGTGTACCAGATGGCTCATCCGCTTCGTTATGGCCGCGACGACGATAACAGAACAAATCGATAACAACATCTTTACGGAATTCGTGACGGAAATCATGTGCTAATTGAGTAGCAAAGATAACAGCTTCAGGATCATCGCCATTTACATGGAAAATTGGCGCCTGAATCATTTTAGCAACGTCTGTACAGTACTCTGTAGAACGCGCATCACGTGGATCAGAAGTTGTGAAACCAACTTGGTTGTTCACAATAATATGAACTGTACCACCAACCGTATAGCCACGAGTTTGTGACATTTGGAAGGTTTCCATGTTCACGCCCTGACCTGCAAATGCAGCATCACCATGAACAATAACTGGCAATACGTCATCACCGCCGATGTCTCTACGACGTACTTGACGTGCGCGTACAGAACCTTCAACTACAGGACCAACAATTTCCAAGTGAGATGGGTTAAATGCCAATGCCAAGTGAACTTCGCCACCTGGAGTCATTACATTACTTGAGAAACCTTGGTGGTATTTAACGTCACCTGAACCTTTCTTATGAATTGATTTACCTTCGAACTCACCAAATAAGTCCGCAGGATTTTTACCCATAATGTTAACAAGAAGGTTCAAACGGCCACGGTGTGGCATACCGATAACAACTTCTTTACAGCCTACAGCACCAGCACGCTGGATAATCTCGTTTACCATAGGAATAAAAGATTCGCCGCCTTCAACACCAAAGCGTTTAGCACCGACGTATTTATTACCAAGATATTTTTCTAGACCCTCAGCAGCGGTTAAACGCTCTAAGAAGCCTTTCTTTTGATCATTTGAGTAATTGAATTTACCACGGGCACTTTCAAGACGTTGTTGAATCCAACGCTTTTCTTTTGTGTCCACGATATGCATGTATTCAACACCGATTGAACCACAATAGATTGCTTCCATTGCTTCAATCATTTCAGCAAGAGTTGCTTCACTCTTACCAATCTCAAGATTGCCTGTGTTGAATACTGTGTCTAAATCTGATTTGGTTAAACCGTGTGCTGAAAGATCTAAATCAGGAATATCTTCACGCTTAGCAAGACCTAATGGATCTAATTTAGCTTTTTGATGTCCGCGATTGCGATAAGCAGCAATAAGTTGTAAAACGCCAATTTGACGACGCTCATGCTCAGTACTTACAGTACTTTGTACAACAGGTTGAACACGATTAGCATTACGTCCTAGTAATAGGAATTGCTCACGCACAGCGCTGTGTGGTTGGTCACCCTTTGGATATTTATCGAAATATTGGCGCCAGTCCTCAGCGACGGAGGTTGGGGAAGTCAGGTACTGCTCGTAAAGTTCTTCAATATACGCTGCACTATCAGCGGAAAGTTCAGTGTCAAGACGCAATGCGTCAGCAACTTCTTGCATTTGTGGACCCATTTCCTATTGCAAAAAATATTACAGGCTGCCTTTTAAGCACACCCATGATGCATAATGTCAAATTGGTAAAAATGACACTACTTACCCAACAGGTCTTCAAGACCATGGGGCGTCATACTACCTAGAGAGAAAACTCCATAGGTAATTAATGAATCACAACGCCCTCAATGGCATCATCACTCACCTTATACTCGATTAAAACCGAGCAATTTTTTGCAAATCTTTTTAGAAAAATTAACTACACAATTAACTTTTCTAAAATGACTTTGACCATAAAAATTAAGCACTGATCTAAGATCGTGCCACTTAATTTAATTTCACTAGTATACGCTTTTTTCACCTACAACTTTGTGGCAAATCGTATCATGTTCTTAACGAACGATTGATTTTTTTGACACATACCATCTATAAATTGGCGAAATACATATCCAATTTTATCTATTAATATATGGTGCTTGATATAAAAACCCCTCTTTTAGCGACTAAAGTATAAGACGCCTATTATAAAGTTAAAAAAAAACGCACATCAAGGATGTGCGTTCTCTATTTGTGCAGAATTAACCCGCTTGATCTAACAACATGTTACGGATGTGACCGATAGCTTTTGTTGGATTCAAACCTTTAGGACATACTGACACACAGTTCATGATACCTTTACAACGGAACAAACTGAATGGATCGTCAAGACGAGCCAAACGATCTGCGGTCGCAGTATCACGAGAATCGATAATAAAACGGTATGCATTCAACAATGCTGAAGGACCCAAGAATTTATCAGGGTTCCACCAGAATGATGGGCATGAAGTTGAACAACATGCACAAAGAATACATTCATACAAACCATTCAAGTGTTCACGCTCTTCAGGAGACTGTAAACGCTCTTTAGGTGGAGCTGGTTGGTTATTGATCAAGAATGGCTGAATTTTGTCATATTGATCATAGAATTGGTTCATATCAACAACCAAATCTTTAATAACCGGCAAACCTGGCAATGGACGAATTACAATTTTCTCAGGTAGGTCGTTTAAATTCCATAAACAAGCCAAACCATTTTTACCATTGATGTTCACACCATCCGAACCACAAATACCTTCACGGCATGAACGACGGAATGTTAACGTTTCGTCTTGAACTTTCAAAGCAAGCAATGCATCAAGCAACATACGGTGCTTATCAGTCAATTCAAGTTTGAAAGTTTGCATGTACGGCGCTTTATCCTTATCAGGATCATAGCGGTAGATTTCGAATGTACGAGTACCTCTACTCATCTTTATACTCCCGATTAGAATGTACGTGGTGCTGGTGGAATTGGATCAACAGTTAACGGCTTGAAGCGCACTGGCTTATATTCCAAACGGTTATCTGATGAATACCATAAAGTATGTTTCATCCACTCATCATCACGGCGACCGTATGAATAAGTTGGGTGATCAGCTGGTAATTCATAGTCAACTACCGTATGCGCACCACGACATTCTTTACGCGCAGCAGCTGAAATTAATGTAGCTTTTGCAACTTCATATAAGTTTTCAACTTCAAGCGCTTCAACACGTGCAGTGTTAAATACTTTAGATTTATCTTTCAAGTGAATGTTGCGCACGCGTGGTTCAAGAGCAAGAATCTCTTTAACACCTTTATCAAGCAATGCTTGGGTACGGAATACACCAGCGTGATCTTGAACGATATCACGAATTGCGTCAGCAACTTCTTGTGCATTTTCACCAGAAGTTGATTCATCTAACTTACGTACGCGATCTAAAGTTTGCTCTAATACGTTTGTTGGAAGTGGCGCATATTCATCACCATGATGCTTAGTTACGTAATCGATAATGTGCTCACCAGCAGCTTTACCAAATACAACCAAGTCAAGAAGTGAGTTAGTACCTAAACGGTTTGCACCATGTACTGATACGCAAGAACATTCACCAATTGCATAGAAACCTTTTACAGGTTTAGTGTAGTTGTCTGTACCAGGCTCTGGTAAGCACACTTGACCATGCATATTCGTAGGAATACCACCCATTTGATAATGGATTGTTGGTACTACTGGAATTGGTTCTTTAGTAATGTCTACGTTTGCGAATTTTTTACCGATCTCAAATACAGATGGTAAACGCTTCATGATTGTGTCAGCACCTAAGTGAGTCATATCAAGTAAGATATAATCACCTTTTGGACCACAACCACGACCTTCTTTAATTTCTTGGTCCATAGAGCGTGATACGAAGTCACGTGGAGCCAAATCTTTTAAAGTCGGTGCATAACGTTCCATGAACGGTTCGCCGTCTTTGTTACGAAGGATCGCACCTTCACCACGACAACCTTCAGTTAACAATACGCCTGCGCCCGCAACACCCGTAGGGTGGAATTGCCAGAATTCCATATCTTGTAATGGAATACCAGCACGAGCAGCCATACCAAGACCGTCACCAGTGTTGATATAAGCATTTGTTGATGCACGGTAAACACGACCAGCACCACCAGTCGCAAACAATGTTGCTTTTGCTTGGAATACTGCGATGTTACCAGTTTCTTGGTCAATTGCAGTTACACCAAGTACATCACCTGCTTCGTTACGGATCAAATCAAGAGCGATCCATTCAACGAAGAATTGAGTACCCATTTTCACGTTGCTTTGATAAAGCGTGTGCAATAATGCGTGACCAGTACGGTCAGCAGCAGCACAAGCACGTGGAACTGGTTTATCACCATAGTTCGCAGAGTGACCACCGAACGGACGTTGGTAAATTGTACCATCAGCGTTACGGTCAAACGGCATACCCATGTGTTCAAGTTCATACACAACTTTTGGCGCTTCACGACACATAAATTCGATTGCGTCTTGGTCACCTAACCAGTCAGAACCTTTTACTGTATCGTAAAAGTGGAAATGCCAGTTATCTTCTTGCATGTTCCCTAACGACGCACCGATACCGCCTTGAGCAGCAACTGTATGTGAACGTGTTGGGAAAACTTTAGTAAGTACTGCAACTTTCAAACCTGCTTGAGCAAGTTGGTAAGATGCACGCATACCAGAACCACCACCACCAACGATAACTGCATCGAAAGTGAGGTTTTGAATATTTGAATAATCTTCTTTAGGGGTTATCGCGCCCATGATATCTTCCTATCAATTCGCCCAGAAAATCTGGATACCCCAGATTGCGTACACAAACACTGCAATAATGACAGCCGTCGTCAGTACAAGGCGTAAACCTTTCGCTGAAGGACCCATTTGACGAGTAGTGACATAGTCAGTGAAAACTTGCCACATACCAATCCATGCGTGTGCGATAAGCGATAAAATTGCCAATAAAGAAAAAATCTTCATTGGTAATGTCATCATGAAACCAGCCCATTGTTGATAGTCAAATCCGCCTTTGCAGAGAATCCAACCAAAAAGAACAACAGTATAAGCTGCCAATACCACAGCACTTACACGCTGGATAAACCAATCACGAGAACCTGAACCTGTTAAACCTGTAGCACTTTTCATTAGAACATAATCCATACAAAGGCTGCGATAATGGCTACCACAGATAAGATCAATGAAATTGTCGCTGCAATACGACCGCTTTGCAGTTCTTCGGCAAAACCTAGATCTGCAAGCAAATGCTTAACCCCAGCAATAAAGTGGAAAATTAAGCCGGCTACAAATACCCACACGACAAAACGTACAAGGATATTTCCAAAAACGACATTTTTAACGTAGTCAAATCCTTCTGGTGAAGATAATGATTTATCTAGAATCCATAAGAGAACTGGTACTAATAAGAAAACGATGACACCTGATAAACGGTGTAAAATTGATGCAATAGCCACGGGTGAGCGTAAATTTACCGCTAACACCTGACCCATGGACAAATTGACAGGTCTGTTGCTTTTCACAGCGGGCATCCTGTAGGTAGAAACTCCGACCGGAGTTTGTTGAATTAATTCCAAGGAAAGCTGGCATTGTTAGGCAAGCACAGCTCATGCCTAACCTATAAACGACACTGAATTATAAAACGCGAAATATCAAAATACAAACAATCCACTTTGCCTTTTCCGCAAAAACTCATCAAATAAGAATCATTCACATAGCCAAACAGCAGTCTTCCCTATCCAAAACCTAAGATAAAACAAAACATGTGCTTGTTTAACCTCATATTTTATAAAAAATATCTTTTCTACTGCTTTATTTAAAATAAGTGGGTTTTAGACTAAAGATAAAGTTAATAAATCATCAAGTCTAATCGAAAGCATAAACTAAAATTATTCTTACTTACTAATTTTGATCATTTTTATTTTTAAAATGGTAACTATCCATACTTATCTTAAAAGTAATAAAGAGCTACTTGACTCTTAACAGTGAGCAGTATTTTTACAAAAAAAGCTTTTTAATTTTTCAAGCATGATCAACAAGCTATTTTTTAGACAATTAAACTCAAAAAAAGTACAACTTTTGGAATTATCAAATGGTGATAATGAAGCAATTTTTGAATCGCAATTTAAAATTACAGACTGAGTTTTATGATTTTTTTAAGCTGATTGACATTTTATGACCACTACGAATTCTTAATTTTTATTTAAAAATTTGCTTACAATTGTACTCACGCTTCATTTTTTTTCTGCACGTTCTTCTTGAATTGACTTATGATACCATCCCGATGCAGTGATTTTACTGACTTTTTTGCTCGGGTCTTGATGACTAACTCTCTGTGGGAACGTCATTTTTTATCCATAAGTATAATTGACAAAATTTCAGTACTCACTAATCTTATAGCAAATTTTGACACCGTCTGATTCGCACATGAGAAAATTAGGATTTCGAGTCAGATAATCATTCACCAGGACAGGAGATCTATTGAATGTCTGAAGCAACTGGCAAAAAAGCCGTATTACATCTTGATGGCAAAGAAATTGAATTACCAATTTACAGTGGCACATTAGGTCCCGATGTAATCGACGTTAAAGATGTATTGGCCTCAGGTCACTTTACTTTTGATCCTGGTTTTATGGCGACAGCTTCATGCGAGTCTAAAATCACATTTATCGATGGTGACAAAGGTATTTTATTACACCGCGGTTACCCGATTGACCAGTTAGCGACTCAAGCAGACTACCTTGAAACTTGTTATTTATTATTAAATGGCGAGTTACCAACTGCTGAACAAAAAGTTGAGTTCGATGCGAAAGTTCGTGCTCATACTATGGTTCACGATCAAGTTAGCCGTTTCTTCAATGGTTTCCGTCGTGACGCACACCCTATGGCAATCATGGTTGGTGTAGTCGGCGCATTATCTGCGTTCTATCACAACAACCTTGACATTGAAGACATCAACCACCGCGAAATTACTGCGATTCGTTTGATTGCTAAAATTCCAACGCTTGCTGCTTGGAGCTACAAATATACTGTAGGTCAGCCATTCATCTATCCACGTAATGACTTAAATTACGCGGAAAACTTCTTACACATGATGTTTGCGACTCCTGCAGATCGTGACTACAAAGTAAACCCTGTTCTTGCTCGCGCAATGGATCGTATTTTTACACTTCATGCTGACCACGAACAAAACGCGTCTACATCTACAGTTCGTCTTGCTGGTTCTACTGGTGCGAACCCATATGCATGTATCTCTGCTGGTATCTCTGCACTTTGGGGACCTGCACACGGCGGCGCGAATGAAGCAGTTCTTAAAATGCTTGATGAAATTGGTAGCGTTGAGAATGTTGCTGAGTTCATGGAAAAAGTTAAACGCAAAGAAGTTAAGCTTATGGGCTTCGGTCACCGCGTTTACAAAAACTTCGACCCACGCGCTAAAGTTATGAAACAAACTTGTGACGAAGTTCTTGAAGCTTTAGGTATCAATGATCCTCAATTAGCTCTTGCTATGGAACTTGAACGTATTGCGTTGAACGACCCGTACTTCGTTGAACGTAAACTTTACCCTAACGTAGACTTCTACTCTGGTATCATCCTTAAAGCGATTGGTATTCCAACAGAAATGTTTACTGTAATCTTCGCTCTTGCACGTACAGTTGGCTGGATCAGCCACTGGTTAGAAATGCACAGCGGGCCTTACAAAATTGGTCGTCCACGTCAGCTTTACACTGGTGAAGTGCAACGTGACATCAAGCGTTAATATTCGAAAGAACATTAATGTAAAAAAGCTGCCTTATGGCAGCTTTTTTTATAAATAAGTTTTTTTAAAAGTTACTCTTCTTCAAACATATTTAACAAGTGATGACTAATACCATCTGCTCTTAACCAAGCCAACTCATAACTTGCTTTAGCCAAAGCCAAGACACGTCTTTCAAATTCAGTCCATATCTCTTTAACTTGTGCTTCTGAAATCCCTAAACCACTTTCAGATGCAAGATATTTATTTTTTTCACATATTTTTAAGGCATGGTAAAGTTTACGACCTTTACTCGCCCCTTCCATTAAACGAACACGCTTGCTTAATATAAAACCTTCCACATGCTGGACATTCGCCTGTGGCAACATAGGTACCAAAATCTGGTCTAATTGATCATCTAAGCGCTTCCAGACAGCTAAACGCTGTTCTGCTGTATAAGTATTCCATTGAATCACTTCATGGTTAAAACGGCGACAACCACGACATACCTGATCACCAAAAACTGTTGAACAACGCCCTGCACATGGGGTGAGAGAGAGCGTTCGATGATCATTACTCAAAACAGACTCCTTAAATAAACCATATACTTTTTATGGTTTTCTCGCTTATTACAAATTTTCGCGCTAAAATACGCGCCTTAAATTTCTATCTTAATACATTTGGAGTTTTCCATGAACGCTACTGTAGAACAGCTTGCACCTGTAGAACAGCAAGCGACCGCGGGTTGGGTTGTTGCAGCACTATATCAATTTAAAGAAGTTCAAGATCCTGCTGATCTTCAACAACGTCTTTTAGACTTAGTGAAAACAATTAACCTTTGTGGAACTCTGATTGTAGCAGGTGAAGGAATTAATGGTACCGTTGCTGGCGACCGTGAGGCAATTGATAAAATTCATCAATTTTTGTTAAACGAAGGTTTTAACGCTATGGAATATAAAGAGTCCCATAGCTCTGACAAACCTTTCCGTAAAATGAAAATTAAGCTTAAAAAAGAAATTGTAACTTTAGGGGTAGAAGTAAAACCTCGTGATTTAGTAGGCCACTATCTTGACCCTAAAGAATGGAATGAGCTTCTTGCACGTGATGATGTAATCCTAATCGACACGCGTAACGACTATGAATATAAAGCTGGTACTTTCAAAGGCGCGATCGATCCTAAAACTGAAACATTCCGCGAGTTTCCTGAGTATGTTAAAAAAGAGTTAGAACAGCATAAAGACAAGAAAATCGCGATGTTCTGTACAGGCGGTATTCGCTGTGAAAAATCGACTTCTTTACTTCTTCAAGAGGGCTTTCAAGAGGTTTACCACCTCAAAGGTGGTATTCTTAAATACTTAGAAGAAACTCCAGCAGATGAAAGTCTTTGGGAAGGCGAATGTTTCGTATTTGATGGACGTACTGCTGTAACTCATGGTGTCGAAGAAGGTGCAAACATTAAATGTCATGCTTGTGGCTGGCCTTTAACTCCAGAAGAGTCTGCTCTACCAAGCTATGAACATGGTGTTTCTTGCGTATATTGCATCGATAAAACGACTGAAAAACAAAAAGCCGGTTTCCGTATGCGCCAATCACAAATTGCTGCAGCTAAGCGTAAACGCTTATAAAACTAAAAAGTATTTTCAAAAGGCATTTAGTTTTCTAAATGCCTTTTTTTATTTCTTCCAAATAAACACTGACAATAAAAAACGCCCTAGAAAGGACGTTATTTATTATTTCTTCTAATAAATTAATTTGGAGTATGGTACATCAAATATAATTCATTCAAATTATCTGGAATTTCTTCTGCCAGTTCATCCATTAACTGTCCATTGCGACGGAAAGATTCCATCTGTGGATCTTCTTCATCAATTCCACTAAAAACCATGATCGGTAAAGTTAAATCAACCAATTGTTCTTCATACTCAGGAGCAAACCATGCCTCTTCGTTTAAAAACATTGCGTCAACAAACCCTACACTCCAATCGCCTAGGCTTGATTCAACATCAGCTTCTTCAACTTCAAATGGAAATTCAATCCCATTTTCATTTGCTAAATCTTGACGAATCGACTCTAGCCAAACCTTGATTTGTTGAATAATTTCTGCCGGAACCTTTTTCTGGTTACCTTCGAACAATTCATCTAACCAGCGGTCAAACTGAGGACCTACTGCAATTGCACACAAAAAACCATGAGTTGCAGCAAAGTCTAGACCATACTCATTGTGGTCTCCATCTAGATATTCACTTAACTGGTCTAAATCTAATGCACTCATTGTGTTACCTGACTTTAAAAAGAAATTGACGATAGCATAGCACTTAAGCCGACGATGCCCTATTTAGTTTTGATCAGTCTTCATCATCAAGATCATCGTCGTCTAAATCATAATCGAAATCTTTCAACTCACGCTCTAAACGGCGCTGTGCCAATAGATCATCAATTAATCTACGTTTTTCCAACGATTCTTTTGCACTGATTTTGCCTGATGACTCATCAAAACCGACATCATCATCATCGCCGTAGTTATCATCTAGTTCAAAATCTGTAGAAGACACTAAAACTACCTCATAATGAAAAAATGTGAATGGGTCTAGCCGCTATTTATCTGTCTTACTTTTCCTTGTCAAGTTTTATTTATATTTTTTTCATTTAATTGCCTATTTGTACTTTTTTTCGCCCAAAAAATTGTGTATTTATAAAACAGCACAGTCTTTTGATAATCGAAGATTTCTACAAATTTTTCTATGATTTAAACTTGAAAAAAATGATTTTAGCCCAATATTCAAAAAATAGTCGTGAATTCAAAGATATTTTTTATTTAACGGTCACCGATCAAAGCCGAAACATTTCAAGCAAATTGTGCTATCATGCACGGTTTTTCACTGCCACAGATTCAACAAAGAGTAAGCAAAGATGAGCGATATGCATTCCCCTACTTCTCAAGTAGCGGCTCTGATTAGCCGAGGCAAAGAACAAGGTTACTTAACTTACGCTGAGGTTAACGATCATCTGCCGGACTCGATTACTGAAAGCGAACAGATTGAAGACATCATCCAGATGCTTCAAGACGTTGGTATTCCTGTACACGAGCGTGCACCTGAATCTGACGATACCATGTTCGGCGAATCAGCTGATGCAACTGACGAAGTTGCTGAAGAAGAAGCTGCTGCCGTACTTGCATCTGTTGAAAATGAGCCTGGACGTACGACAGACCCTGTACGTATGTACATGCGTGAAATGGGTACAGTAGAACTATTAACCCGTGAAGGTGAAATCAGCATTGCCAAACGTATTGAAGAAGGGATTCGTGATGTCCTGAACTCAATCGCTTACTGGCCAAATGCTGTTGAAGTTGTATTAAAAGAATATAATGATTTTTTAACTGGCGAACGCCGTCTTGCCGATATTTTATCTGGCTACCTCGACCCTGAAACGGATGAAGATATTCCTGAAGTTTTAGAAGAAGTTGAAGAAATTGAGGAAGAAGACGATTCATCTACAAAGTCAACGAAAGAAGTTAAGCTTGATGATGACGATGAAGAAGAAGAGTCTGAAGGTGATGATGACTCTGAAGGCGATTCAGGTCCAGACCCTGAAGTTGCAAAAGTTCGTTTTGCTGAATTAGAAGCTGCATGGGCTCAAACTAAGTCCGTGATTGAAAAACATGGTCGTAATAGTCGTGAAGCAAATGAAGCACTTGAGTCTTTAGCAACTGTATTCATGATGTTTAAATTTACTCCACGTTTATTTGACATCATTTCAGAAATGATTCGCGGAACTCACGAGCAAATTCGTGCCAATGAACGTGAAATTATGCGTTATGCAGTACGTCGTGGCCGTATGGATCGTACTCAATTCCGTACATCTTTCCCTAAACAAGAATCTAATCCAGCTTGGTTAGATGAACAAATTGCTAAAGCTCCTGCAGAAATCAAAGGGCATTTAGAAAAAGTTCGTCCAGATGTTTTAGCATTCCAGCAAAAGATTGCAGATATTGAGAAAGAACTTAATTTAAGCGTTGCTGAAATTAAAGATATTTCTAAACGCATGGCAATTGGTGAAGCCAAAGCACGTCGTGCGAAAAAAGAAATGGTAGAAGCTAACCTTCGTTTGGTAATTTCGATTGCGAAGAAATACACCAACCGTGGTTTACAATTCCTTGACTTGATTCAAGAAGGGAACATTGGCTTGATGAAAGCTGTAGACAAGTTTGAATACCGTCGTGGTTATAAATTCTCGACTTATGCAACTTGGTGGATTCGTCAGGCAATTACCCGTTCTATCGCAGACCAAGCACGTACAATTCGTATTCCTGTACATATGATTGAAACGATTAACAAGATTAACCGTGTCTCTCGTCAGTTATTACAGGAAATGGGCCGTGAACCTACTCCAGAAGAGTTGGGCGAACGTTTAGAAATGGACGAAGTCAAAGTTCGTAAGGTTCTTAAAATTGCTAAAGAACCAATTTCAATGGAAACTCCAATCGGTGATGATGAAGATTCGCATCTTGGGGACTTTATTGAAGACCAGAACATCACTTCTCCAATTGATGCTGCGACTTCAGAAGGCTTAAAAGAAGCAACTCGTGAAGTTCTAGAAAACTTAACTGAACGTGAAGCTAAAGTATTGAAAATGCGTTTTGGTATCGATATGCCAACTGACCATACTTTAGAAGAAGTTGGTAAACAGTTTGATGTAACGCGTGAACGTATTCGTCAAATCGAGGCGAAAGCTTTACGTAAATTACGTCACCCTTCTCGTTCTGAACACTTGCGTTCTTTCTTAGAGAATGACTAAGTTTTGAAATCTTGAAATTTCGGCACTAGTCCCCATTTAATAGAAAGAGCTACAAACGCCTGCGATGATGCAGGCGTTTCACATGATGAGGTTACTTATGTTAGACCGCACTCCATCTCGCGAACTCCGTGAAGACCTTTGGGTATTTCCAATGGACTATCCAATTAAACTCATTGGCGATGCGGGTGAAGAATTACGTATAGCTGTAGTTGATATTCTAGTAAAACATTTTCCTGACTTTGACCAATCAACGTTAAAAGTACAAGAATCTCGTACAGGTAAATACCATTCATTAACCGCACAATTACGCTTTGATGAATTGGAACAAGTTCATGCTTTATATGCAGACTTGGCTGCTTGTCCGCAGATCAGAACTGCACTTTAATTTTAAGATGCCATGACAACTTTAATGTCATGGCATTTTTATTTATATCAATCTTATTATAAATAACAATAAATATTTAGAACCGTTTAAGCAAAATACTTTAAACTCATCAAGAGCATACTCTCATAACTTAATATTGTGAGACTGCCCTTCTGTTTAGTACATCGCACAGGAAAATGTTTAATGAGCCTTGATAAACCCACTTTGATTATTCGTCAGTGGAACGATTTACAAGATTATCAAAGCAAATTCGAATTGATGAAGAACCTGACCAATCAACGTGATGAAAATACACCCGACGAGCTATGGTTGCTCCAGCATCACGAAGTATTAACTCAAGGTCAAGCTGGAAAACCAGAACATATTCTAATTCCATCCAATATTCCTGTAGTTCAAACTGATCGTGGTGGGCAAGTGACATGGCATGGCCCTGGTCAACTGGTCGCGTACTTTATGTTTGATCTTAATCGGCTAAAGTGGAATGTGCGTACATTGGTTAGTTTTGCTGAACAATTTATGATTGATGTTTTAAAGAAATATAATATTGAAGCATATGCAAAACCTGATGCTCCAGGCGTATATATAAATGATAGAAAAATTGGTTCCTTAGGTTTCAAAATTCGTCGTGGCCGCAGTTATCACGGTTTAGCCCTAAACTTAGACTGTGCATTAACAGGTTTTCAAACTATTAACCCATGTGGTTATGCAGGTTTAGAAATGGTCCGCATACAAGATTTGGTGACTCCATATCCATCATTTGAACAACTTTGTCAGGACTTTATTGAGTATATTAAGGCCTCTGGGTACTTTAATGACCCTGAAGTCAAAATTGAATAAATGATTTTGAGATGGAATAAAAATAGATTAGAGTAATTACTCTAAATTTGCTTTTGCATAATTTTAAGAAGGGATAGCAAGTGATTTCGACAAAAGCTGTAAAGCCCACTCTGCAACTTGCCTACGTTAAGCTCATGATGGATGTTGTTGGTCGTGGCTTAGTCATGGCGAGTCAAGTAGATAGTGAAATACAAGAGGAAGTATCCAAATTTCCTGTTCACTTTGTACTTTCAATGAATGTCTTCCCAAATGGACCAGCATTTTTTGCCCGAGTGACAGAGAACAAACAATTAGAACTGCTAAAAAGAGCGGAAAAAAAGCCTGATTTAACCATTACATTTAAGCATGTAACCCATGCATTTTTGGTTTTCTCATTTCAGGAAAGTACTGCTCAAGCATTTGCAAATGATCGAATGATTGCCGATGGTGATGTATCCGCAGCAATTCGTTTAGTACGCTGCCTAAACAAAATGGAATCTCTCATTTTACCGAAATTGGTAGCTTCACTCGCAGTTAAAGAATACCCAACCGAACTCACCCTAAAAGAAAAATTCAACGAAGCTGCAAATATTTATTTAAAAGTAGCTAAGTCTTACTTCAAGCGGAGCGCATAACATGGCTAAACCATATTACGAATTCTTTTGTCCTGTAAAAGTCATTGCCGGTAATGCTGCTTTAGAACATATTCCGTTTGAACTTGCAACTTTAGGTGCAAAGCGTCCACTTATCATTACAGATAAAGGCGTTCGCGCAAATGGCTTACTCAACCCTATTGAAGCTGCATTTAGCACAACTGATGCTGTGATTGGTCATGTTTTTGATGATGTTCCGCCAGACTCAAGTCTTGAAGTAGTTCGTCTTGCAGCAGAAGCTTATCGTACAAATAAGTGTGACGCGATTATTGCTGTTGGCGGTGGCTCTGTTATTGATACCTCTAAAGCAACCAATATTTTAGTCTCTGAAGGTGGAAATGACCTTCTTCAATATTCTGGTGCACATAACCTACCAAAACCATTAAAGCCATTTTTTGTGATTCCAACCACATCAGGTACAGGTTCAGAAGTGACTATGGTTGCTGTGGTTTCTGACACACAAAAGAATGTGAAATTGGCATTTGCTTCATATTATTTAATGCCACATGCTGCAATCTTAGATCCACGTATGACATTAACTTTACCACCTCACTTGACGGCAATGACTGGTATGGATGCGTTAACACACTGTGTTGAAGCATATACTTGCATGGCAGCTAATCCACTCAGTGATGCCTATGCAAGTGCGGGTATCAAAAAGATTAGTGAAAATTTATTTAATGTTTTAGAAAATCCAAATGACTCGCAAGGCCGTTTAGAACTCGCACAAGCTTCTACAATGGCAGGTATCGCATTTTCTAACTCGATGGTAGGCCTTGTGCACTCGTTAGGGCATGCATTAGGTGCAGTTGCTCACCTGCCCCACGGTTTATGTATGAACCTATTCTTACCTTATGTGCTTGAATACAACAAACAAGTAAATGGTCAGAAAATTGGTGAGTTACTATTACCTCTAGCTAGTGCAGATATCTATGCACAAACTCCAGCAACCCAACGTGCAGATAGAGCAATTACAACTATTTTAGCAATGCGTGATCGTTTATTTAGCTTAACCAAGTTACCACGTACCTTGCGCGAAACTGGTAAGGTTACTGAAGCACAACTTGATGAAGTTGCAGAAAAAGCACTAAATGATGGCTCTATTATTTACAACCCTAAAGAAGCAAGCTTAAAAGATATACGCGAGATCCTACAAAAAGCTTGGTAATTTAAGTTTTAGCTATCTAAAGAAAAAACTAAAGGTCTGATTTTTATGACAAATCAGACCTTTTTTATATCTATGAATTTTTATTCATCATTTTCTTTGGAAATATGGCAAAAAATTTGCTAAAAAATCCACGAAAGTACTGACAATTTGCATCAATTTAGGATAGATTGGCGCACTTTATCTTTTATGTAGGGGGGATCGTTCGTCTCAAACGATCCTTAACACCAAGCTGATCCTTGATCAACGATTATGAGGATAACGCCGTTGACAAACTTATCTGGGACTAAACCAACAGCTAAACTTCAAAAGAATCTTGTGCTATGGCACATCATTATTATTGGTTTAGCTTATATTCAGCCATTAACTTTATTTGATACTTTTGGTTTAGTATCAGAACGAAGTGGTGGTCATGTACCTACTTCTTATATTTTTGCGTTAGTTGCAATTTTATTGACGTCGATCAGTTATGGACACATGATCAAACGCTATCCTTCTTCAGGGTCAGCATACACCTATGCCCAAAAGTCAATTCACCCTAATGTTGGTTTTATGGTGGGTTGGTCATCTTGGCTAGACTATTTACTTTCACCACTCGTCAATATCATTTTGGCCGATATTTATTTAAGAGCATTGTTTCCAGAAGTAAATAATTGGTTATGGGTAATTGGCCTAACTGCATTAATGACTGTTATTAACTTATTCGGCGCACGTTTCGTTGCTCGCTTTAACAGTACAATTGTAGTTATTCAACTTGGTGTTATCTTTTACTTTGTTTATCAAGTGTATACCTTGCTTACCCAAGGTGTATATGCCGATGGTACGCTAAATCCGGATAAAGCTGAATTATGGTCACTCACTCCTTTTTGGAATGATATGACTTCTATTAGTGCTTTGATTGGTGGTGCAACGGTACTTTGTTTCTCTTTTACAGGTTTTGATGCTTTATCTTCACTTGCTGAAGAAACAAAAGATGCTGAAAGAACACTTCCAAAAGCGATTTTTTCAACAGCATTGCTTGCTGGTGTCATTTTCATCATAAGTACTTACTTTATCCAGTTGTATTTCCCAAGCAACCCAACGACTTACTTTAAACCGTTAGATGAATCACAACCTGTGATGGTTGCAGCAATTGGTAGCATTGCCTTTAAAACATTAGTTTTATACTTTGCTGTGGTTGCAGTAATGGCATCGGGTATTTCAGCACACGCTGGCGTATCTCGCTTAATGTATGTAATGGGACGTGATGGCGTTATCAATAAAAAGTTGTTTGGTCATATTAGCCCAAGACTACATACCCCAACTTACAATATTCTTATTGTTGGTGTAGTTGCGTTGTCTGCTGGCTTTTTAGACCTTGAACATATTGTTAACTTAATTAGTTTCGGGGCCTTAACTGCTTTTAGTTTTGTGAACTTCTCTGTCATTTCGCGTTATGCGCTTAGAGATGGTAAAAACAAATCTATTAAAGATATTATTAATTACATTATTGTACCGACGCTTGGCTTTGCCAGTGTGTTCCTAATGTGGTTGGAAATTGACAAGCTTGCTTTACAAATTGGCTTAGCTTGGGCAGTGGTTGGTGTAGGTTATCTTGCTTACAAGACCAAAGGCTTTAAATACAATGCTCCTCAACACAACGAGCATGAATAATAAAAAAGGCGCTTAAAGCGCCTTTTTTATGGACTTATTATCCAAATATTTTATTTACAATACCTTGTACGCGTTTTGCATAAAGTTTTGCTGTTTCCAAGTCCCCTGTTGGAATCTCATCTACACTTGCATCTGATGGCGACTGAACAAGTAGACCTACTGAGCCACCCAAGTTATTTACATCTTCACGTTTTGCGTTTTTAGTGTTTGCTGGCAATAGACCTAAGCTCACCCAAATGCCACCGTGTTGTGATGCTAAAGTTTGTAATTGAATAAGCGTAACTTGCTTATCACCATTTAGGCTTGCACTGTTGGTAAAGCCTGCAAATACTTTATCTTCCCAACCACGTGTAAACCAAACTTTTGAAGTTGCATCAGCAAATTTTTTAAATTGCCATGGTGCTGTACCCATGTAAGTCGGAGCACCGAAAACAATACCTTTTACATTGTTTAATGTTTCCCAATCTTGCTCAGTAATATTACCTTCCTGATCAATCTGGATAAGTTGAGCATTAATTTCATTAGCAAAAGTTTCAGCAACTACTTTCGTGTGGCCATAACCAGAGAAATATACAACCGCAATATTAGAATTAGACATGGAAGAACCTGTGTTTTATTAAATTCCATTTTATGATATATTTTAGAAACTAGGTGTCAATTAGTTACCACTTGGTAACTAGTATATTTTTTTTAAAATAAGTAGGTAAATGGTATGAATGAATGTCTAAAATATAATATTTTTCAACAACATTGCCCTGCTCGTTTATTTTTTGAAAAAATTGCAGACAAGTGGGTTTTACTCATCTTAAACATTCTTGAAGAAGAAACACAGCACTTCAATTTGCTCAAAAAGAATATTCAAGGTATTTCACCTAAAGTCTTATCACAAAAGTTAAAAATGCTTGAAAGAGACGGCTTTATCGAACGTAAAATTCAAGACACTTCACCTATTCGTGTTGACTATTCACTTACACCATTAGGCCAAAATGTCGCTTCAATGGCATTCCAGTTAAAAGAATGGGCTGAAACAAACATCGAACAAGTTTTAGCAGCACAAATCATCTATGATGAAAAAGTACTAGAACAAGCTTAAATTAAAATTAGATCAAAAAAATAAGGCCACCAAGGGCCTTATTTTTTGTATTTATAAAACTAACCTAAATTTTTAAAGCCTTGCTGACGCCATGCTTCATAAACAATCACTGCAGTCGCATTAGATAAATTTAAACTTCTAGAATTTTCAGCCATTGGTAAGCGAATCCACTGCTCTTGAGGGAACATCAAACGCACATGTTCAGGCAAGCCACGTGTTTCTGGCCCCATCAGTAAAGCCACAGGTCGGTTTAAATCAACTGTATGCGGAGTTGCAGAACCCTTTGTCGTTAGAGGAAAGACATGCTCAACACCTTTTGACTTTAAGTCTGCAAGGCATGCTTCAATATTGTCCCAAATCTGCATTCTTGCCCATTCATGATAATCAAGCCCTGCACGTTTAAGCTTTTTATCATCAAGCTCAAAACCTAAAGGCTTAACCAAATGCAATTGAGCCCCTGTATTAGCACATAGACGAATAATATTCCCCGTGTTCGCAGGAATCTCAGGCTCGTATAGAACAACATGAATCACTTAATTACTCACTTAAATTACTTGTTGGTTAGTTCAGGCAATCATTAAATCTATCGAAGATAATGATTAGCCCACTAGTTCCACTGTAACTGTTCACGCAAACGTACGACTTCACCAATAATCGTGAGAGTCGGCGCATGAATTTGATGTTCTGTCACTTTAGATGCAATATCAGCAAGTGACCCCACCACAACCTTTTGTTCAGGGGTAGTACCCTTTGAAATTAATGCGACTGGCATATCTGGACGCTGTCCATGTGCAATTAACTGCTCGCAAATACGTTCTAAGCCCACCAAGCCCATATAAAGAACTAAAGTCTGGTTTTCATATACCAGCTCATTCCAAGGAAGCTCAGGAGAGCCTTCTTTTAAATGACCAGTTAGAAAACGTACACTCTGCGCATAATCACGATGAGTGAGCGGAATACCCGCATAAGCTGAACAGCCTGATGCTGCAGTAATACCCGGAACCACCTGAAATGGCACACCAGCTTGGAATAATTCTTGAATCTCTTCTCCACCACGCCCAAAAATAAACGGATCACCGCCTTTCAAACGACAAACACGCTTTCCTTGTTGAGCATATTCAACGAGTAAAGCATTGATACCATCTTGGGGAACCGAATGATTTGAACGAGCTTTACCGACATATATTTTTGTCGCATCTCGACGGCATAACTCTAAAATAGGTTGAGATACCAAACGATCATAAATGACCACATCAGCTTGCTGCATTAAACGTAAAGCTTTTAAGGTAAGCAGTTCAGGATCACCAGGACCTGCACCCACTAAATAAACTTCACCTTTAGGTGCTTTCCACTCCTGCAATGCTTGTTCAAGCATACTATCTGCAGCATCTAGATTATCGTTAAAAACCTTCTCTTTTAAGGGACTTGCATACAAGTTTTCCCAAAAAATACGGCGTTCATCGGGATTAGAAATTTTTTCTTTAACTTGATTTCGCCATTTTCCTGAAAATTCAGCTAACTTCCCCATTCCATGTGGAATGGATGTCTCTAACTGTGTGCGGATTTGACGAGATAAAACAGGAGATGTCCCATTTGAAGCAACCGAAATCACTAAAGGTGAACGGTCAATAATCGCAGGAACCATAAAGCGGCAATGTGGAATATCGTCAACACTGTTTACGAGTAAATTACGTACTTCGCATTGCTCGAAAACTGTTTTATTGACTTGCGGATCATTGGTCGCGGCAATGACGAGTCGATATGGTGTACTTAAAAACTTCTCAGAGAAAACTTCAACAAAATGCTGACCGTTTGTTGTTGTCACTAATTGCAGAAGCTGTTCTTCAATTTCAGGAGCAACAATATCAATTATTGCCCCCGCCTTAGCTAATAAGGTTGCCTTGCGTAAAGCAATATGCCCTCCGCCCACAATCAGACAACGTTGCTGCTGCAACTTCAAAGAGATTGGAAAAATATCCACCTTAAACCTCTACATCAATCATCTGACTATGTTTAAGCAAAAAACGTGCACAATTTAGATGCAAAGCTTAGTCAATAAACGTTGCACCACCCATATATGGGCGTAATACTTCTGGAATCTCGATTGAGCCGTCTTCACGTTGGTAATTTTCCATTACTGCAAGCAAAGTACGTCCTACTGCAAGACCTGAACCATTTAGCGTATGCACTAATTCAGTCTTCTTCTGATCCATACGGAAGCGTGCTTTCATTCGACGTGCTTGGAAATCACCCATATTAGAGCAGCTTGAAATCTCACGATATGTATTTTGGCTTGGCACCCATACTTCTAAATCGTAAGTTTTCATCGCACCAAAGCCCATATCACCACCACAGAGCAAAATTTTGCGGTATGGCAAACCAAGTGCTTGCAAAATACCCTCAGCATGTGCAGTGAGTTCTTCAAGTGCCTGCATAGATGTTTCAGGTTTAACGATTTGCACCATTTCAACTTTATCAAATTGGTGCTGACGGATTAAACCACGTGTATCACGACCATAAGAACCCGCTTCACTACGGAAACATGGTGTATGAGCCGCATATTTTAATGGTAAACGGTCTGCATCAATGATTTCGTCACGAACAAAGTTAGTGACTGGAACTTCAGCTGTAGGAATAAGGTAGTATTCTTTTTCACCTTGAAGTTTAAATAAATCTTCTTCAAATTTTGGTAACTGACCTGTCCCACGAAGTGAGTCAGCATTAACCAAGTACGGCACATAAGCTTCTGTGTAGCCATTCTTTAAAGTATGAGTATCAAGCATGAACTGGGTTAAAGCACGTTGTAGACGCGCTAAAGGCCCTTTCAACACGCTGAAACGTGAACCAGTGAGCTTGGTCGCAGTTTCAAACTCTAAGCCGCCCATCCACTCGCCTAAATCAGTATGATCTTTGATTTCAAAATCGAACTGACGAGGTGTACCCCATTTTGAGATTTCAACGTTATCACTTTCATCCTTACCAACTGGAACAGATTCATCTGGTAAGTTTGGAATGCTTAATGCTTTTTGCTCAATCTCGTTTTGTAGCTCTGATAAAGCAACTTCAGCAGCTTTAATCTCATCACCAATGGCTTGCATGCGTGCCATGATTTCAGAAGCGTCGCCACCGGATTTTTTAATCTGACCCACTTGTTTAGCACCGGCATTTCGCTCTGCCTGTAACTTTTCAGTTTTTGATTGCAAGTCTTTACGGCGAGTTTCTAAAGACGCCCATTCTTGAACATCTAGCTGAACACCACGTTTTGCCAAAGCTGCATTAACGACTTCAATATTATTTCTGAGTAACTTAGGGTCGATCATAATTAATCATAATATGGGTAAAAAACTGGCTATAGTGTAAGCCCTTAGCACTAAAAAATATAGTGATCATCTTCATATCGAATAGCTTTCACACAATTCTAAGAAGACACCAGATATTTTACATGTTGTAGCTCGGCACACTTGGTAAGTACTCAGGTTTAATGAACTTAGCTGCCTCAAAATACGGCAGTGTTAATTCAGTCATCCCTTCTGCATAAGAAGCTAGCTCATAAACGGGGTAAACAAAAACAATCCCATTGGCACCGTAGTAGTAATTATCACTTAACTGCAGTTTTTCACGGCTAATATTGTGTTCTTGAAGCCAGTTGGTATTCGCATCAAAAAGTGCATCAACGAGTTGCTTTTCTACATCTGGCTTAATCAGTTCAGCAACAGTAATGTGTTTTTTATTTAATAAATCAAAATTTACAAATTCTTGATGAGAGATGCCATGTGCTGCACCTGCAGAGTATGAGTATGTCTGTAAGGCAAAGGTTGCTAGATTATAATTTTGTCCCAAATAACGGACATAAATTGCACTTTGGCTTGAACGAGGCTCCCCCTCTGGTACTTCAACAGGTTTATCAGCCAAGTTTGCAAAAGCATTCGGGTCTGCTTTTTTTATACGGTTTGTAAAATAATCATTAATCCACTTTTGATTAGTTTGTACTGTCTGAAAGTCATATTCAGTACAGCCATCTTCAAGACAAACTTTAGACTTTGGTAATTTTACTGGAATTACTTTTGCCTGAATAACAGGAACTTCTGCTTGTTTTTGCTCTTTTACTGAAGCACTAGATGCAGGTTGCTCATCTTTAGCTGCAGATTTTGGCTGACAGCCACTTCCTGCCACCATGGCAGCTACCATAGGAAGAATGAAAATAATTTTCTTATCGTAAAGTCGCATGTTAATCCCCGTGTATTCTCTTTTATCACTATACAAAGCGTAAGAATAAGACGGGGTTAAAAAATGTATCTGTGATTGATATATAAAAAGAAAGCCACCCTTTCAGGTGGCTTTCTTAAAGAGGTGCAATAATTATTGGTCAATAATATCTGTGCCTTTAGGTGGCGTAAAATTAAAAGTTGAAGCTGGAATTGAAGCATTCACTTTTACATTATTAAATTTCACGTAAGTGGTTTGTCCTAAAGAATCTTGTAACACCATTAATGTCGGTGCTTTGTTGGCACCAAAACTAATCGTTAAGCTTTGGAAAGCGCCATCTTCTTTTTTCGGGAACAACGTGAAATATAATTTAGATTTATCTGGCTGAGTCACTCGGTAAGACTTCATGATTTGACTAGTATTACCAGAGAGCAATAAAGCTGGAGTATCGGCTACTTGCGAATCTAAGCTTTGACGGACAGCTTGTTGTAAATCAGGGTCATAAATCCAGACTGTTTTACCACTCGTCACAATAGTTTGTTTAGACGGACTCACAGTTTCCCAATAAAATTTCCCCGGACGTTCAACTTTCATTGAACCTTTAAATGTCTGGTTCATATGCTGAGCACCTAAACCTTTTTTCTGTGCTACAGCTTTTGTATTTGCTTTGGTTGTTTGTTCAAAATCGGCAGTTAAACGCTGTAATCCTGATAACTGATTTACTAGGTTCCCAATCGCCTGTTGCTCCGGTGCTGCTACTGGTGCAGCAAACGCTGTAGTACTCATTACAGGAGCAAGCACTGACGCGCTGAGTGTAATAGCACACATGGTTTTACGAAGCATATTCATGTCATCACCTTTTTAGTTGCTGTAAGATAACTTGTTCGCTTTTAATTTCACTAAGCCGAACAAGCTCTTCATTCAAGACCCATATTAACCGACAAACTCTGTGCTAATCATTGAGAAAATAAGATATTTTGTTATGTTATTCATATTGTTTGTAGAATTTCATTCATCATGATGAAGATGAAATTAATGAAATTCCATAAAAAAAGCCCACAAAATGTGGGCTTTTTCTTAAGCTAAAACTTAAACAGTTTCAACTTTTACGTAGCGACGGCCAAATTGACCTTTCACTTCGAATTTTACTACGCCGTCAGCAGTAGCAAATAAAGTATGGTCACGGCCCATACCAACATTTGCACCAGCGTGGAATTCAGTACCACGTTGACGAACGATGATGTTACCAGCAGTTACAGTTTGACCACCGTAAACTTTAACACCTAACATTTTTGGGTTTGAATCACGACCGTTCTTCGTCGATCCACCGGCTTTTTTAGTTGCCATGTCTCTTACTCCTCGTGATTAGCCTGAAATACCAGTAATTTTCAACTCAGTGAACCATTGACGGTGACCTTGTTGCTTACGGTAGTGTTTACGACGACGCATTTTGATAATGCGAATTTTGTCGTGACGACCATGACCAATCACTTCTGCAGTTACTTTAGCGCCAGCTACAACTGGAGCACCGATTTGAATGTTGTCACCGTTTACAACCATTAATACATCATCAAATGTAATAGTTGCGCCAGATTCAGCCTTCAATAATTCAACTTTAAGGGTTTCACCCTCAACTACACGGTGCTGTTTACCACCGCTTTGGATTACTGCGTACATAATGTACTCCAATCAGCCCGTGTCGTCGTGTCGATAAAGGGATATATCGATCTTAAAACGAACGCCACTGGGGTTATACAAGGCGACAGATTTTAAGTGAAATTTGATCAAACGACAAGTGCTTTATCTTTATCTAAGCAATAGAGACCGTTATTCTTACATAATAAAAACAGCTTCAATTCGAATTTAGTACTTTTCATTGATTCTGAATGGAATTTAAAATACAGTTCCAAACACAACTTGCAACAAGAACAAGCTGTATTCATGTTGACGTTATTAAAATTTATTGTTTTGTCGGAAACACATCGTTTTGCCGAAATAAAGAACAAAGAACTCTTCATGAACCTACAAATGATTAATATCAATTGCTTGTTTCCCTGTTTAATGCACTTTTAATTGATACACTAACGCCACTTATCACCAATACGGGGTTTTTCTTCATATGGTCATCGATTTTAAGCAAGACATTCTCGCTCCTGTTGCTACAGACTTTGCTGCGATGGATCACTTGATTAATGAAGGAATTAGCTCAAAAGTCGGCTTGGTCATGTCGGTCAGTAAACATGTTGTTGAAGCTGGCGGCAAACGTATGCGTCCGATCATGTGTTTACTTGCAGCACGAGCTTGTGGTCTGGACAACATGCAAAATGCACAGCGTCTGGCTGCCATTATTGAAATGCTTCATACCGCAACTTTAGTGCATGATGATGTGGTCGATGAATCTGGGCTTCGTCGTGGCCGCCCTACTGCCAACGCAACTTGGAACAACCAAACTGCCGTGTTAGTAGGTGACTTCCTTATTGCTCGCGCTTTTGATCTATTGGTTGATTTAAACAACATGACCTTATTAAAAGATTTCTCAACAGGTACATGTGAAATCGCTGAAGGTGAAGTACTACAACTTCAATCTCAGCATCAACCGGATACAACCGAAGAAACATATTTAAAAATTATTCACGGGAAAACTTCTCGTTTATTTGAACTTGCAACTGAAGGTGCTGCCATTTTGGCTGGGCAAGAAGCCTACCGTGAACCTTTAAGATTATTTGCAGGTCATTTTGGAAATGCATTCCAAATTATTGACGATATTTTAGACTACACTTCAGATGCTGAAACATTAGGTAAAAATATTGGTGATGATTTAATGGAAGGTAAACCGACTTTACCGTTAATTTCAGCATTAGCACATTCAACTGGTGAAGAGCACGCCATTATTCGTCGTAGTATTGCGACTGGTGGGGTTGACCAATTATCCAAAGTCATTGAAATTGTACAAAAGTCTGGTGCTTTAGATTATTGCCAGCGCCGTGCCCAAGAAGAAACAGAAGCAGCACTGCAAGCCTTATCAATCTTGCCTGATACACCCTATCGTCAGGCGTTGATTAATCTTACTCGGCTTGCATTACATCGAATACAGTAGATATTATTTTGCCTATGCATATAAATTTTTCAGATCATTTTTTAAAAATCCAGAAACAGCTTGAAAATCCTCAAGCTGTTATCGACGAAAATATTCTCATTGACCTAGTCAATGCTTTACGGCCATCCGATCCTCACAATACGGATGAAATAGAGCAAAAAATACAAGCATTTATTGACAGCTTATTACTTACTCCTACCGCTCCTGTCCTTTTACAAACCTTTTTATTACGTCTCATTAATCAATATAAGCAAGTGAGCTTATATGCCGATAGTGGCATTTTGTCTTTAGATGGTTTCTGGAACCAACTTGGACAAAGACTAGGTGGCCATTTTCTGCCACTCATTGAAGATGCCAGCCAGCTCAAAATTTTGATTGGAAAAATTTTCTATTTAGAAAGTGATTCAGTTTGGTTAAACAACGTTGATGACAAAGATTGGGCAACCTTATTCGGTTTAATTGGGCAAAGTAACAGCAATGTCGATGAAAAACATGCCATTCAACGAGAAATGATTAAGGCGATTACTGTCTTATCTTATCGTATTAGTGGTATTGGGCTTTATCCTGAGTTTATTAATGCTCAGCCTGAGTTAACTGAATATGAATCGCCGTTTTTAGTACAGAACCGTGAAATTATTGAGTTTATCGAAAAATATAAAAAACAAGATATTTCTAGCAATGACATTGCAGTTGTTCCCCCGCCAGATGCATCTCAAGCATTTGTAATGTTGGAACAATGCCGTGACGTCGTTTTAAAAATACGTCGGGCCACCAAAAGAATCGGTGTTAGTTTAAGTTTGACTTATTTACTGTCTTTGCTTGAGCAATGTTTAGATCGAATTGAATTATTACTCTACTTGGTCGTAGACGACAGTGAAGGCCGCTATATTTCTTTAGGGAATTTAATTTCGGACTTAACTAAAGCACATTACAGCGAAAAAAGTGTTCGCTCTTTACTAAGTACCACCAGTGAACTCATCGCCTTTCAGGTCACAGAAAATGCAAGCCGTACTGGTGAGCACTATGTGAGTACAGACACCAAAGGCTTTTGGGGTATGTATAAAGCCGCTGCTGGTGCAGGTGTGATTATTGCCTGTATGGCCTCATTAAAAATTCTTGCTGCACGTATGACGATGGCCCCGCTTATGCAAGCCTTTACGTTCAGCATGAACTATTCACTTGGCTTTATTCTGATTCATGTATTGCACTTTACTGTTGCAACTAAACAACCCGCAATGACAGCCGCTGCCCTCGCTGCAACTGTTCAGCAGCGTAAAGGCTCTAAGACTGCACAAATTGCAGAATTAGCAGCGCTTATTATCAATATTATTCGAACTCAGTTTATTGCTATTTTGGGTAATATCTCGATTGCAATCCCTACTGCCGCACTCATTACTTTTGCTTGGCAGTTTTATCTAGATGAACCTTTATTAACCCATACCAAAGCAACTTCTCTTTTACACAGTTTAAATCCATTTACGTCCTTAGCCGTTCCACATGCAGCAATCGCAGGCGTGTGTTTGTTCTTGTCGGGCCTTATTGCAGGTTACTTCGATAACATGGCTGTTTATAGAAAAGTAGGGCCACGTTTAAAAGCACACCGACGTTTAAAGAGCTTGTTTGGGCAAGAACGCCTAAACCGTTTTGCTGAATATATTGAACGTAACTTAGGTGCGCTTGCTGGTAACTTTCTGTTCGGTGTCATGCTAGGAAGTATGGGAACTATCGGCTTTATTCTAGGTTTACCTTTAGATATTCGCCATATTGCCTTTGCATCAGCGAACTTTATTCAAGGTTTAATGACCATTAACGGTAGTCCAGATATTGGCTTGATTATTGTTTCATTTTTAGGTGTGCTCTGTATTGGTCTCACCAACTTATTTGTGAGTTTCACGCTCACTATTATTGTGGCATTACGTGCACGCCGAGTTCGCTTTGAACAATGGAAACCTTTAGCCAAACTCGTCATGACCCATTTTCTTACCCGACCAAGTGACTTCTTCTGGCCACCGAAACAGCCTCTAGAATTAGAAGAAAATACCCAAACAAGTGGCGGGAAAAAAGCAGAACACTAGCGTTTTGCTTTGTACACAAATTGTGAATTCCGTCAATTTTGTTGTGATTGTTTTTCCAAATGTTAAAAAAATTTCAAAATGAATTTACGATGATCTATCAGGCTTGAAAAAAAGTGTACTGGCAAGTACACTTTCAACGGCATTCAGTAGTAAAACACTACATGAATAAGCAAAGGTGTGTATATGCCCTATCTATTGCTTTGTATTGGTTGCGTTTTTTTAGGATTAGGTGTTCTTGGTCTGGTTGTACCAAGTCTTCAATCTTTGGACTTGCTCACCGTTCAAACATTGAGTCATCATCGTTTAGATTATCTTAATACTATAACTGCCTTTCTTGCACGCGTAGGCGGCATGCCTTTTGTATGTTTTTTATCCTTTCTAGTATGTGTATATTTAGCATGGTATAAAAAATATATTACTGTTATTTTCATTAGCTTGGGAGTTATTGGCAGTATCACCATTGGTTGGCTGCTCAAGTGGTGTGTTAACCGGCCTAGACCTCCTGAGGCATATCATATCGTTGAAAGTTACGGTGCATCGTTCCCAAGTGCACATAGTGTTTATGCATCAACACTGGCTTGTCTGGCAATGATTATGTTATGCCGTAAGCACAACATTAACTCTCCTTATATTGTTTTGATCTCCTGTCTTTGGTTTGTGTGTATGGGGCTTTCAAGAATATATGCAGGAGTTCATTTCCCAACAGACGTACTCGCTGGTTGGGGTATTGGTTTTATTTGGATTGCACTGCTTTGGCTCTGGTTATTACAAACACAAAGTAGGTTAAGTAGAAAACAAATATATTTTTAGATTTTATCTAAACGAGGTGGAACAATGATGTCGGCTAAGCTTTGGGCACCAGCCCTTACTGCTTGCGCATTAGCAACAAGTATCGCGCTTGTTGGTTGTAGCAAAGGCTCCGATGAGAAACAGCAAGCTGCTGCTGCTCAGAAAATGCCGCCTGCAGAAGTAGGTGTTATTGTTGCTCAACCACAAAGTGTTGAACAGAGCGTTGAGCTTTCAGGCCGTACTTCAGCATATCAAATTTCTGAAGTTCGTCCTCAAACAAGTGGCGTGATTTTAAAACGTTTATTTGCTGAAGGAAGCTATGTTCGTGAAGGTCAGGCGCTCTATGAGCTCGACTCTAGAACGAACCGCGCAACGTTAGAAAATGCAAAAGCATCACTCCTACAACAACAGGCAAATCTAGCTTCACTACGTACCAAGTTAAATCGTTATAAACAACTTGTTTCTAGTAATGCTGTGTCTAAACAGGAATATGATGACTTACTTGGTCAAGTCAATGTCTCAGAAGCACAAGTTGCTGCAGCTAAGGCTCAAGTAACAAATGCGAATGTAGATCTTGGTTATTCTACAATTCGCTCTCCTATTTCTGGACAATCTGGGCGTTCTTCAGTAACGGCTGGTGCTTTAGTTACTGCAAACCAGACTGACCCATTAGTAACGATTCAACAGTTAGATCCAATCTATGTTGATATTAATCAGTCTAGCGCCGAGTTGTTACGTTTACGTCAGCAATTAAGTAAAGGCAGTTTAAACAACAGTAACAACACGAAAGTAAAATTAAAGCTTGAAGATGGTTCTACCTATCCAATCGAAGGGCAACTTGCTTTCTCTGACGCTTCTGTAAACCAAGATACAGGAACAATTACGTTACGTGCCGTATTCTCTAACCCGAATCATTTATTGCTTCCGGGTATGTATACAACTGCACAAATTGTTCAGGGTGTTGTTCCAAATGCTTATCTGATTCCACAAGCTGCCGTTACACGTTTACCTACAGGTCAAGCTGTAGCAATGCTTGTTAATGCCAAAGGGGCTGTTGAGAGTCGTCCAATTGAAACCTCAGGGGTTCAAGGACAAAACTGGATTGTGACTAACGGCTTAAAAGCTGGCGATAAAGTCATTGTTGATGGCGTTGCCAAAGTTAAAGAAGGGCAACAAGTAACAGCAAAACCTTATCAAGCTCAACCAGCAAATCCTCAAGGTGCAGCGCCAAATGCTGCGAAACCGGCTCAATCAGGTAAACCTCAAGCAGAACAGAAAGCAGCTTCAAATGCATAAGGGGTAGATTGAATGGCACAATTTTTTATTCATCGCCCCATATTTGCGTGGGTGATTGCATTAGTCATTATGTTGGCGGGTATTCTCACGCTAACAAAAATGCCTATTGCACAGTATCCAACGATTGCACCACCGACAGTCACAATTGCTGCGACTTATCCTGGTGCGTCGGCTGAAACAGTTGAAAACACCGTAACCCAGATCATTGAGCAACAAATGAATGGTCTCGATGGTTTACGTTATATTTCTTCTAACAGTGCAGGTAATGGTCAAGCATCTATTCAATTAAACTTTGAACAAGGTGTTGACCCTGATATTGCACAGGTTCAAGTTCAAAACAAATTGCAATCTGCAACTGCACTTTTACCTGAAGATGTACAACGTCAAGGTGTGACAGTAACTAAATCTGGTGCGAGTTTCTTGCAAGTTATTGCATTCTATTCACCAGATAACAACCTGTCAGACTCAGACATTAAAGACTATGTAAACTCATCAATTAAAGAACCCCTTAGCCGTGTTGCTGGTGTTGGTGAAGTAACAGTCTTTGGTGGTTCATACGCGATGCGTATTTGGCTCGATCCAGCTAAATTAACAAGTTACCAACTCACACCTAGTGATATTGCAACTGCTTTACAAGCGCAGAACTCGCAAGTTGCTGTAGGTCAGTTAGGTGGTGCACCTGCTGTACAAGGTCAAGTGCTTAACGCAACTGTAAATGCTCAAAGCTTGTTACAGACACCTGAACAGTTTAAAAATATCTTCTTAAAGAACACAGCATCAGGTGCTGAGGTTCGTTTAAAAGATGTTGCTCGTGTAGAGTTAGGTTCTGATAACTATCAGTTCGATTCGAAATTTAACGGCAAACCAGCGGCTGGTCTTGCAATTAAAATTGCAACTGGTGCGAACGCACTTGATACAGCAGCAGCTGTTGAACAACGTTTGTCTGAATTACGTAAGAACTATCCAGCAGGTTTACAAGATAAACTCGCTTATGACACGACTCCATTTATCCGTCTTTCAATTGAAAGTGTTGTACACACGCTAATTGAAGCCGTGATTTTGGTATTCATTGTCATGTTCCTATTTTTACAAAACTGGCGCGCAACGATTATTCCAACGCTTGCAGTTCCAGTAGTTGTATTAGGTACATTTGCAGTTATTAATATCTTTGGTTTCTCAATTAACACCTTAACCATGTTCGCTATGGTATTGGCAATCGGTCTTCTGGTCGATGACGCCATTGTTGTAGTCGAAAACGTTGAACGTGTAATGAGTGAAGACCATACCGATCCGGTTACAGCAACTTCTCGTTCAATGCAGCAGATTTCTGGTGCATTAGTGGGTATTACCAGCGTATTGACTGCGGTATTCGTACCAATGGCCTTCTTTGGTGGTACAACAGGTGTAATTTATCGTCAGTTCTCGATTACCCTTGTAACAGCAATGGTTTTATCGTTAATTGTGGCGTTAACCTTCACCCCTGCACTTTGTGCAACAATCTTAAAACAGCATGATCCAAATAAAGAACCAAGCAATAATATCTTTGCGCGTTTCTTTAGAAGCTTTAACAACGGTTTTGACCGCATGTCGCATAGCTACCAAAATGGTGTTAGCCGCATGCTTAAAGGCAAAATCTTCTCTGGCGTGCTTTATGCTGTTGTAGTTGCCCTTTTAGTATTCTTGTTCCAAAAACTCCCATCTTCATTCTTACCAGAAGAAGATCAGGGTGTGGTCATGACACTTGTTCAATTACCGCCAAATGCAACGCTTGACCGTACAGGTAAAGTGATTGACACCATGACTAACTTCTTCATGAATGAAAAAGACACTGTGGAATCTATTTTCACCGTATCTGGTTTCTCATTCACGGGTGTGGGTCAAAATGCTGGTATTGGCTTCGTTAAGTTGAAAGACTGGAGCAAACGTACAACACCAGAAACTCAAATCGGCGCATTAATTAAGCGTGGTATGGCATTAAACATGATCATTAAAGATGCATCATACGTTATGCCATTACAGCTTCCTGCAATGCCTGAATTGGGTGTAACTGCCGGATTTAACTTGCAGCTTAAAGATTCAAGTGGTCAAGGCCATGAGAAATTGATTGCAGCTCGTAACACCATTCTAGGCTTAGCATCACAAGATAAACGCCTGATGGGTGTACGTCCAAATGGTCAGGAAGATACACCTCAGTATCAAATTAATGTAGATCAAGCCCAAGCTGGCGCGATGGGCGTGAGCATTGCTGACATCAACAATACAATGCGTATTGCATGGGGTGGTTCATACATTAACGATTTCGTTGACCGTGGTCGTGTGAAAAAAGTTTATGTTCAAGGCGATGCGGATACCCGTATGATGCCTGAAGACTTAAACAAGTGGTATGTACGTAATAACAAAGGTGTGATGGTTCCATTCTCTGCATTTGCTACAGGTAAATGGACTTATGGTTCTCCACGTCTTGAACGTTATAACGGCGTATCATCAGTTAACATTCAAGGTACTCCTGCACCTGGCGTAAGCTCTGGTGACTCGATGAAAGCAATGGAAGAAATTATTGGTAAGTTACCATCTATGGGCTTACAAGGTTTCGACTATGAATGGACAGGTTTATCACTTGAAGAACGTGAGTCTGGTGCTCAAGCTCCATTCTTATACGCACTTTCATTGTTAATCGTATTCCTTTGCTTAGCTGCATTATATGAAAGCTGGTCTATTCCGTTCTCGGTTTTACTTGTGGTACCACTGGGTGTCATTGGTGCACTTGTATTGACCTACTTGGGTATGATTATTAAAGGAGATCCAAATCTCTCAAATAACATTTACTTCCAGGTGGCGATTATTGCGGTGATCGGGCTTTCTGCAAAAAATGCGATCTTGATTGTTGAGTTCGCAAAAGAATTGCAGGAAAAAGGTGAAGATCTGCTTGATGCAACCTTACATGCTGCAAAAATGCGTTTACGTCCAATTATCATGACGACCCTTGCCTTCGGTTTTGGTGTACTTCCACTTGCTCTTTCAACAGGTGCTGGTGCAGGAAGTCAGCACTCAGTAGGCTTCGGTGTACTTGGTGGCGTACTCAGCGCGACATTCTTAGGTATCTTCTTTATCCCTGTATTCTATGTGTGGATTCGTAGTATCTTTAAGTACAAACCAAAAACCATAAACACTCAGGAGCATAAATCGTGATGCAAAAAGTATGGTCTATTTCAGGTCGTAGCATTGCGGTATCTGCACTTGCGCTTGCTTTGGCAGCTTGTCAAAGCATGCGCGGCCCAGAACCAGTCGTGAAAACCGATATTCCACAGAGCTATGCATATAACAGCGCTTCTGGTACATCTATTGCTGAACAGGGCTACAAACAGTTCTTTGCTGACCCGCGTTTGCTGGAAGTAATCGACTTGGCTCTTGCGAATAACCGTGATTTACGTAAAGCAACGCTCAATATTGAACGTGCTCAAGAGCAATATCAAATTACGAAGAACAACCAGCTTCCAACGATTGGAGCAAGTGGTAGTGCAATTCGTCAGGTTACGCCAAGCCGTGACCCGAATAACCCCTACTCTACTTACCAAGTAGGTTTGGGTGTAACTGCTTATGAGCTTGATTTTTGGGGCCGTGTTCGTAGTCTAAAAGACGCTGCTTTAGATAATTACCTCTCAACACAAAGTGCGCGTGATTCGACTCAGATCAGCTTGATCAGCCAAGTTGCTCAAGCATGGTTGAATTATTCGTTTGCAACAGCAAATTTAAGACTTGCAGAGCAAACTCTTAAAGCACAGCAAGATTCTTACAATCTCAACAAAAAACGTTTTGATGTAGGTATCGACAGTGAAGTTCCGTTACGTCAGGCACAGATTTCTGTAGAAACTGCGCGTAATGATGTAGCGAACTACAAGACTCAAATTGCTCAAGCACAGAACTTATTGAACTTACTTGTGGGTCAACCAGTCGCACAAAACTTGTTGCCAACACAACCTGTGAAACGTATTGCTCAGCAAAATGTATTCACTGCTGGTTTACCAAGTGACTTGTTAAACAACCGTCCAGATGTAAAAGCAGCTGAATATAACTTAAGCGCTGCGGGTGCGAATATTGGTGCTGCAAAAGCACGTTTATTCCCAACCATTAGCTTAACGGGTTCAGCAGGTTATGCATCAACTGACTTAAGTGATCTATTTAAGTCTGGTGGTTTTGCATGGTCAATTGGTCCAAGCTTAGATTTACCAATCTTTGACTGGGGTACTCGTCGTGCCAATGTGAAAATTTCTGAAACTGATCAGAAAATTGCATTGTCTGACTATGAAAAATCAGTTCAGTCTGCATTCCGTGAAGTGAATGATGCACTTGCTACGCGTGCCAACATTGGTGACCGTTTAACAGCGCAACAACGTTTGGTAGAAGCAACTAACCGTAACTACACACTTTCAAATGCTCGCTTCCGTGCTGGTATTGATAGTTACTTGACGGTTCTTGATGCACAGCGTTCATCTTATTCAGCTGAACAAGGTTTGTTATTGCTTCAACAAGCAAACTTAAACAACCAAATCGAGTTATATAAAACTCTAGGTGGTGGTTTAAAAGCAAATACTTCAGATACTGTGGCACACCAACCATCAAGTGCTGAACTTAAAAAGCAATAAGCTTTAAATCATGTTCTTATAAAAGCTCACTTCGGTGGGCTTTTTTATTGCAACTGATGTGAATATTTTTTATCTTGAAACCTTAAGAAATTTAGATTGATAAAAAACAATGTTATTAAGTAATTTAGAAAGCGTTCCAGGCCATCAAATTTTAAAGCAACTCGATGTTGTTTATGGAAGCACTGTTCGTAGCAAACATGTGGGCCGTGACCTCATGGCAAGTTTAAAAAATATTGTGGGTGGTGAACTCACGGGCTACACCGAACTTTTAGAAGAATCCCGCCAAGAAGCCATGGATCGTATGATTGCCAAAGCCCAGCAGCTTGGTGCAAATGCAATTGTCGGTATTCGTTTTTCAACTTCAAACATTGCCCAAGGCGCTTCAGAGCTATTTGTATATGGCACAGCAGTCGTGGTGCAACCGCAAGCTCCACATCTACCAGATCCATTTAATGCATAGGTAGAAAATGGAAAATCTTATTTTTCAGCTTGTTGTTTTTCTCATTCTTTTCAGTATCGGTTGGGCTTTTGGCCGTCATATTGAACAAAAACATTTGAATGAACTTCTAGAAAAAGAGCAACAATTTGCCCATATCAGAATTGATACCAATCGTTTTGCAACGAGTGATCAGTTGGGCCACTTTATTAGCAGTAACGTGGTCATTTCCCATGACTACTTTAAATATGTACTGGCTTCTATAAAAAATGTTCTAGGTGGTCGTCTTAGCAGTTATGAAAGTATTGTTGAACGTGCTCGCCGTGAAGCGATTATTCGTTTAAAACAACAAGCACATAGTGTGGGTGCTAACCATATTATGGGAGTTCGGCTGAGTACAACCGAACTCGGTATGCAAGGTGGAATGGTTGAAGTTTTTGCTTATGGTACAGCAGTCAAAGACTAGCACTGCCCCATAGCAGAAAAATGTATACGCGGATTGCCAATATTTTTAGTTAAGTGTTGGCAAATTCCGGTAATTTTCCATTTGTCCTGTTGTTTTGCCAAAGTAAAATAATAGCGACCAAAAGAATGAAAATAATCATTTTCCGAAAAACGGTAAATTTGATAATTACACTCTAGCCAAGCTTGGTCTTGTTCAATCCGAATAAGAGGATTACTCAAATTGTGCTGTAGTCGCAAATGCGACAAAGCTTGTTGCCGTGAACCTTTATATTCATGACAAGACACCACACATAGAGGTTCTCCTCTAAACTGGAAATAGTCCACCTCAAGTTGATCGGCCAATAACTCATCAAACGCATCCCAATTTTTCTGGTCAAAGACCAATTGAAAACGCGTTACAACGTCTAAGATACGATGGTAGTCTTGATCCATGGTGAACCTTCTATGTGGGTTTTTCCATCAATTTAGCACGGCGAAATCTCTTTTTTATTTCACTTTTGTTTTTCGAATCATTTTATAGAGTAATTTCGGGGACATACGGGAAACCATTACACCTAATTTTTCTTTCGTTCCACCCACTACTATATACTCTTGCCCTTGCATTAACGCCTTAACTGACTGTTCTGCAAAAACATCTGCTTCCAATCCATTTTCAATTGCTTCGTCTTGATGGCCTTGAGGCTGCCCTGCACCATTTAACGCATTAAATGAAACATTGGTTTTTACAAAGCCTGGGAAAATCACAGAAACTTCAACGCCTTGATCTGAAACTTCAGCACGCAAACTGTTGGCCCACATATGAATTGCAGCTTTAGCAGCCGAATAACTTGCACGATACTGCGTACCTAATAGCCCTGCTACACTAGAGACAAATACAACTCGGCCAGACTTTTGTTTGAGCATCGTCGGCAGCACAGTTTTGGTTAATGCCACTTGCGAGAAATAATCGACTTCCATAATGGCCCGTTCAGTTTCCATTGTGGTGTCCTGAATCAAAGCACGCTGACTTAAACCTGCATTATTAATGAGCCAGTCGATTCGGCCTTTGGCTTTTAAAATCTGCTCATACGCTTCTTGAACTTGCTGTTGGTTGGTAATGTCCGCAACTACCGACAAATGCTGGTCTGGATGGAGTAAACCAACGCGAACTTCTTCTAATTCTTCAAAGCGGCGTGAAGTTAAAATTACTTGAGCACCTTGCAGAGCAAACTCACCAGCTAAAGCTTTCCCTAATCCAGAAGATGCTCCAGTAATCCACACCACTTTATTTTGCAAAGTATCAAGTTTGGCCATGCTTTAAATTCCTATTATCTTTTTAAATTATGCTGCTTGATGCATGAAGGCCAAAAAGTGGTTGATATAGTGAGTTGCTGTGGTCTGATCAACCTGCGTCCCCAATTTTTCCAAACGTTTATAGCCCAAATGCGTTGTCATATTAATGACCCCATTTAGGGTTTTATCGACAACTAAATTAAATTTTAAACGTTTTTTAGGTTCACGTACTAGGCTTGTTACGCCTAAATCCACAATTTGAATCAAGGTTTGAAAAGCTTCTTCTACGCTTTGCATATTGCCCGCGCGTATTTGCTCGGTCAGTGTTTGGGCTTGTTGCACAAGTTGAGGTGTGATCGGGTAGGTAATATAAACATCTTGCTCACGTTCTTTCATGAGTGAGGTCATATAATCAACTAAAGGTAAAAGTCGTTCATTACCAAAAAAAGAAACTGACCAAGGCATATACTTTCGGAAAGTATCTAAAATTTGTTGAAGAACTTTCTCAGATTCTTGGCGCTGCTTTTCGGTCATGGTCGAGTTGCCTTGCTCTCCTTGTAACAATACGGAGAACACTTGCTCAATAATTTCACAAGATAAATCAGAAAGAACACTACCTAATACTTTGGACTGGCTTTCTTTTACCCCAGCGTGCAATTTCTCTCGAATCGCAGCAAATTGCGTATAGGTCGAGTCGGAAATCTTTAAAAAAACTTTGTAGCTCATGAGTCGCATTCCTTATCAATTCTTTTGTAATTTTTGTGCCGTGCCGCTACACGATTAAATTGTGATCCATGCTTCATAAATCTACCGTTTTTTGAAAAAAATACAAAACCGTTTATCTGTTTTCAGCACATTAATTTCGAGGCATTTTTTTGCTACAATAGATGCAATTTTTTATGCATATTCGATCTAAGCTACTATGACTGACGCTCAAACCGCTCAAAATATTGCAACCACATACGATCCAACCGAGATCGAAAAGAAGTGGTACAAAACGTGGGAAGAACAAGGTTACTTTAAACCTTCTGGTCACGGTGAATCATTCTGTATCATGATTCCACCACCAAACGTCACTGGTAGTTTGCACATGGGCCATGGCTTTAACAACGCCATTATGGATGCCCTTACTCGTTATAACCGTATGATGGGTAAAAACACTTTGTGGCAACCAGGTACAGACCATGCTGGTATTGCAACTCAAATGGTTGTTGAGCGTCAACTTGGCTTACAAGGGGTGACTCGTCACGACTTAGGCCGTGAAAAGTTCATCGAAAAAGTTTGGGAATGGAAAGAACAATCTGGCGGCACAATTACGAAACAAATTCGTCGCTTAGGTTCTTCGGTAGACTGGTCACGTGAACGCTTCACGATGGATGAAGGTTTATCAAACGCAGTTAAAGAAGTATTCGTTCGTTTGCACGAAGACGGTTTAATTTACCGTGGTAAACGTCTTGTAAACTGGGACCCTAAACTTCAAACAGCACTTTCTGACCTTGAGGTAGAAAGCAAAGAAGAAAAAGGTTCGCTTTGGCACTTTAAATATTTCTTTGAAGACAAATCAGTTAAAACTCAAGACGGCAAAGACTATTTAGTGGTTGCAACAACTCGTCCTGAAACTTTACTCGGCGATACTGCGGTTGCTGTTCATCCTGAAGATGAGCGTTATGCACACCTTGTTGGTAAAAACATTGTATTGCCAATTACTGGTCGTTTAATTCCGATCGTTGCTGACGACTACGTTGAAAAAGACTTTGGTACTGGCTGTGTAAAAATCACCCCTGCTCACGACTTCAATGATTATGACTTAGGTAAACGCAATAGCTTGCCAATCATTAATATCTTCAACAAAAACGCCGAAGTTTTAGGTGAGTTTGAATATATTGCAAAAGCTGGCGAACAGATTTCTAAAACCATTACTGCACCTGCAGACTATGCTGGTTTAGAGCGTTTTGAAGCACGTAAAAAATTAGTTGCTCAAGCTGAAGCTGAAGGCTGGTTAGATCAAATCCAACCGTATGACTTAAAAGCTCCACGTGGCGACCGTTCAGGTGTGATCATTGAGCCGTTACTGACTGACCAATGGTACGTAAAAATTGCGCCTCTTGCTGAGCCTGCAATTGAAGCAGTTCAAGATGGCCGTATTAAATTTGTGCCAGAGCAGTACAGCAACATGTACATGGCGTGGATGCGTGACATTCAAGACTGGTGTATTTCACGTCAGCTTTGGTGGGGTCACCGTATTCCAGCTTGGTACGATGCAAATGGCAACATCTATGTTGGCCGTAACGAAGAAGAAGTACGTGCGAAAAATAACATCGCTGCTCACGTTGAACTTAAACAAGATGAAGATGTTCTTGATACATGGTTCTCATCTGCACTTTGGACATTCTCAACTTTAGGTTGGACTGGCGACGCACAAAAAGACGCAGCAAATGATTTCTTAAAAACTTTCCATCCAACAGATGTATTGGTGACAGGTTTTGACATCATTTTCTTCTGGGTTGCCCGCATGATCATGATGACCCTACACTTCATGAAAAATGAAGATGGTTCATCGCAAGTCCCATTTAAGACTGTTTACGTTCACGGCTTGGTACGTGATGGTGAAGGTCAAAAAATGTCGAAGTCTAAAGGTAACGTACTTGACCCATTAGACTTGATTGACGGTATTGATTTAGAAAGCTTAGTTGCAAAACGTACAACTGGCCTAATGAACCCGAAAGATGCAGCGAAGATTGAAAAATCAACGCGCAAAGAGTTCCCAGAAGGCATTAATGCTTATGGTACTGACGCAGTTCGTTTCACGTTCTGTGCGCTTGCAAACACTGGTCGTGACATCAAGTTCGACTTAAAGCGTGTTGAAGGCTACCGTAACTTCTGTAACAAGATCTGGAACGCAACTCGTTTCGTTCTCATGAATGTTGAAGGTCAAACTGTTGGTACAGACGCTCGTCCTGATCTTTGGGAACTTCCAGAACAATGGATTATGAGCCGTCTGCAGAAAGCAGAAGCTGCTGTACACCAAGCGTTTGCAACGTATCGTTTAGACCTTGCTGCTCAAGCGATTTATGACTTTATCTGGAATGAATACTGCGACTGGTATGTTGAGTTAACTAAACCAGTTCTAAACGATGCAGAAGTTTCTGAAGAGCGTAAAGCTGAAGTCCGCCGTGTATTGCTTGCAGTCATGGAAGCATCATTACGTTTGGCTCATCCGTTAATGCCGTATTTGACAGAAGAAATCTGGCAAACGCTTGCACCAATGCTTGGTCAAGGTGGTCCAACGATTATGACTGCTCAATACCCTATTCCTGAGCAAGTAAAAATCAATGAACAAGCTGAAGCGGATATGCAATGGCTTCAAGGCTTGATTGGTGCAGTACGTAACATTCGTGGTGAGTTAGGCTTAGGTAATGCGCGCTTGTTGCCAGTATTACTTCAAAACACATCTGACGCTGAGCGTGAACAAATCATTCGTATTGAAGCATTGTTCAAAGCATTGGCTAAAGTTGAAAGCATTGAATTCTTGAATAAAGACCAAGAGCCACCTTTGTCTTGCTCTAGCGTTGTTAGTCATGCATCGGTATTTGTACCAATGAAAGGCTTAATTGACCCTAAAGCTGAGCTTGCTCGTTTGCAAAAAGATTTAGATAAAATCCAAAAGCAACACGACCAAATCGCGGGCAAACTTGCAAATGAAGGCTTTGTATCTAAAGCACCAGCAGCAGTTGTTGAAGGTGAAAAAGCGAAGCTTGCTGAGTTTGCTGCTCAGTTAGAGAAAGTTAAAGCGAATATGGAGCAAATTGCTGCGCTTTAATCTTTTTTAAGTAAACGAACCCAGAATCTGTGCAAACAGGTTCTGGTTTTTTCTATATTTTAAAAATTACTTTTTTTGTAGAATCAGCATATGGAGATGCCATAATTTTATGCAACCATTCAATAAAGGTAAATTTTCATTCATTTCTTTATGAAACAATAAATTAAACTCATATAAAAATAAGTCGGCTATACCTTGATAAGTAAAACCTATAAATTTTGCGGGTTCTCTAGCAACCCATTCATCTTGAGTCCCCAATAAATCAACTACCAAGATTCCGCCTTCAGGAAGTGCATTTATCATTCGTTTAATTACACTATAAAAATAGCTTGGCTCACAAAAGAATAGACTTGATGAAGCAATAATTAAACTTACGGGTGGAAAATTAAAGTCTTCAAAAGATTCATGATAGAAACTAAATCTAGACTCATCTTTGAATCGCTCAGTACAGGCTTTTTGTGCATCAATTGAAATATCAAAAGCATGGACTTTAAATCCCTTTGAGAGTAGATAAGCAGATTCATTGCCAGCGCCACAACCACAATCGATAGCAACTAAAGGTAAGTTAGAAAAATAACCTAAAGCCTTTTCTAAAATAGGTCTATGTTTAAGTTCTCTTGATAATTGAATAAATTTTTCATTCATAAATCCGATCTTTTAATTTTTATAATTTTCACACTATATTTTATAAAGAATATAACCTCAACGATTTCTTATTTTAGAAGCTACCGACCAAATCGCGGGCCAACTTGCAAATGAATGAAGGCTTTATGTCTAAAGCACCAGCAGCGGTGGTTGAGGATGAAAAAGCAAAGCTTGCTTAATTTGTTGCTCAGTTAAGAAAATTAAAGCGAATACGGAGCAGATTGTTGCACTTTAATCTTTATAGCCTCCAATTTAATCTGTAGTATAAATGGATGATTTATCAGGCCTTTATACTCATAGATAAAAAATAATGAATCCAACCAATCATCCCCCCCAGCTCAAAATAGTCAATTCTGAAAAACAATTGACGAAATATTTCCCTCTAAGCCTGTCACCACAATGGCTACAAAACTTGCTTAAAGCTATTCTTATTCTTTTTTTAGTTTTAGCAGTCTGGAAAAAAATAGATAATCAAATATTTATTATTATTCTTTATACTTTGTGTGCTATTGGGCTATTATCTTCTACTCTATTTCTTTATTTTGATTATCAAAAACAAAAAAAGTTACGCCAAGAAGCTCAAATTAAAAAATATCTTTTAACATATGGTGTTATCAAAAAAATCCAACATTGGAATAAGAAAAAACTTTCCCTCATTATTACAATAAAATATCAGGATATAAATAATAGAACGTTAGAGAAAGATTTTAAAATTGATTATCCTCAAATCAATCTCAGTAAAAACAACCTCGTACCTCACCAATTAATCGGACAACAAGTTAAACTTTATTTATTACCACATTCTTATACTTTACTGCTAATTGAAGTAATCAACTTCCAACCACATAATGTACTAATTGAATTCAAACAAGCAAGAACTAATCCAAAAATCCCTGTTGGTTTATGTAATATTTATGGTTTAACAAACTCAAATTTTCTTTATTTCAATGCAGTTGAAAAAATAAAAATTTTACGTAATTCTGATAATCAATTTCTCGAAATTCATTTTCAACAAGTTGAATTTAATAATTTTATTTTATCTGAATCCATGCAAAATTTTTATGTTGCAGAACAGACATTTTTAGATTTCTTCGCTATTGACCAAAACTATTATCAGGAACTTAAAAATAAAGCTTTGGCTCATTCACATACAATTTGGCAATCTCCTAGACCTATTTTAAACCAAGCACAGCGTAAATCTAAAATTAAACAAATAGAGAAAAAATATTTTACTTTATTTCTTTATATTTTGATTAGTTTACTTGGGTGTAGTCTTATATTCTTTTTTATTTCAGAGTTTTTAGCTATTGTTATATTCTGCATTATAGTTATTTTATTTGGTTTTATATTAAGAAAATGTATTAACTTAATACAATCACCTGATATTGCCCTCTTTATAAAAACTCATGATTTATATGAATAAATATTTTAGTCTTTTTTATAGAATAAATATGTTTATCTAACCTATTGGAAGAGAGTATTTCGAACTTCATTTCCTATTCGATATATTCCCTCTTCCAAAGGAATAGGCAAAAAAGCTTTAAAGCACCCCATGCCCCAACAACATCTCCACCCCACTCACCTTTTTCATATGCTTTAAACGCTCCTTTTCCCACTTCACCTGCTGCTTTAACTCAGCACAATCAGCATCTACAGCTTTATAAACATCACTGATATGTATATGTTCTACTTTTACACTCTTTGCTAACTTAAAAGAATCTAAAATCTCAGCAATTTGACTTTCAAGCTGCTGACTTTGTGCATCCAAAGCAAGTTTATAAAATCGCAACTGCTCAGCAGATAATTCTTTAGCCCCTAGCCCTTTATTCTGTTCAAGCTGTAACTGGAGTTTGAGTAAATAAAACAAATCCTGCTTTTCATAGGCCTGACTTGCTTGTTGAAACAACTCAGTTTTTTCTTCTTTTTTGGTTTCATCTTGCTCGCGGTCTGGGTGAATCATCGCGGCAATTTTTAAATAGACTGTTTTGAGTGACTGCGCTGCCATTTGCTCAGCTTGTTCACGTTTCTGTTGCTGTCTTCGCTGTTTGGCTTGTTCTCGCGCTTGTTGTTGCTCGGCAGCGTACTTTTCAAAGTCTTCTTCAAACTCTAAACCTTGATCAGCACTTTCTTCATACCCAAATTTTATTGACTGAACTTTTTTATTCTTTTTTACCGATTCCCCTGCATGTTGCTCATAAAAGGTATCAATCTGTTTCACTAAATCCAATTGTTCAGCAGACAGTATTTGGGAGCGCTTCAACATTTGTGCAAGCTGGGCAATTTTTTCATCCAGCTGTTGCATGTCTGCTTTAGAAAAATCATGGCTATGCAACATATTCCAGAGTTGATCTAACTGCTGAAATAAGACCTTATGCAAATCGCTGTACACAGGCATCAGTTTTTGCCGTATGTGCTGTTGAATCTCGGCTTGTGCATTTTGCCATGTACTCAGGCTAACTTTTTGCTGTTCTATTTTATCAATCAGGCGATTCAGTTTTTTTTGCTGTGCAGACGGTTCAGACATTTGCTGCAAGCTCACTTTGAGATCAAAGGACATACTCATCCACCTGAAAAAGAAAAAAGTGTATCAATAATCAGATGAGGAAGGTAGCCAAGCATTCTTTAAGTGTTAAGAGGCCTAAAATTTATATCTTAAGAAATCCACCAAATCACCAGTGGCAAAGTCACGGCAGCACATAAAGTTTGAAAGCTAATCACAGCTGCCATAAGCTGACTATCGCCACCCAAAACTTTGGTTAAAATGTATGAAGCAGAAGCAGTCGGTAGTGCAAAGAAAATGACTAAAATTTGCGTTTGTAAGCTTGGTAAACCAAACCACATGCAGACAGCGTAAGCCAAGGCAGGTACTGCTAAAAGTCGTGCAAACGTGTCTGCTGCCAATACCACAATATCTTTTTTAATTTGCATAAACTGTAAAGCTGCGCCAACACATAACAAACCTAGTGGCAAACTCGACACTGAAAAAAGCTTAATAAACTGAGTAAAACCTTCCCAAATCGGGATTTGAAGTGCATTGACTGCAGCCCCAACCACACACGATGCAATTAAAGGATTTTTAAGGAGTGCAATCAAAACAGGTTTAATTGCCATGTGTTCTTTAGAGGTTAAAGCAAGCACCGAAATAACGTTCACAAGTGGAATGCAAAGCGCCAATAAAATTGCCAGTATTGCCATTCCTTCACTTTTAAAAAGTGAAGTCACTAAAGCCAAACCAATATAGGTATTAAAGCGAACCATACTTTGTACATGCACACCAAAACGTGCAGGCGGTATGTGCCAAAACATTCGAAGTATGTATAAAAAGGCGGTCACAGCTAAGACCACAATCAACATCGCAATGATAGCTGTACTCAAGCTTTGTAAGTCAATTTTTGCAGTCGATAGCGTACTAAAAAGCAAAGCGGGAAATAAAATATAGTAATTAAGCTTCTCTGCCCCAGCCCAAAACTCATCGCTAAAAAAACGATATTTTTTAAATAAGTATCCCGATGCAATTAATGCAACTAAAGGAAAAAGAGATAAAACAATGCTATTCATTTCTTTACTCGAGTTTTGTGGAGGTTTGCTGTTTGGCAACTACCTTGGCTTACTCATATATTAAAGATAATGAAAACTCATGATAAAATGAGTTTTTACTCATAACAAATACAACATGACATTTACCCAGCTTGAAATTTTCGCACTCGTTGCCGAACTGAAAAGCTTTACTGCTACAGCAGAAAAGCTGGGAATTTCACAGTCGGCAGTTTCCCATGCGCTTAAATCACTAGAACAACAATGGGGCATTAACCTGATTTCAAGAACTCAAAGCGATATTGAACTGACCACGACAGGTCAACAGTTATTGACTCATGTAAAAGAGCTATTGAGTATTTCCGATACCTTAGAAAAAGAAGTGGCAGCGATCCATGGTTTAAACGAAGGCACATTACGTATTGGCTCTTTTGGGGCGTCCTCCTCTATTTATTTACTGCCTGAAATTTTAGAAACCTTTCGACAGCGTTACCCAAAAATCGAAATTTATATTGATGAAGGTGAAGATAAAGAAGTTACTCAGTGGTTATTGGAACGGCGCATAGAAGTCGGTTTTTTGATTATGCCAGATGAGCGATTCGATACTTTCCCTTTAATTGAAGACCGTTTTGTTGCCTTAATTCCGAGTGGTTACCCGCTCGCTCAACAACTCTATATTGATCCAGCACAGCTAGAAAACTGCCCTTTCATTATGACAATGGCAGGTAGTCGTCATCAGGTCGAATTAATTTTAAAAAACTTTAATGTGAAACCAGACATTAAATTTTATGTTTCACAAATTTTGAGTATCGTCAGCATGGTTCACAATCAATTAGGGGTGTCCATTGTGTCTGATATGGTCATCACCAAAGAGTTACTCTCACTCTATCCCAATGTAGTTAAGCGCCCTTTTAAACCGAACCTTAAACGCTCTATTGGCCTTGCCGTAAAAAATAAAAAGCACATGAGTCCAGCCGTAAAAGCATTTATAGAAGTTGCTCAAGAGGTTTGGTCTAATAAATAATTTAGTCAAAATTTAATTCATTTTATATTTTAATAACGAACTTTTTTAGGTCAATTTATAAGCGCATTAGATGACTTGTAACGTAAAAAGCGCCCAAATTGCCCCTCTTTAACCAAATCAACGCACCATTTATCGCCAAAAACTACTTATTTAATCCAAATTGGTGCGCTTATTGCATATTCATTTTTATGCAATTGAGTTTGTTTCGACAAACTTAGGTTTTTAGATTCCTTAAATCTATTTTGGTGCAATTTACAGACCCAGATTTGTTCCAAAATGGAATTTAGCACTTTTTTCGAGCATGCTATGCAAAATGTAGATCTATTTTTCTTATTACTTGGTGCAGTTTTGGTTCTTGCCATGCACGCAGGTTTTGCATTCTTGGAACTTGGTACCGTTCGCCATAAAAATCAGGTGAACGCGCTTAGTAAAATTCTGACTGACTTTGCCCTTTCAGCCATCGCCTATTTCTTTGTTGGCTACTACATTTCGTATGGTCAGCACTTCTTCCATGATGGTACAGCTCTAGCAAGTGATCATGGCTACAACTTAATGCGTTGCTTCTTTTTACTGACGTTTGCTGCGGCAATTCCTGCCATTATTTCCGGCGGTATTGCTGAACGCGCCAAAATGCGTTCGCAAGCAATTGCAACGCTCGCTTTAGTTGGTCTGGTTTATCCCTTTTTTGAAGGTATGGTCTGGAATGGTAACTACGGTCTACAAAAGTGGTTAGAAACAACTTTTGGCGCAGCTTTTCACGACTTTGCAGGTTCAGTTGTGGTACACGCCATGGGTGGTTGGATTGCACTTGCTGCAGTTATTTTATTAGGTGCACGTTCTGGTCGTTATAAGAAAGATGGTCGCGTAAGTGCTCACCCACCCTCTTCTATTCCATTTTTGGCACTTGGCTCATGGATTTTGATTGTAGGTTGGTTTGGCTTTAATGTAATGAGTGCTCAACGTCTTGATGCAATTTCTGGCCTAGTTGCTATTAATTCACTTATGGCAATGGTGGGCGGAACCATTACAGCAAATGCAATTGGGAGAAATGACCCGGGTTTCTTACATAACGGTCCACTTGCTGGCTTAGTTGCAATCTGTGCAGGGTCTGACATTGTTCACCCTATTAGTGCACTTGTGATTGGTGGTGCAGCCGGTGCCATGTTTGTGTACTTATTTACCTACACTCAAAATAAACTCAAAGTTGATGATGTATTAGGTGTTTGGCCTTTACATGGTGTATGCGGTGCATTTGGTGGTATTGCAGTAGGTCTGTTTGGTCAAAAATGGCTGGGTGGTTTAGGTGGTGTATCTTTTGCCTCTCAGCTCATCGGGACAGTTCTAGCGATTGCAATTGCACTTGCTGGTGGATTTATTGTTTATGGCATACTTAAAGCAACTATTGGTATTCGTTTATCTCAAGAAGATGAGTTTAGAGGTGCAGATTTATCTATTCATAAAATCTCTGCGAACTCTGAAGAAGGTATGTTTTAATTCAGCGATTATGAAGCAGGGTTTAAATATCCTGCTTCTGATTGCCTAATATAAATAAAACTTTTTAAATAAAAATAGTTACTATTGATTAAAAAGTGTGCTTTTAAGTCTCTATACAACCAGCTTATAATATTGAAAAATATATTAATTTTAATATTATTTTAAGATTTATAAATGAAATCCTGTTTAGTTTAAGAACAATTTAAGTTTTATTTTATGTAATGCCCTCAATTCACGCTTAAATTGATGTTACAACACAATGAATCAACAAAAACATTTCTTTCAGCTTCAACTCATTTTTCTTGCTGTCAGTTTTTTTATACTTTTATTTGTATTTCCAGTGGGTGGAAAAATTGATATGTACCTCATCCAACCTTGGATTGATTCAACAGGTCAATTTTTTAATCGAGAAAATTGGTATCTCGAAAAGCTTAATCATCAAATCGTAAAAGATATTATTACAGCGGTTTATGTTATGTTTTTTGGTCTCTGGCTTGCTTCATTTAAAGTAGAAAAGCTAAAAATATATCGCTGGCAATACGGCTATATGTTTTTTGTCAGTATGATTGGTAGCGGTATTGTGGGTTTATTAAAATCACAATCTGCTCATGCCTGCCCTTGGAATATGGTTCATCCTAACAGCTTAGGTGGCTATATTTGGGACTTTACTGCGAAACATGGTCATTGTTTTCCAGGTGGTCATGCTAGCGCTGGTTTTATCATCATGACCGGTTATTTTGTTTATCGTCTTGAACAACCTAAACGTGCTTACTTTTATTTATTCTCAGGCATTTTATTAGGATTTATGATGGGTTGGGCACAAATGATGCGAGGAGCACATTTCCTAAGTCATAATTTATGGACAGGTTGGGTTGTTTGGGCAGTCAATATTTTATTTTACGCGATTTGTATTCATCGCTTTGAATTTGAGAAAGAATTAAAACAAGAGCTTTAAGCTCTTGTTTCATGTAAATGTAAAACTTTAGGTAACTTCACTAAAACTGAAAGACCACCAAGTTCTAAACTCTTGTCGAGAGTTAAAGTTCCACCAAGTCTTTGAGTGGCACGGTCTACAATTGATAAACCTAAACCACTTCCTACTTCTAAATGATGGTGCACTCGATAAAAACGTTTAAGTACTTTATCGTAATTTTCAGGGTCTATACCTGCACCACTATCTTCGATTTGAATACACGCATAGTTATCTGGGTCGGTATAAACTGAAATATTAATAACGCCCTGATGCGGTGTGTATTTAATTGCATTATCAATTAAGTTAAAAATGATCGAATGTACGGTAGGCTCAATACTATGCATCTCGACAGGGTCGTTTTTAACAAAGCCTAAATCAATTTCTTTTTGCATGGCTAAATTAACCAACTGCTCAACGCAATTTAAAGCCACATCGTTAAGCTGAAAATAGCCAGTAGGTTCAACCATACTTAGCGTTACGTCTTGCTTTGCTAATGCCAAAAGCTGTGTAACTAGATGCTGAATACGTGCCAATCCCTTGCTTAAGTTGTGCAACGACTCATGTTCAGGGAACTGACTTAGCAAAATCTTGGTTTGTAAGTTCAATGCAGTAACAGGTGTTCGTAGTTCATGAGCAGCATCTGCAATAAATTGCTTCTGTTCATTTTGTGCTTTAGAAATACGTTCAAATAGGCGGTTCATTTCATCAATGGTAGGTAAAAGCTCCTGAGGATAATCATGCACCTCAATCGGTGTTAACTCTTCAGAATCTCGTTCCATTAACTCATTTTTAAAATCATCTATTGGTTTTAAACCACGACTAATAATAGCGGCCAAGGCAAATATCGCAAAAGGTAAAATGATTAGATAAGGAATGAACATACTGCCCGCAAGCTCCCACGCGAAAGCTTCACGAACCCGCTCTTGTTGACTGACCTGAATTTGATAGTCTTTTAACGGTAAAACATATGTTCGGACTACACCTTCAGCGGTTTTATGTGAATAAAAACCAGCTTGTTGAACAGGAGGAACCAGTAAGTGAAGATGATGAGATAAATTCGCTTGGTCTTTGTAAGCCCAGATATCTAAAAATAAATCTTCTTCGTGGTAAGTTCGATGTAAATCAAACTTACTACTTACTGTTTTTAAAGGATACTCTGCTGTTCTTTCTGCTAAATACTGCATTTGAGTATCTAAAATTTCATCGACTTCCTGAAGTGCAACTTTATAAGCACTAAAAATTAAGATACAACCTAAGACGACACTAAAAATTGAGGTGCCCCAGAGTAATCGCTTTTTTAATGAATAATGCACGTTCATAAAGTCCCGAATTCTTAAATTATGATTGCCCTAGACGGTAACCTAACCCTCGAATAGTTCGAATAAAGTCTTTACCTAGTTTGGCTCTCAAATGATGAACATATACTTCAATCGTGTTGCTGGTCACATCACTATCAAAGTCATATAACTTATCTTCCAAGTTAGCCTTCGAGAAAATTTTATTCGGATGACTCATAAGCGGAATCAAAATTGCCCACTCACGATTCGATAAATCAATACGCTGCCCTTTAAACGTCGCAATATGCTGTTCAACATTTAAAACCAGATCACCACTTTGTAGTAGTTGATCTTGGCTCGCAAGTTGAGCCTCTACTCCACTACGGCGCAATAATGCGTGAATGCGAGCAAGTAACTCATCAAACTCATATGGCTTAATTAAGTAATCATCTGCACCCAGATTCAAACCGTCAACACGGTTTTGCAACTGGTCACGCGCAGAGATAATTAAGACAGGCGTTGCTGCTCTTTGACGGATTTGCTTTAAAACCTGCATACCATCCATCATGGGCAATCCCAAATCTAAAAGAATGAGATCAAACTTATTCTTTGCCAGTTGGGCCAAACCATCTAAACCATTATTGACCCATTCCACCTCAAATTGATGATATTGCAGCAACGTAGTCGTTGATTCTGCAATCATAAAATCATCTTCAATCATCAAGATTTTTGTCATGTTCTAGGCTCGCTTTAGTTTACATTGGCACAAGAGTGCAACATGTCCAGTTGAGGGTTGATGACTTGGGTTTTTACATCCAACATACTTAACAAGCTTGGGAATAAATTATCCTGACTTAACTTTTGTTTAATTTGTTGATTTAAACAATTTACTTGAGCAAGATTATGTTGTTTCCAGCCATCTGAGAACCACATAATCATTGGGATATGTGTTTGTTGGCTTGGTGCAATTGAGTAAGGTGAACCATGCAAATACATACCATGTTCGCCTGTTGACTCACCATGGTCAGATAAATACCAGAAACCAGTTTGATAATTTGATACTTCTTTTAAAATATTAATCATTTGGCTTAATACATGGTCAGTATAGACGATTGTATTATCATAACTATTTATCAGCTCGGCTGGTGAACAACCCTGTATCGCATTAGTATCACAAGTTGGTTTAAATGGTTGATATTTCTCAGGTGCACGCTTGTAATATGCTGGCCCATGACTACCCATCTGATGTAATACAACTAAACGTGGACGCTTATCATCTTTCGGAATAGAAGCCAAATATTGCTTTAAGCTATCAATCAGAATGTCATCAAGACATTCATCATCTTTACACCATTTTTGCTTTAAATCTTCTGGAATTTGATATTGTTCAACGCGATCACATGCGCCTTTACACCCCGAGTTATTATCAATCCAAGTGACTTGATAGCCTGCACGTTTTGCAATATCAAGTAATCCTTCACGATGACTCGCTAATTGCTCATCATAATCAGCACGTGGCATACCAGAGAACATACATGGCACAGAAACCGCTGTTGCAGTACCACATGAACTCACTTGTGAAAAGTTTAAAATATCTTGTTTAGAAAGCTCTGGGTTTGTATTTTTCGCATAACCATTCAGTGAGAAACTTTCTGCACGTGCAGTTTCACCCACCACAAGTACCATAAGTTTAGGTAAATCTTTTTGAGTTTGCTGGACTTGATGAGCATCTTCACCATACTTCACAAGAGGAAGATTTTTCTTAGGTGCTTTTTTACGATAATAAGACATGACCGAAGAAATGGTGTTCTGAGGAGAAATCATCCCTTTCAAGTCACGATGCTCCCTAAATATTGCTGCAAAATCAACATAGTAAGCAAACAACAATCCGCCCACAACGGCAAATGCAAGGGCGATTGAAAGGACTTTTTTAAGCAAAAGCGGAAGTATTTTTTCTGATTTAAGTTTTACCTGAGTAATCAAAAATATAGGCAAAACAACAAAGAAAATCGTCCAAAGTCCAAAACGTAAAGAGAGTAAATCTGTGGCTTCTGCGACATCTGTTTGAGCAATATTTTGAATCTGGTCAGGTGAAATAATGACACCTAAAGTATTTACAAAATACGAGCTAAATCCACCAATGAATACCAACAAAATGGCAAAAATTTTGGCTGTCCATTTCCAGTTTAAAATTTGTAAAGCTGCATAATAGGTAGCAACAACAATCACTACAGTAGCGGCTAAGAATAAGGTTGCTTTTATACCTAAATATGGCGTCAACAGGTGAACTTTCTTATAAAAACCAATATTTAGAATTGCTCCTAACCAAATGGCTATAATGACGTTGAACATAAACAGGGAAATCTGCTTATTTCTTAATTTAGAAAAAAAACTCAGCATCTCTGGTTACTACGACCTTTTTTTATGATCTTCTAATGTAAAAATTGAAACTTAAAAATGACTTAAATAATAGAATGATCGGTATAAACCATTTTTAATGGGCTTAGTGTTATTTAACTTAACTACAAATAAAAAGTCGAGGTTAACTTGAACCTCGACTTTTTCAGATGAAAAACTATGAGAGATTAGAAGCTATACTTAGCCATTAAACCAATACGGTTATCTTTGTAAGATTTGCCAGCAAAAGTATCACGTTTACCGTTTACATACTCAAGACCTAAATCAATTGGTTTAACAGGCGTATAGATAAAGTTAATCCATGCTTGTTGAACTTTTTCATTACCAGCTGTATATGCTTTTGCATAATCAGTGCCATCATCAGCAAATTCTGCACCGTACGCTAAAGTTGAACGTAAGTTAGGTAAGATTTTATAAGTACCGCCTACTTGTACAGCAACAAACTTATTTTGCTCGATATTGTTATTTACCAAAGTATAGGCAGCGTTACTACCATATAAATAGCTGCTATCACCAACTACATAAGAAACATCAGCAAAAAGCTTCAAAGGATCTGAAACTTTGAAGTCTGTACCTGCAGCAATACCCCAGCCAGTTTTATTATCATCACCAAGTGATGATTTATAATTTTCAACTAAAGCACGAGCTGATGCAGAACCTTTACCCCCTGCATAACCTTGAGTGATTTTAGCAGTTAATGCAGGTAAGCTATATTTAATACTGTCGCCTGTTGCCGCAGAGGTACTATCACCTTTTTCAGCAGAAACAAACAATTGTGTAGTTGGACCTAACTTGTAGCCATAACGCACTTGAGGCACACGTTTCGTACCACCACCAACGTTTGTCGAGAAATCGATCATTTCTGGTGCATGAGTTGACAAGAAGTTAGATGTCGTTTGACCAAATAACCAGTCGTTATACGTTAAGTAAGCATGTCGAATACGCAATGAGCCATTTGAATCTGTTGTTGAACCAGCAAAATCAACTTCGAGCTTACCGCCTACTTTAGCATCGCCAACAGGTGTATTAAAGTCTAAACCAAGACGTGTAGTTTTAGCAGTCGAACGTAATTTATCTTTTGTTTTACCATCAGTCTTACTAACGTCAGCAAAGTCGTTATCCGCACCTTCGATAATGTAGTTAGCATCACCACGAACAAAACCATAAAGGTTCACATCAGCACCAGCTTTAGATTTAAAACCTGCTAATGGAGAAGCTGGCGCAGCAACAGGCTGAGGCTGTGCTTTAACTTCAGCTAACTGTACTTGCTGTTGTTGCTGTACTTGTTGCTGTTGCTGTTGAACTTGGCGCTGTTCTTTAACTAATGCTTTTAAAGCTTCAACTTCTTGACGAAGTTTTTGAATTTCCTCTTTTTCAGAGGTTGCCGCATTTGCCCCACTCATCATTAAAGCTGTTACTGTAATAGCTAAACTTTTAACAACAAACGATTTACGATTAAGGAATAGATCCATCAAAAACTCCTAAAAATATATTTTATGTTGCTTGTCCATGCCAAGTTGATTCGTGTGACCATTGAGCACAAAAAAACCAACTATCCTCCAAATTTGATTGCATTAATTTTATTACCGCAATCAAAACCAATTTTAACGCTGGGTAAGATTAAAATTCCCAAATCAAAAGAATTAAAACAGACTTTTGTTTACAGAACTTTTACCTTGACTTCATGTTGTAACGAATCCTACACAACTCTCTTATCTTATAGAATGATTAAATCATTATTTCATTATTCTTTTTTAGACTTTAGGCTAATATACAATCTAATTAAAGATTCTTTTGCTGTCCTGATGGTTTCACATGATTTTTCTTGTTATTCGCATCCCTTTTTCTCCTTCTAGCTTCCATTCGCTACCCAAACAAGATGGCACAATTAATAAGCCATTTGAATAGCTAAAAATATACATTTTCAAAAGAATGACTAAAGGTACAAGTACAATTTTTCAGCATGACTTAACCTGATTTAAGTCTCTTTATTTCATCAACTTAATGCCATTTTTTATACAGTCTTTGTACCTTTCCATATGTACATAGGAATTAAAAAGAGTACTCCAACACTGACAATACATATCAAATAATGGTAATAACCAAGCGCATCTCCAATAACACCACTCAAGGTATAAAGACCACCACTTACTGTCGCCATGACCGAAACTTGGAGAGTAAAATCAGTGCCTGCGTAGTTCTTTCGGCTGTAATGCATGACTAAGGTTAACATTACAACCAGTAGCATCGCGGCAAAGGCATCTTCTAAAGCATTTATAGTATAGATAAGCCATGCATTTATTTTTATCTTTTGCTCGTAAGCATAGGCCAAATAAACATACGCAACTAAACTCATGATTTTTAATATTGAAAAACTAATTAATGTAGTTGACCTAGAAAAATACTTTAATACCCATCCTGCAATAAATGCCCCCACTAAAGCAGCTACAGCGCCTAGCATAGTGATGTAAACACCAATTTGGGTAAAACTTAATCCCATATCTACCATTAAGGGTTTGAGTAACGGCCCAGCTAAGCCATCTGCCACTTTAAAAGTGATGAGTACCATTAACCAAGAACGAAGTTCTTTATTTTGAGAAAAATAACTCAAATAAGCCTTAATTTTTGTGACTAAATTTGGCTGGCTAGGTTCATTAATAGAATGAGAATTATGAAGAGGCTCTTTAAATAGTAAAATAGGTAAAGTATTGATAAAGACTAAAGCAGCTAATAATAAAAATGTCGGCTGCCATGACAACCAGTCTAAACACCACAGCACAGCTCCCCCACCCACGATAAAACCAAGCCGAGAACCTACCACTTGAAAAGTATTTCCCCAATGTTGTTGATGGTGTTGCAATAAATTGACAGCTAAAGCATCGGTAGCAATATCCTGCGTTGCTCCTGTTAAGTTCATAAATAACAGTGCTATAAAGAACATAAGTAGATAAACAGGCTGATCTAATGCCTGAATCGGGAAAAAAGATAAAATACAAAGTACGCCCACCGTCAGAAATTGGGTAGGTAAAATCCAGCTACGATAGTGTCCTAAGCGTGAAATCGCATGTCGATCTACCCACGGTGCCCAAAATATTTTGATTGACCAAGGCAACATGAGCAACCCAAAACCACCAATATGGGCAAGTGATACACCTTGAGCTCTTAATATTACGGGCAAAGCATGGGTCATAAACCCCACAGGTAAGCCTTGTGCCCAATATAAGGAAAATAGCAAAAGATAAAGATTTTGCTGTCGGAACATATATACCTACTTTTATTTCTTTATGCGGTAATCACATGAAATACCATGCGTGGCCTTACATTTTGCCAATGAAGCATAGATTTCAAAAGATTAAGATAAAGCAAAGGATGATTTAAAACTTAAAAATATGGAACAACATTTTCCCAATCTACCGTCTCAGGTTCCTCAACGTGGTAATGCTTTAAGCCGAGCATTATTTAAGAAACTTTTTTTGGCTCAAGGCTGGACCATAGAAGGTGAAGTTCCCAACTTTCCTAAAGCAGTAGCCATTATTTCTCCCCATACATCTAACATTGATGGTTGGTATGGTTTTCTTGCTATTTTTGGACTCGGTATTCAAATTACGGTGTTGGGTAAAGATAGTTTATTTAAGCCACCGTTTAAACGCGCTCTAGATTGGGCAGGTGTTATTCCTGTAAAACGTGACTCTGCTAATGGTCTGACTGAACAAGTGGTTGCCACTATTCAGCACTATGACAAAATCTGGATTGGCATGGCGCCTGAAGGCACACGTAAGAAAGCAAAAAAAATGAAGAGTGGCTTTTACCATATTGCTGCAAAAGCCAATATTCCGATTGTAATGTTTTCTTTTGATTATGATCGCAAGACTATTCATTGCTTAGACTATTTAATACCTAGTGGAAACTATGAGGAAGATCTCGCCAAGATTTTTGAGCGCTATAAAGGAAAAATATCACCTAAAAATCGTAATTGGCTTGCGGAACCTTTACAAAATCTTGTGAAAAAAACCTAGCAAAAATTAAACGAATCTGGTCTGATGGGCCATCTTAATTTATCTTGCCATAGATTGTTTTTTAAAGATGAAAATTGCTCAATTTGCCAGTATCGGATTTATCTCTTTAGCCCTATTCGGCTGTGATAAATTCAGCAAAACACCAACACCGACCACTTCAGTTAAAGCACGCGAACCAGTAATCGCACTTGCCTTAGGTGGCGGTGGAGCAAAAGGATTTTCACATATTGGTGTTATCAAGGTTTTAGAATCACATGGTATTAAACCTAAAATTGTTACAGGCACAAGTGCCGGCAGTTTTGTAGGAAGTATCTACGCCAGCGGACAAACACCTTATCAGCTTCAAAATCTTGCACTTAAATTGCAAGAATCTGATATTCGTGATTTAACGCTTAATCGCCAAGGTATTATTCTTGGGCAAAAGCTACAGGACTACGTGAACCGTAACGTAGGCAATAAGCCTATTGAGAAATTCCCAATTCGTTTTGCAGCAGTAGCAACCCGTCTTGATAATGGTCAAAAAGCTGACTTTATTAAAGGTAATGCAGGTCAAGCTGTACGCGCGTCTTGTAGTATTCCAAACGTATTTGTACCTGCCACTATTGGTAATCAAAAATATGTAGATGGTGGTTTAGTGAGCCCAATTCCTGTAAAAACAGCACGCGATATGGGTGCAGATATTGTGATTGCGGTTGATATTTCAGCACGTCCAGCAGGAAATCGCCCAGCGAATATGTGGGGTTTACTTGATCAAACCATTAATATTATGGGGCAACAAAGTATTAATGAAGAGTTAAAGCAAGCCAATGTAGTGATCCAGCCTAAAGTTGGACACTTAGGTACACTCGATTTGAAATCAAGCAATGAAGCTATTTTAGAAGGTGAAAAAGCTGCTCAAGCACAAATACGTCAAGTTGAAACTGCAATTGCGAATTTCAAAAAATCACCAGCCGCATTTAAGCCAGCACCACGTCCTAAATTTTAATTGAGGTGGTTTTTTTCTATCCACACCTACCATCATCTGCTACAGTGGTAAAAGTGATATGAGATCACTTTTACCCATCATAAAGATATATAAAAGAGCAGATCTATGGAGTTTGTTGTAGAACCTTGGCACTGGTTTGTATTGGGTATCTTACTTATTCTTTCTGAGCTGATTATCCCTGCTTTTGCCGCTCTCTGGTTTGGTATTGCAGCCATTATGGTTTGCTTTCTCTATTGGCTATTTCCAGATATTAGCCTGACAACACAAATTGTATTGTGGATTATTTTATCGGTGCTATGCACTATTCTTTGGTTCAAATTTATTAAACCATTGTCGATTGATAAAACTAAAGCGGGTTTACCTCGTGAAGCCACCATTGGGCAAATTGGTATGGTGATTCAAACCGAACTCGCTCATGACCAAATTATTGTTCGTTTCCCTATGCCTATTTTAGGGGCCGATGAATGGAACTGTCGAAGCACCACCACTGTGAAAGTTGGTGATCGGGTTCGAGTCATTGATATTTCGGGTAATGACTTAATTGTTCAGCCCCACAGTACTTCATAAACATTAAAGATAAAGAGAGGTTATTTTCATGCCAGTTGGTACCATTATTGTTTTAGCCTTTTTGGCTTTTGTTGCAGTCACCATTTTTAAAGGGGTACGTATTGTTCCTCAAGGTTATAAATGGATTGTTCAGCGTTTAGGGAAATATCATTCTACGCTTAATCCGGGGCTTAACTTTGTTATTCCTTATATTGATGACGTAGCTTATAAAGTCACCACTAAAGATATTGTGCTTGATATTCCGTCCCAAGAAGTGATTACCCGTGATAATGCTGTATTGCTTATGAATGCAGTAGCGTATATCAATTTAACAACTCCTGAAAAAGCAGTGTACGGTATTGAAAATTATACATGGGCCATTCAAAACCTTGTACAGACTTCACTACGTTCTATTGTTGGTGAAATGGATCTAGATGATGCACTGTCTTCACGAGATCATATTAAAGCTAAACTAAAAGCTGCGATTTCTGATGATATTTCGGATTGGGGTATCACTTTAAAAACCGTAGAAATTCAAGATATTCAGCCATCTTCAACCATGCAAGCTGCTATGGAAGCGCAAGCTGCTGCTGAACGTCAACGTCGTGCCACAGTAACCAGAGCTGATGGTGAAAAACAAGCTGCAATTTTAGAAGCTGATGGTCGTTTAGAAGCATCCCGCCGTGATGCAGAAGCACAAGTTGTTTTAGCAGAGGCGTCTCAAAAAGCGATTGAGATGGTAACGAGCGCAGTCGGAGATAAAGAAACACCTGTTGCTTACCTGTTAGGTGAACAGTACGTTAAAGCAATGCAAGAGATGGCGAAATCAAGCAATGCCAAAACTGTTGTGTTACCTGCCGATGTTTTAAATACAATTCGTGGCATTATGGGAAAACATAATTAATTTAATTGCTTCAAATAAGTCATTGAAATAAAAACGGCGACAATCATGTCGCCGTTTTTATATTAAGTATTATTGGTTATTTAATCTTTTCTGATCTTTCAAAGGGAGCTTTTTTACAACCAAGTCATAAGAATCGCGAATCAAGTCTTGAAGTAAATCCCGAGTTAAGTTTTTATGCGGCTTAATTGAAATCCAGTGTTTTTTATTCATGTGGTAACCCGGGATAATAAATGAATAAAGTTCCTGATATTCCTGACTTTTGTAAGGGTCACATTTGACATTAATCATTTTTACGCCAGACACTTCCACTGTCAGCATAAACATTTTTTCTAAAATTTTAAAAACTTCATAGTCTGGACCAAATGGATGAGTTTGCTCGCTAAAAGGAAGATTACACGCAATCTCTATCGCGACTTGGTGGAGCTGATCACCATTCACTTTTATCTCCTTTATTCATTGAATATGAATACAAGCAGGATTATTAATTTGATTTTATATTAGTTGGTACGGGCCAAAAGAAATTGTGAAATCTCAACTAATTCTTTTGCGTTTTCACCAAAATGCGCTAAAGCCTCAAAAGCTTGGTCATGTAACTCTTTTGCATAAACCTGTGCTTGCTCAAGTCCCATTAAAGCAGGATAAGTCGACTTTTGTACTTGTTCATCCTTACCCGCAGTTTTACCTAAAGTTTCAGTGCTTGAGGTAATATCCAAAATATCGTCTTGCACCTGAAAAGCCAATCCAATCGCTTGTCCGTATTGGCGCAATTTTGGAATTGCCTGATCTGTTCCAGAGAAAATTGTCACTGCACCCATCATAATGGCAGCCTGAATAAGCGCTCCCGTTTTATTGCGGTGGATATTTTCTAGTTCGTCTTGAGAAATTTGTTTAGCTTCAGCTTGTAGGTCTAAAACCTGCCCACAAACCATTTTAGAGCTGGCTGTTGCTAAAATTTGAATTTGCTTTAATACAATTGCAGCATCAGTTCCCTGCCCTTGTTCATCAAACAAACGGCTCCCTAAAACCTCAAAAGCCATCGACTGTAAAATATCGCCTGCAAGTAAAGCGGTATCTTCACCAAATGCTACATGACACGTTGGCTGGCCACGACGAAGCAAATCATTGTCCATACAAGGCAAGTCATCATGCGCTAGCGAGTAACAATGAATAAGCTCAACTGCAACCGCAGCACGGCGAGCAGCAGCAAAATTTGGATTATCTTGCAAAGAAGCTGTGGCGTAACACAAAGCTGGACGAACACGTTTTCCACCAAGCATCACTGCATGGTGTACTGCGCTTTTTAAAGGTTCAGGAATTGAAAATGCAGCGAGTGTCGTCAATAAATCTTGTTGAATACGTTGTTGAGCTTGTTTTAAAACATCCGCATTAACTTGAGAGAGTGATGACACAGTCGCCTCGTAAAATCAGTAGAGAAATTTTATTAAATGTTATGAAACATTCATGTACTACATCATACACGATTCGCTGTGAAAAGTGCGTGATGAGTTATGGATGTCACATGCAAAAGAGCCTCTCTATAGTAGAGAGGCTCTTTCATTAAAATAACTTTTAGAAACTGTCGCCCGGAACGCGTACCCAACCTTCCATTAAGACACGTGCACTACGGCTCATAATGGCTTTTTTCACAACCCATTGGCCATTCGTAAGTTCGGCTTGAGCACCAACACGTAATGTTCCAGAAGGATGTCCAAAACGCACTGCTTCACGCTCTCCACCACCAGCTGCTAAATTTACCAATGTGCCCGGAATAGCAGCAGCAGTACCAATTGCTACAGCTGCTGTACCCATCATGGCATGGTGTAATTTACCCATCGACAAAGCACGAACCAGTAAGTCGACATCATTTTCTGAAACATTCTTACCACTAGATGCCGTATAGTTTTTCGGTTTAGAGACAAAAGCAATTTTTGGTGTGTGCTGACGCGCAGCTGCTTCTGAAATATCTTTAATTAAACCCATCTGAACTGCACCATACGCACGAATTTTTTCAAAACGTGCCAGCGCAGTTGCATCACTATTGATATGATCTTGCAACTCTGTACCTTGGTATCCTAAATCTTCTGCATTTAAAAAAATGGTTGGAATACCTGCATTAATAAATGTCGCTTGGAAACGACCAATATCAGGAACATCTAGTTGGTCAACAACATTCCCTGTTGGGAACATATCGCCGCCTTCTTCACCATCATCGGCAGGATCTAAGAACTCAATTTGAACTTCAGCGGCAGGGAAAGTCACCCCATCTAGTTCAAAGTCACCAGTTTCTTGAACTTGACCATTGGTAATAGGCACATGTGCAATAATGGTTTTCTGAATATTTTTTTGCCAGATTCGAACCGTGCATAGGCCATTTTCTGGAATACGATCTGCATCAACCAAACCATTTGAAATCGCAAATGAGCCAACCGCAGCAGTTAAATTACCGCAGTTACCGCTCCAGTCCACAAAAGGCTGATCAATTGAAACCTGCCCAAACAAATAGTCGACATCATGATCTGGCTGTGTGCTTTTAGCCAGAATAACGGTTTTACTCGTACTTGAAGTGGCTCCACCCATTCCATCAATTTGCTTTCCATAAGGGTCTGGGCTACCAATGACACGTAGTAAGAGTTGATCTCTTGCTTGACCTGCCACCTGAGCTCTTTCCGGCAAATCATCAAGTTTAAAAAATACACCTTTACTGGTTCCACCACGCATGTAAGTTGCTGGAATTTTAATTTGCGGTACTGAGCTCATATCAACTGTTATCCTTACTATTGTGTTTTTATATCTCAAAACAAACAGACTTGTTTAGTCATCCGCTTCATCTTAAATCGTTTTGTGATCTAGAGATAGCGTTATACTTTTATACATCAATCGTATTGACGCAGACTTATTTTGAGAATTTAGATTCATGCTCGCAATGACCGAATTAAGCAAAATCATGAAAAAAAGAGTCTATCAAAAAATATATTTTTAGAATATTTTTCAATCATTTTTGAATTATTAAAAGCAAGTTAATGATTTTAAATATTTTTTAGTGTTACTTTTCAGTCACCGCTTGTTAATTTGTAGTCTAGGCTAAAATAAATCCATCTATTAGAATAATTTACTTATTCATAGTGAGTGAAGACCTTTGACCAACGAATCTTCTACACTGCAACGAGGACTAAAAAATCGACATATCCAATTAATTGCTATGGGTGGAGCAATTGGTACCGGATTATTTTTAGGCTCGGCGCAAGTGATTCAATCTGCGGGACCATCCATTATTTTAGGATATGCCATTGGTGGCTTAATTGCTTTTTTAATTATGCGCCACCTGGGAGAAATGATTGTTGAAGAACCTGTTGCAGGATCGTTCAGCCATTTTGCTTATAAATATTGGGGTAAATTTCCCGGATTTTTAGCTGGATGGAATTATTGGATACTCTACGTTCTGGTCGCGATGAGCGAACTTACTGCGGTAGCCAAATATATTAATTATTGGTGGCCTCATATTCCAGCGTGGACGTCTGTCTTATTTTTCTTTGTCGTGATTACGGCAATTAACCTAACAAACGTCAAATTTTATGGTGAGTCCGAATTCTGGCTCGCTATTATTAAAGTTGTTGCGGTTATCTCAATGATTGTTTTTGGACTGTATTTGCTATTTACAGCGGATGTAGGTTCAAGCATTTCATTTAGCAACCTTTGGACACATGGCGGATTTTTTCCAAATGGCTTTAGTGGCCTGTTCTACATGTTGGCTTTCTTGATGTTCGCCTTTGGTGGTATTGAACTGATTGGTATGGCTGCGGCAGAAGCAAAAGATCCGAAAAAAACCATTCCAAAAGCAATTAACCAAGTTGTTTTCCGTATCTTGATTTTCTATATCGGTTCATTGGCAATTTTACTTTCATTAGTGCCATGGAACCAATTAGACCTTGGCGGTCTCGATAAAAGTCCATTTGTTATGATTTTTAGTCAAATGGGTATTGGTTGGGCTGCACACTTACTTAACTTTATTATTTTAACCGCTGCCCTTTCTGTTTATAACAGTGGGATGTTTGCCAATAGCCGTATGCTTTACGGTTTAGCTCAACAAGGTAATGCACCAAAAATTTTCAAGAAAGTAAACAAACAAGGTGTACCTGTACCAGCAGTTTTATTATCTGCATTACTCATTTTTGGCTGTGTTCTTTTAAATTACTTTGTACCTGAAAATGCACTAAGCCACTTAATGTACATTGTAGTTGGAGCATTGGTATTAAACTGGGCGATGATCAGTCTAACTCACCTTAAGTTTAAATCAGCAATGAAAAAACTCGGTCAAAAAACTCACTTCCCTGCACTTTGGGCACCATTTAGTAACTATTTGGTTTTAGGTTTCATTGCTGTTGTACTCTACATCATGTGGAGCCAAGGCTTTAAAGAGTCTGTGATGATGATTCCGATCTGGATCGTTCTTATGTTTATTTTATTTAAAGTACTTAATGCTAAAGAACAATAATCTGAACGCTTGTACTTAAAACACAAAAAAGCCATTGTCTAGACAATGGCTTTTTTGTTTAAGACGATAAGATTAAAGTTTTATAGTGATATCTGTTTAGAGCCAATGTTTCGTATCATCAGCCACAGGTGTGCCATGAATAATGTGCATAATCATTGCATGCGCAATACTACCTTTAAATGGTATTTCGGGTAATTCATCAAATTTGAAAAACTGAGCATCACTGAGCTCTTTCTCCTGAATTTCAATTTCGCCCGCTTCATATTCAGCTTTAAAGGCCAACATTAAGTTACTCGGAAATGGCCATGGTTGACTCGCCAAATACTGAATACTCTTAATGTGCAATCCAACTTCTTCTAAGGTTTCACGTCGCACAGCATCTTCTAAGGTTTCCCCTACCTCTACAAAGCCAGCGATTAAACTGTACATCTGGCCCGTATTTCTGGCATTTTTAGCCAGCAAAATCTCGTTCTCACCACGCGTAATAATAGTAATCACACAAGGGTTAACTCTAGGATATTGACTAAAATTACATGCAGGACAAGTCATAGAATATTCAGTCTTATGCTGCTGGGTTTTATGTCCGCAACGGCTACAAAACTGATGATTACGTCGCCACTCTAGTAACTGAAAAGCACGACTCGCCTGTTCAAACTGCGGTTTAGTCCAATACTGTAAGAGTTGGCGAATCGATATGAACTGATATCCATTTGGTATAGGTTCACCTTCTTGGAAATCTCTTGCTATTACTTGAGGGTCTGCTTGTATATGTAAATCATGTTCCTGCTGTTTAAGGCAAGGCAGATGAAAATTCGCATCAACCAAAAGTTGTTGCTGCTGAAAAATATAAGCAATAGGAAGGTTGTTGGTATCCATTTATATACTCGAGTGAAGAACCTTTCGACGGCCTCTATAACTTCTTCAAAAGGATCAGACTTAAAACATATTTTTCAAAAATCTTACGCATATTGGCAAACACCTTCAATTTATTTAATTTGTATCTTTTTGATTAAAATCACATTTTATTCACGCATTCTATGCTTTTAAGTTATATCTATGACTTTATAGCTAAGTGACTAGTAATAAACTTAGAAGCACTGCTTCACATAAAATTGATCTCTGAAAACTTAGACTAGTTTTAGTTCCATCTCATGAAGTAAAAATATGCGATTTGGTTTAATTCTGGGTGATCAATTAAATCACCAACTCGCAACGCTCAAGTATTTAAACCGGAATGAAGACATTATTTTGATGGCTGAAGTACTTGAGGAAACATCTTATGTTGCTCATCATCCACAAAAAATAGCGCTGATTTTTAGTGCAATGCGGCACTTTGCAAAAGAATTAAAAGCACAAGGCTGGAAAATCCGTTATCACACATTTAAGCGCGAAAGTCATATAAAAAAGTTAGTCGACTTTATTGCTTTGCAGCAGCAACACTTCTCGGCAAATACTCTCATCATTACCCAATGTGGTGAGTATCGCTTACAGCATGAAATCGAAAGTTCATGGGCTAACTCACTAAAACTACCTGTTATTTGTTTAGAAGATGATCGCTTCTTTTGTACCGTAGAACAATTCAAGCAATGGGCAAACAAATATAAAACGCTAAGGATGGAATACTTTTACCGAGAAATGCGCAAGCAAACTCACTATTTAATGCATGACCAACAACCCGTAGGCAGGCAATGGAACTTTGATCAAGCCAATCGAAAAGCGTGGTCAGGCAATCCACCTTTGCCACCAAAATTAACCTTTGAGCATGATCAAATTGATATAGATGTTATTCAACTGGTCAAGAAAGAATTTTCTCAACATATCGGCAATATCGATTCCTTTCAATGGGCAACAACCCGTCAAAATGCCTTACTTGCTTTAGACCATTTTATTTCTAACAGCTTGCCCCACTTTGGCGATTATCAAGATGCTATGGTTTATGGTTCAGACTTTATGTTTCATAGTCTGCTCTCGCCTTATTTAAATTGTGGATTGTTATTACCAAAAGAGGTATGTGACGCTGCCCAAACAGCTTATTACAACGGACAGGCTCCCTTAAATGCAGTAGAAGGATTTATTCGTCAGATTTTAGGATGGCGGGAATATGTGCGTGGAATCTATTGGTTGTCTATGCCTAACTATAGCGATCAAAATACCCTTCATGCCACCACGCCGCTGCCACAATATTACTGGACAGGTGATACAAAAATGGCATGTATGGCCGAGTGTTTCAGAAATACCTTTGAACATGGCTATGCTCACCATATTCAGCGTTTAATGATTACAGGCAACTTTGCGCTTTTAGCTGGTGTAAATCCATCTGAAATTTGCGAATGGTATTTAGCAGTCTATGTAGATGCTTATGAATGGGTCGAATTACCGAATACATTAGGCATGGCCATGTATGCAGATGGCGGCATCATGGCAAGTAAACCCTATGCTGCATCAGGTAATTACATACATAAAATGTCAAATTATTGTCAGCACTGTACATATAACGTCAAAACCAAAACTGAACCAGACAGTTGCCCATTTAACAGCTTGTATTGGTATTTTATGAGCCAGCATGAGGCCATATTTCGTCAAAATCCCAGAATGGCGATGGTCTATAAAAACCTTGATCGTATGAAAGATAAAGCTTCTGTCATGCAGCATGCAAAGTTACTTATTCTTCAACTTGGTAACCTTTAAGATCACGAAAAAACAGCATCTACCCCAGAAAATATGTGTCTATTGTCAACGCCCTTTTGACTGGCGAAAGAAATGGGAGCGTTGCTGGGAAGAAGTAAAATATTGCTCTGAAAGATGTAAACGACAAGCCCGCTCAAATAAGTAAATATTTCACGCGATTGTTTTAACTGATTCAACACTACTCTTCATTGTTGAATCAGTTATCTTTCAATTGATTATATTTGATGGTCTTAAGCATATTTATACTGACGAGAACAGTAAGCTCTTTCAACTTCTGGTGAACGTAATTGCTGATGCTTGGTTTTACGCCCTGCCATACGCTTGCGCCAGAGTTTAAAACTGCTCGATTTTAAGTTGTATCTCATTAAACGAATAACTTCACTTTCACCTAAGCCATACTCTCGCTCAATTGCTTCAAATGGGGTTCGATCTTCCCATGCCATTTCAATAATTCTAGATAAGTCCTGTTCATCAATTTTTTTCATGTTATGCCCTTTTAAATTATGTCGTAGCCAAGTCAAATTCTTTAACAAACAACCTTTCTGAAAATAGCTTCACTTACCCGATTGCTTGCCTTGAATGTTTTCGTGTTTTGCTTCAGATCATAGAAAGGCAAACATGAATTTTTTGTGATTTTTTTGCTTTATAAACTCTATTTTATATAAGACATAAACAGTTCTAAAACCTTTGAGTGGTTTAACTTTTTATTAACCACTATGACAAAATTTTTAATACCTAAAACATGAAAAAAGCCATTGCCTTAGCAATAGCTTTTTCGTTTATAATCATTAAATTATGCGCCCTTAGCTTAACTGGATAGAGCAGTTGCCTCCTAAGCGACCGACGTGGGTTCGAGTCCCGCAGGGCGCACGCATTTAATTAATCCTTCACTTCAGCCAACAATGTTTCAGCTGCAAGTTTTCCTAAATTATTAGAAGCAAGCGGACTATCGCCTGTTAATAATTTACGATCTCTATGACATTGTCCTGTAATGCCAGTGTTCAAAATCTTCACACCGAGTTTTTCAAGGTTCTCACCGACTAACCATGGTAAAGCTCCCGGCATATAACCGATATCAATATTTGCCCCCTTATCTAATGAATCAGGGAATACACAAATTTGATAATCTTTAAAAATATAATTCTCAGGCTGTTCATCTACTGCCACAGCAAGTAACGAAGCTGGTCCATGACATAAAGTAATAATAAATTTGTCTTGTTCAACTGCCCATTTAAGAACTTTTTTTACATCTAAGCTATATGGAATCTTAGCTAAAACACCATGCCCACCCGGAATAAATACAGCTGCGTATGGTGAGTTTTCCCCCACTGCATTTTCTAAAATATCGGCAAGTTTTAGTGGATTTTTTAATTTATCTGCATATTTCTGGAAAGTATCTAATACCACTTGTTCTTGCTTTGGCATTGCCCACATTTCAAGTTTGGCTGGATTACCGGAAAGTGTCGCAACGTCAATTTCAAAACCAGCATTATCTAAATGGAACATTGGCAAAAGCATTTCTACTGGATGATTTCCTGTAGAAAAAAACTTACCGTTTTGCATCTGGATATAACGCTCATCAGTTGCAATCATTAAGACCTTTTTATTGCCCGTATACGGCGTTGGGTAAGTCGTCCCGTCGTAATCTGTTTTAGGCGAAGTATATTGGCTTAGTGAGTATGGTGATGGGAAGAATGCATTATCTTCTGCCAAATCTGGAGTCGGATTTTTATCATTTGATGCTGGGGTATTCATTGTTACCATCCTTTAGAATTGAAGAACGAAATAACAGCTTTAAGCCAGTTATTATTTCTTTGTACATGTATATTTAGATCAAGAAACTGGTGCAACACGCCAATAGAATTTGGCAATTTTTATATAGAAATAGGCACAATTAATAATTATAAATTTCAGTTTAGGCAAACATGACGTTCACCTAAACTGTCACAGATTAAATTAGGTATTAATCTCTAAAACGATCTTTCCAATATGGTCACCTTGTTCCATACATGCATGGGCACTTTGTACATCTGAAAAATCATAGGTTTTATAGATTTGCGGTAAGCACTTGCCTTGCGCTAATAACGGCCACACATGTTCATGTAAGGACTGAGCAATCTGGGCTTTTTCTTGGCTATTACGTGCTCGCATAGTTGAGCCAGTAATGGTTGCACGTTTTAAAATCAGTTTTTGTAAATCAAATTCTTTTGCAATTCGACCGCCCATAAAACCAATAATGACAAGTCGGCCATCGCGTTTTAATAGATTTAAGTTTTTCGAGAAATACGAACCACCCACAATATCCAAAATCACATCAACACCTTGGTCTTGGGTGTGTTTTAAAATTTCTTGCTCAAAATCTTGGGTTTTATAGTTAATTGCAGTCGTTAAGTTAGAGAGTGCTGCAACTTTATCTTCACTTCCAACTGTAGCAAAAGTTTTAATCCCTAAAGCATGGCAAATCGCTAAAGCTGTGGTCCCAATACCACTTGCACCACCATGAATCAGTGCTGTTTCGTTTTCTTTTAAACAGCCGATATCAAACAGGTTTGCCCAAACTGTAAAGAATGTTTCCGGAATCGCAGCAGCTTGAGTAAATGTTAGATTTTCAGGTATTGGCAATACTTGAGTTGCAGTGACAGCACAATACTCTGCATACCCGCCACCATTGGTTAAAGCGCAAACCTTGTCTCCAACTTTGAACTGTTGCACCTGTTCACCTACAGCAACTACCACCCCAGCGACTTCCAGTCCCGGAATTTGCGTAACACCTTTTGGCATTGGGTATAAGCCCATACGTTGCAATACGTCTGGGCGGTTAATTCCAGCAGCTTTTACCTCAATTAACACTTCATCTGCTTGAGGAACTGGAACATCTGAATCTTGAAGTTTTAAGACCTCAGGTCCGCCGGGAACCGTAATTTCAACAATTTTCATAGTTGTTGGAAGACTCATTGATATGCTCCATGTTTGGTTTATATTTTAAATGTATTGATTTACTTTAATTCATTGAAGATTTAGGTGGAACTCCAAACAGCCGTTTGAACTCTCGACTAAACTGTGAGGCACTTGCATACCCTACCTGATAGGCAGCTTCCGCAACACCCATTTGATTATTTAAGATTAAATCACGTGCCTTATGTAATCGAGTAATTTTGATGTACTGTAATGGAGAATAGTTGGTGACTTTCTTAAACGCTTGATGAAAAAGAGAGACACTCATTCCTGCTTGTTTAGCAAGTTCCTGAACCGTTAAATTATGATAGTAATCTCTTTGAATAATTTCACAAATTGTATAAATCACACTATTTCGACTTATCATAGCCGAAAGATTTTCGATTAAATCACGACTACCGGCCTGTAAAACCCTATAAATAAGCTCTCGTTTTATCTGCTCTCCCAATATCGCGGTATCTTGTTTAGAACGAAGTAAATTCAATAAGCGTAAAGCAACCTCAGATATTGCCGCGTTCATATCTATAATATTTAAACCACAACTGAGCTTTATATCTCTTTTTTCAAGCTCATCTATGGATGACTGCTGCTCTTTATCCATTTTAGTGGCTAAATCAGCCATCATTTGTGCTTCAAACTTAATCGCAATTGCCAGCATCGGTTCATTTTCAACCAACGTATCGCAATCAAAAGGAATAGCAATCGAGATAAGTAAACACTGGCCTTGTTGAAACTGAAAAGTTTCTTTTCCGATATATCCACGCTTTACACCCTGTATGACTAAAACAATTGAAGGCTCTTGTAATACAGCGACAGGCTGTGTGGAATGATCAACCCTCATAAGGGTGATATTTGAAATATAAGTGGGGTATAGCCCTTCTTGAGGAGCTAAATATAAAAAAGCCTCTACCAAACTTTTCATCAAATCATTCTGTTGCATCGTTTTATTTTTACGGGCTATTTAAGATTTACTATATCAATCAAACTAAAAGGAAAAAGAGTTTCTTGGTAGTACTTTGTATAAACAAGCAAATTAAAGCTATTTTTAGGCATAAAAAAACCTAGAAGATCTAGGTTTTTTCACTTAGTCTGACTATTAAGCAGATAAGTTAAAGAACATTGCTGCAATCAAAATAATGACACCGAGCACAATACGATACCAAGCAAATACACGTAGAGTGTGACGTTCAACAAAAAGTACGAGTGCCTTTACTACAAATAAAGCTGCAATAAATGCTGCAACGAAACCAACACCAATATTAATCATGTTGTCTGAGGTCAACACATCAGCATTTTTAATTAAGTCAAATGTAGCAGCACCTAACATGGTCGGCATTGCAAGGAAGAACGAAAACTCTGTTGCAGCTTTACGTGATAAACCTGCAAACATCCCACCTACAATTGTCGCACCTGAACGAGAAGTTCCTGGAATCATCGCAACACATTGAGCAAGGCCGACTAAAAGTGCCTGTTTAAAAGTGATTTTTGTCGCATCTAATGTTTTATGCTCAAACTGTTTAGATTCAACCCAGAAAATAATGAGTGCACCGACAATGAGGGCAATCGCAACCACAATTGGGCTAAACAAAACGCTTTTAATAAAATCGACGGCTAAAACACCAATAATCACTGCTGGGAAAAAAGCAATTAATACACTAAAAGCGAAATGACGCGACTCTACATCGCCACTAAAGAAGCCTTTAATCAAGTTAATAATTTTTTGTCGATATAACCAGCACACTGCCAAAATAGCACCTAACTGGATCACTACTTCGAATACACGACCACCATCTGAATGGAAATCGATAATATGACCAAATAAAATCAAATGGCCAGTACTGGAAATTGGTAAAAATTCAGTTAAACCTTCAACAAACCCTAGAAATAGTGCTTTTATAACTTCAAAATTTTCCATCACTTGCTCAAAAAGTTAATCACTAGAAAGGTCTAAAAATTTGTTTTATATCATGGATAAACCAACACTTTGGCCTAATTCATGTTCAATATCAGATCATTTCTAGCATTTTGGTTATTGCCTTTAATTAAAGGCCGATTATTTAAAGTGCAATAATGTATCACATCATTATGACAAACTTAGGTTAACTATCGTAAAAAGATAAAATCTAATCAATAACAAATCGTCTTCTAGTTATAAATAAAAGCACTCACGCTCAAGCAATCCAACAAACCATCTAAAAACATCAAATAAACATGATATTATTTCAAGCATATGTCATTTATATTTAAAATTTAAACAGAATGAAAAATACTAAAATCAACGCACGTCATCTGATTATCGATCTCTTTCTTTCCTCTGCGTACCCTCAGCTGAGTATTAAACAAATTTTGGTGGCAGCCAAACTGTTTAACTTAAGTGAAAATGGTATTCGAGTTGCGACAACTCGTTTGTTAAATGAAGGAATGATCGAAAGCGTAGAACGCGGAATCTATCAACTTTCCCCTTCTACGAAAGATTGGGCAAAAGTAATTCTCAATCGTAAAAATGGTATTAAACAAACTAAAGAATGGCAGCAACATTATCTTGCTGTGTTTACAGGCACATTGGGTCGTATAGACCGAACTGCACTTAAAAAGCGTGAACGTATACTACGTCAATTTGGTTTTAAAGAACTGGAAACAGGTATTTACATCCGCCCAGACAATTTAGCTTATAGTTTTGAAAAAACCTGTGAGGAGCTTGTTTTAGCTGGACTAGAGAAAGAAGCAAAAATTTGTATTATTCAGCATTTCGAGCCATCAACGCTTAAGCAAATTTTTTCTTTGTGGGATACTAAACAACTCGAAAAAAATTATGAAATGTATAGTCGAGATATCACACACTGGCTTGAAAACTATACTCACCTCTCCTTAAATGATGCTGCTGTTAAAGCCCTTCTTTTAGGTAGGGAAACGATTGCTTTACTCATGAATGATCCCCTATTACCAGCACCATTTGTAAATGAGTCTGCGCGTAATCAATTTGCTCAAGATGTACAGCAACTAGACGCGATCGGTCAAAAACTTTGGAAAAAAATATATGAACAAGAATTAAATCTATAGTCATCTGATTTATTTTTTTACAAACAAATATTTCACTTTTTAATTTTTTATGACTATATTTGTAATATAAGGTATAGATACCGAACTCTAATTTGGGAGAATAAAAATGAATACACCGGTGAGTGTTACGGACCTATTTAGCAGAGAAGAAATACAAGAGCTTACAGAACCTTCAGATGCATATGGTACTTGGGCTGTTGCCAGCACATGGGCTGTTATTGGCGGAACATTCGCCAGCTTAATAATGATGTGGGACTACTTACCGAGTTGGGGTAAATTATTAGCATGTATGCTTGCCTTAGCAATCTTGGCAGGTCGTCAGTTATGCCTCGCAATTTTAATGCACGACGCGTCTCACAAAAGTCTATTCAAAAATAAAAAAATAAATGATTTCGTAGGTGAATGGCTATGCGCCCGCCCCATCTGGAATGATCTTCAAAAATATCGTGTACACCATGTTCGTCACCATGCAAAAACGTCTACCCCAGATGATCCAGATCTTTCTTTAGTTGCCGGTTTTCCTGTCAGTAAAAAGTCTCTAACTCGTAAATTCTTACGCGACTTAACAGGTATGACTGGATTAAAGTTTAGCTTAGGTCGAGTTTTAATGGATCTGGATGTTATGAAATGGACTGTTGCCAATGATCAAGTCTGGTTAGACCGCAGTCATAAAAATTTCACGGACTATGCAAAGAGTATTGCAAAAAACAGTACAGGCGCTATTGCAACCAATCTGGCACTTTATGGTGTTCTAAAAGCATTTGGTCAACAACGTTTTTATTGGTTATGGCCTCTGGCTTATTTAACCCCATTCCCACTTTTTTTACGTATTCGCTCTATGGCAGAACATGCTGGTATGCAAACCAGCAATACTGCTTTAACCAATACTCGAACAACACGAGCTGGATGGATTGCGAGAAGTTTTGTTGCACCAATCCACGTAAACTACCATATGGAACATCATTTAATGGCTTCTGTGCCATATTTTAAATTACCGCGTATGCACAAAGTATTAAGAGAACGAGGTCATGTTCCAGTTCCGCCTAGCTATTTTGAAGTGATTCATTCACTTTCATCAAAACAAGAATCATCAACTTAATGCTTATTTAGAAGACCACTTTCAAATTTGTGGTCTTCTTGATTATTCACGTATCTCTAAATTTTTTAGTTTTAATTGAGTTTGATAATACTTCGGTGTCACTCCCATCCAGCGTTTAAAAGCGCGGGTGAAATGGGATGTATCTGCATAACCTAAACTTAAGGCCACAGTTTCAATTGATGTTGAACTATTTTCTAAAAGATTATGCGCATGTTCTTTTCGAGTTAAATCAACTAATGCTGAAAAACTTGTATTTTCGGTTGCCAAATACCGCTGCAGGCTCCGCTCTGACATATTCATCATTTGAGCAACTTGCTTAACTTTTAACATTTCCCCCTGACTATTCATCAATAATTTTTTAATTACGTGACTAATTTCTGCTTTCCATCCGCTGCGTAACTTCAGTTTATCTATATCTTTTTTACACTGTGCTTTTAGTAATGGTGCAAGCATCGGGTCGGCTGTTAGGATAGGCTGCGATAAATATTTTTTTGGAAAAATCCAGGCATTATGTTTTTCATTAAATAAACAATCTACACCCAATTCTTCTTTTAGTTTTGAAAAACCGACGGGTTCAGACATATTTAACTTAACGGTACCTAAAGAAGATAATCCTGTTAGATGCTTCACGATTTGAACAAAACCTAATAACAAAAAAATAGTAGCATTTGGACTCAACTGAAAAGCTTTCAAAGGCTGGCGTATAGACCAGTAAATATAATCTTGTTCTTGTTTTAACTCTGGCTTAAATGCATCACAACGTGATCCAATAAATTGTTCAAGTGTTTTTAGGGCTTCTTCTAAATTTGCACAGACCATGGCCGCCATACCCACCGAACCATAACAAGATGCTTTCATTTCCAAAGCCAAATAACCCGCTAATGCTGGCTCATGAGTGAGTTCAATAGCATGTTCAAGAAGTTTGTTTAAAGCATTAAATTCAAAATACCAATAGGGTTTGGTTAATTGTTCTAATGTTATGCCACTTCCATCTAGAAGCTGATCACCCGAGATATTCCAGCGCTTAACCATATCAACTAATAAATTAATATAAGTTCCGGGTAATTCTGGATTCATACGTGATCCATTAGCAATCATAATTGTGGCGTCAAATGGTAAAAACTGTCAGTTCATGAACTATGCCACGTTTTTAAATTGATGCATAGTTGTTCAAAGCGGAATCCACTGAATCACGCTACACAGCACAATTTCTGAAAAGAAGACAGGTCGCCTTATGAATATCCTGATTGTTCATGCTCATCCAGAGCCACAGTCTTTTACAGCATCATTGAAAACGACAGCCCAGCAAACCTTTAAAAAACTGGGTCATCATGTAGAAGTTTCTGACTTGTATGCAATGCAGTTCAACCCTGTAGCTTCTAAAGAGGATTTTTTAGAGCTCAATCAGCCCGACTATTTCAACTACGCATTAGAACAGCGTAATGCCACCAAGCAAAACCTTTTAGCACCTGATATTCAAGCGGAAATTGAAAAGGTAAAACGAGCAGATTTAATCATTTTAAACTTCCCTCTTTACTGGACCTCTGTCCCAGCCATTTTAAAAGGATGGATTGATCGCGTATTCGTTTCAGGACTTTTTTATGGCGGAAAGCGCTTTTATAACCATGGCGGTATGGCGGGTAAAAAAGCGATGCTCTGTTTAACACTGGGCGGTAGAACGCATATGTTTGGCGAGAACTCTATTCACGGACCAATAGAGCATTATCTATCACCTATTCAACGCGGTACCTTAGCTTATACTGGCTTTGAAGTTCTTCCACCATTCATTGCCTATCATGTACCTTATATTAGCCAAGAAGCACGAGAAACCATTCTTGAGGACTATATAACGTACCTTACTCACCTCGACCAGCTCGAACCTTTAAAGTTTCCCAAACTTGAAGAATTTGATGAAAAGTTATATCCCCTTTAATGGTATGTTTTAGCTCTAAAAGTAGAATAACCAGACCTATTTTTCATTTTTGGTTATTCTTTAAGTTATAGAAGATTAGAAGTAGTCATTAAACCACCCTAAAAATTGATCAAACGGTCAAAAAATTTGCTAAATTTTCACTTGGCAGTTAATAATATAAAACTTAATCAATAATATACACATGTAAAGAAACTAGACTTATCCAGTAAAAATGATAACTAATACTCAATTCATAACCAATCAATTCATATTTTTACAAAAAAATCTTTGACCATTTTTTTCGAATTTATGACAAAAATGTCATAAAAACAAAGCTTATTACTAATAGATAAAAAATATAAATATCAGTTATTTAAATTGGTTTATTAATGTAAATATTCCTTCATCTTTCATCCTTTATTGACTTTTTTTGTATAAAAAATGAGTACTCTTCAGTTCATATAACAGATTTACTCTTAGTGTAATTATGCTATTTTTGTTACATGGAGTTATCAAAGCTTTGAAACTTGTAATTAAAAGCTTTGAAAGCAACACAGTTTAAACGGTTTAACTCTGTTACTTTTAAAAAAATGTCTTGAAGTTCAAGGAAAGATTAAAATGAAATTAAAACATCTGAGCACTGCAATGATTTTAGCAACGCTGCCTGCAACTGGGGTTTTTGCGGCAGCTTTGGATCGCTCTGGACAATCGATGTCCGCATTTTTACAACCGAATAACTACTTCGAAGCAGGTATCACTATTTTAGATCCAACTGTAGAGGGTAAAGAAGCTGGGGTAAGTGCAACACGTCGTAATATTGACGATATGGGTAATGATTATTATTTCCCAAATGCCGCACTAAAATTACAACTCAACGATAAGTTTTCTTTTGGTTTACTTTACGACCAACCATTTGGAGCGGATGCTGAGTACAGTGGTCAGAATGTCTTTGTTTCTGACCCGTCTAATACTATTTTAGCTCCAGCAGCATTAGATACTATCCGTACAAATACTATTAATACAACTTTTAATAATTTAACAGCAAATCAACGTGTTGGCGCAGCTCTTCAAGCACAAGGGGTTAATTTATCTACTCCAGCAGGTCAAGCACAATTTGCAGCAACGCTAAATGCCTACAATAACGACCCAACGACTAAAGCAGTTATTGATGCTGGTGTAAAACAAGGCGTTGCAGCACAAGTAGATGCAGGTTTAAAGCGAGTCAACGGTTTGCTTGGAACTGGTAATACAAAAGTTAAAGTTGATACTCAAAACTTATCTTTTGTGTTTGGTTTCCAACCAACTCAAAACTGGAATATCTACGCGGGTGGTGTTTATCAAACGATCAAAGGAAATGTAAGTTTACGCGGGCAAGCTTATAGTATTTATAACGGTTATGATGCCGACATTAAAGAAACAGGTGGAGCGGGTTGGTTAGCTGGTGTTGCATATCAAATTCCTGAAATTGCACTTAAAGCTTCTTTAACTTATCGTTCTGAAATTGATCATGACGTAAATATTCGCGAAAAAATCCCTACTCTTCCAGCTTTATCACTTTTAGGACAAGATGCAGCTGCTGCTGCAATTGCGAATAGTTCAGCTGATACAACAATCACGACACCTCAATCAGTAAACTTTGATTTCCAAACAGGTATCATGGCAAATACTGTTGCATTTGCTAACGTACGTTGGGTGAACTGGAAAGATTTCGCGATTCAACCATACAAATTTGGCCAACTTTCACAAGTTGTTGGTCCTCTCGTTGGTCGTCCAAATGGTTTTAACTTAGTTGAATATTCAGACGATCAATGGACAGTGAATGCTGGTGTAGGCCGTAAACTTAACGATAAATGGGCAGGTAATGTCTCTGTAGGTTGGGATTCTGGCGCAGGTAACCCTGTAACTACATTAGGCCCAACAGAAGGTTACTGGAACGTAGGTGTAGGTGTTCAATATAGCCCTACTCCACAAACATTTATTGCTGGTGGTGTGAAATACTTCTGGTTAGGTGATGCTAAAGCACAAACTGGTGCCCAAGCTGGTAGCGATCAATATGTTGCAGAGTTCTCTGACAACAACGCGATCGCGTATGGTTTAAAACTTGGCTATAAATTCTAAGTTTCAAACTCATTCATATAAAAAAGGCGCTTAAAGCGCCTTTTTTATTGTCTATTCTTAAGCGGGAATATTACGCTGCGAAACTGAACGGATTGCTTCTTTCAACGCATCATAGCCATTAATTGCTGGGAACTGTGGAAACTCAGCTATGACATTTGCAGGTGCATCAAACAAGAAGCCATGATCAGCTTCACCGAGCATCGTTGTATCGTTATAAGAGTCACCAGCAGCAATTACACGGAAATTTAAGCCATGAAGCGCTTTAACTGACTCACGCTTTTGATCTGGTTGGCGTAGTTTATAGGCCGTAATCATGCCATTTTCGTCAGTCTCTAATTTATGACAGAAAATTGTTGGCCAGCCTAATTGCTTCATTAAAGGATGAGCAAACTCATAGAAAGTATCGGACAAAATCACCAGTTGGAAATGATTGCTCACCCATTCAACAAACTCTTTGGCGCCTGGCAACGGCCCCATCTCGGCAATGACTTCTTGAATGTCGTTTAGGCCTAAACCATGTTGTTTTAAAATATTCAGACGCTGAGTCATTAAAACATCATAATCTGGAATATCACGAGTTGTTGCTTCTAGTTCTTTAATCCCTGTTTTTTTTGCGAAATTGATCCAGATTTCAGGAACTAAAACCCCTTCAAGATCTAGGCATACGATTTCCATGAATGCTTCCAACGTTGGTTAAAAATTGCTGTATCATACCATTAAGATTTTCAGATTTGCGCTGTTATTGATCAAATCAATTTTATTCATAAGGATCGAACTTAAAGTGCTAAGCAATTTATTCACTATCCTTTAGAATATTTTTCATAACTCAATGCGCCCAAGCCTTTTGCCAGGAACACCCATGACCGTTATTCCGACTATTGATATCGTTGATGCTCTCGCGGCTGAATATGCAGCTAAAAGCCCACGTGAGATTTTAGAACTTGCATTAAGCCAACCAGGTGAAATTGCAATTTCGTTCTCTGGAGCAGAAGATGTAGTCTTAATTGATATGGCTTCACGTTTAGGTAAACCCTTCCGTGTTTTTAGTCTTGATACTGGGCGCCTGCACCCTGAGACTTATCAATTTATTGAAACTGTGCGTAAGCATTACAATATTAATATCGAGATTTGCTTTCCTGAATCTGAAGCTGTGCAAAGCATGGTGAATGAAAAAGGCTTATTTAGTTTCTTTAAAGATGGACACCAAGAATGCTGTGGTATTCGAAAAGTTCAGCCTTTACGTAAAAAGCTTGCGACTTTAGATGGCTGGATTACAGGTCAACGTAAAGATCAAAGTCCTGGTACGCGTACTGAAATTCCTGTAGTACAAGCGGATACAGGCTTCTCTGGCCCAGGCAAGCAACTCATTAAATATAATCCACTTGCAAACTGGTCTAGCGCCGATGTGTGGAGTTACATCCGTATGATGGAAATTCCATACAACCCTCTACACGAGCGTGGTTTTGTTTCTATTGGTTGTGAACCATGTACGCGTCCAGTACTTCCAAACCAACATGAACGTGAAGGACGCTGGTGGTGGGAAGAAGCAACACAAAAAGAATGTGGCTTACATGCAGGCAACTTAAAAAAATAGTCTGGTATAAAAAAACCACTGATGAATCAGTGGTTTTTTTTACAGTTATATCTCGTACACAAAGTCATATTTAATCTGTAATAAACGCTATATACTAAATTTTACGGTTCTATAATTCTAATAAGAGCTCAGTTAAGGGCTTCTTAGAAAAAAGCATGAGGCACAACGAGTTATGCGTCCATTACACCCTATTGATTTTATTTTTCTATCACTAGAAAAACGACAACAACCGATGCATGTTGGCGGATTGTTTTTATTTGAAATTCCTGAAAATGCCCCTGAAACTTTTGTTCGTGATTTAGTAGAAGAAATTCGCCAATCAAAAAGTATTCCTGTCCCACCCTTCAATAACCGCTTGAATGGCTTATTTTGGGATGAAGACGAAGAATTCGATATTGATCACCATTTCCGTCATATTGCCCTGCCTCACCCTGGCCGAATCCGTGAATTACTGGTGTATATTTCACAGCAGCACAGCTCTTTAATTGACCGAGCAAAGCCTCTTTGGACGTGTGACATTATTGAAGGGATCGAAGGAAATCGTTTCGCGATGTACTTTAAGATTCATCATGCCATGGTAGATGGCGTTGCGGGTATGCGCTTAATTGAGAAATCGCTATCAAAGACACCACAAGAAAAACATGTGGTTCCACTTTGGTGTGTAGAAAGTAAAAGAACAAAACGCTTAAAAGTACCAAAGCCGAGTACTAGTAAAATCAAAAGTATTTTAGGAGGCATCAAGTCACAGCTTGAAGTTACTCCGAAAGTCATGCATGAGTTATCACAAACCATTTTTAAAGAAATGGGGAAAAATCCTGACTACGTTTCGACTTTTCAAGCCCCAGTTTCTATTTTAAATCAGCGCGTAAGTGCTTCACGCCGTTTTGCAGCCCAATCTTTCGAGTTAAGTCGCCTTAGAAAGATTTCTAAAGCGCTTGGTGTGACCATCAATGACGTCGTACTTGCTGTATGTTCAGGTGCGCTACGTGAATACCTGATTAGCCATAACAGCTTGCCTAAAAAGCCTCTTATTGCGATGGTGCCCGCTTCACTACGCACAGATGATTCTGACGTGAGTAACCGCATTACGATGATTCTAGCGAATTTGGGGACCCATAAAGTCCAGCCTCTAGAACGACTCGAAATCATTCGTCGTAGTATGCAAAATTCAAAGCAACGCTTTAGCCGTATGACTGCAAACGAGATTTTAAACTATAGCGCTGTGGTTTATGGTCCAGCAGGTCTAAATATCATGTCTGGGTTGCTTCCTAAGCGTCAGGCATTCAATTTAGTCATTTCCAATGTACCAGGCCCACGTGAGCCACTTTATTGGAATGGTGCGAAATTAGATGCGCTCTACCCTGCTTCTATTGTCATGGATGGACAAGCACTCAATATTACGATGACGAGCTATTTAGATAAGCTTGAGGTAGGTTTAACAGCATGTCGAAATGCTTTACCTAAAATGCAAAACCTTTTAACTCATCTTGAAGATGAGATTCAACGTTTTGAAGAAATTATTGAAGAGAAACATCTGAAACATCATTCAGCGAGTTAAAAAATTAAGGGGCTTTGAATTGGCCCCTTATTTTTTGATTGTGCGGCACTGGTTAAGCAACTGATGACATACTGAGCGAATCATTGCAGTTGTGATCGGTACTTCCTTACCTTGGTCATTCAACATATAGCAGCTATTTACTGGCGTGCTTTCTAAAACATGTTTAAGACCGTTGCTAATTAAGTTTTCACTTACATTCATGGGTTATACCTCTTATTGTTTGCTAAGACGTTTTAAATGGGGAGAACGTCTAGGGCTACTGTACGTAAGTAGTATTTAAAATTCATGAATGAAAGTAAAATTTCAGTTGTAACAAGGATTAAGCGATATCTTGTTACAACTTTAACTTAAAATGATATCGTATTGCTCTTGCGTATATAAATTTTCGACCTGAAATTTAATAACTCTGTTGATAAAGTGCTCTAAATCAGCCACTGCAGGGGCTTCTGCAGTTAATAATCGGTCAATCACAGAAGGATGGGCAACAACAGTAAAGCCACTCGTTGACTCAAATGCACGCGTATATCGTAATATCTCTCGAAATATTTCGTAACACACTGTCTCTGCTGTTTTGACAAAACCACGCCCCTGACACGTTGGACACGACTCACATAACAAGTGTTCTAACGATTCACGTGTACGTTTACGTGTCATTTCGACTAAGCCAAGTTCAGACACTTGTGTGATTTTGGTTTTGGCATGATCACGTTCAAGCATTTTTTCAAATTGACGCATCACCTCTTCACGGTGAATCACTTCTTGCATGTCAATAAAATCAATAATGATAATACCACCTAGATTTCGCAATCTAAGCTGACGTGCAATGACTTGAGTCGCTTCCATATTGGTTTTAAAGACAGTGTCTTCAAGACTACGACCACCGACATAAGAGCCTGTATTGACATCAATCGTAGTCATAGCCTCAGTCTGGTCAATCATTAAATAACCACCAGACTTTAGGGCAACACGTGTTTGTAGCGCTTTTTGAATATCTTCTTCAACGTTATAAAGATCAAATAACGGGCGCTCACCTGGGTAATGAATCAGGCGACTTTGCATGTTCGGAACAAATTCATCTACAAACTCACGCAGTTTGCCGTGAATCTCTCTCGAATCGACATAAATCTTTGCAGTTTCTTCACTTGCCAAATCACGAATAATTCGTTGTGGTAGTGGTAGCTCTTCAAAAATTAAAGAAGGAACTGCAACATCAACTTGTTTACGCTGAATATATTCCCACAGTTTACTGAGATAACACATATCCTGAGCAATCTCAGCATCATCTACGCCTTCTGCAGCAGTACGAACAATCACACTACCAGGTAGATTATGCTCTGCCTGAATACCTTCGATGATATTACGTAAGCGTTCGCGCTCTTCTTCAGACTCAATACGCTGTGAAACACCAATATGGTTACCATATGGCATAAGAACTAAATAGCGAGAAGGAATTGAAAGATCTGTACTCAGGCGAGCGCCTTTCGTACCAAGCATATCTTTCATAACCTGAACGGTTAAAATTTGCCCCGGATGAAGTAATTCAAAAACATTAGGTGTTGGCTGTGAACGAGGCCAAACCATATCATTAATATGCAAAAAGGCTGTTCTAGATAAGCCGATATCAACAAAAGCTGCTTGCATGCCTGGAAGCACACGGACAACTTTACCTTTGTAGATATTGCCGACAAGTCCTCGTTTCACTGTACGTTCAACATACAGCTCATTAACAGTTCCATTTTCGATTAATGCCACCCGACACTCCATAGGTGTGACATTAATAAGTAGTTCTTCTGACATACATAAACTCAAAGCATTATAAAATTTTTATTAAAGAGTCAGAGGGACTGTTAATGTAGCTTTGTCCACTATTCATCGACAATGCAATTCAATCAAGAATTATCAACAACCCCTTATGTCTTCACTCTTTTGAATAACTGTGAAAATTCGTACAAAGGAAGCCCTACCACATTACTATAACTTCCTTGAATTTTGGGAATATATTGCGAAGCAATTCCTTGAATTGCATATGCACCGGCCTTCCCTACAGGTTCTCCTGTGGCCCAATAGTCTTCCATATCTTGCGTAGTCATTGATGCAAACTCAACTTGTGTTTGCACTACTTCACTCAAGATTTGCTGCTGTGTCGCAATACAAATTCCGGAAAACACATCATGCCAACGGCCAGATAATAGTTTCCAAATTTCAAAAGCATGCTGTTTTGAGTCAGGTTTACCAATAATCTGACCATCAAGCCCAAGACTTGTATCGGCAGCAATAACAATTGAATCTGGAAAAATATTTAATACGGCTTGAGCTTTTTCTCTTGCCAAACGCTCAACATATTGATGAACCAGCTCACCGTCATGAACAGATTCATCAATATCAGGGCTATAAACTTCAAAATTTAAGCCCAGCTGTTGTAAAAGCTCTCTGCGACGCGGAGAACTGGAAGCTAAAATTAAATGCGCCATTTTGCTAAACAATAGTAAACAACAGGCCAAGTTAAGATGCTTGTTATTAACGGTTGCCAATGTCGAGCAATCGAAAAATGAATGCCGCCCATGGTTTGGGTTACCCACATAAATGCCAAATGAGCAATAATCACTAAAATGGCAATCGTCCATAAATTAACGAAAGTTAAAATTCGACGTTCACGTATTAAAAATCGGGTCACAAAGGTAACAATAACAAAACTTAAGGCATTTAAGCCCAAAGGTGCATCAAGCAAAAGGTCTGTAAAAATTCCCATGCCAAATGCAAACCACACCCCACACCATGTTGGTTGGCAAACGACCCAAAACAACATGATCATAAGCATGAACAATGGACGCCAGCCAGAAATATCGTAGGAAAGCGGGTAAACCATGAGCACAGAACCCACGATAACGGAAAGAATAATTCCCCATAGTGGATCTTTACGCTTCTCACGTTTCAATTTAGCGATCGGCATAAGGTTGCTCCTTCGCTAATGAGTCAGAGAAAAGCACAACCACGTGATGTCCTGTTGCAAGTTGAGCAGCTGGCGTAATATCAATTTCAGCAAATTCACCTGAATTATGCCGACGGATTTTAGCCACCGTACCCACTGCATAGCCTGCTGGGAAATGCTCACCTAAGCCCGAACTTAATACTTTATCACCGACCTGAATATTTGCACTGGTTGGAACGTATTCCATTTTCAAACGACCTAAATCACCAGTTCCCGAAACAATCGCACGCATACCTGTACGCTCTAAACGAACAGAGAGTGAATGCTCTTTGTCAGAAAGTAGCATCACACGTGAACTATGAGGATATACATTGATGATTTGCCCCATAATCCCTTTATCATCCAGAACCGTTTGACCAACCTTAAGGTGATCCATGGAACCACGGTTAATAATGATAATGTGACGTAGCGGATCGGCATCTGTTCCAATTACTTCAGCAATTTCCATACGGCCATCAATAATTAATGGTGTATCGAGTAAACCGCGTAATCGGGTATTTTCAGCAGACAATTCAGACAATTTCTGCAAACGAACCTGAGCCTGTAACAGCTCAGCCTGCATTGCAGTGTTTTCACGGCGCAGTTGTGTTTCAGATTTAGTTTGTTGATTCAGCCATTCTCTCGACAGTACCGGATAGCTTGCAAGCGCATAAATTGGATTATATGCAGCGTACAAGACATCCCTTGCTGGCTGAATTACATAAGGCATGCGCCAATCAAAGAACAGCACAACCAAGCATGTAATGACCGCAATAATGAACGAGCGGAAAGATGGCGGCTGTCTTGAAAAAATATTCGGTTGCACCGCCTAATCCTTAAACTTAACCGACGAAAAGCATGTCATGGTTCGGGTTGTCGAAGAATTCTAATACTTTACCACCACCACGGGTCACACAAGTAAGAGGATCTTCAGCAACAACAACTGGTAAACCAGTTTCTTGCGCTAATAATTTGTCGAGGTTACGAAGTAACGCACCGCCACCTGTCAACACAATACCGCGCTCAGCAATATCAGAAGAGAGTTCAGGAGGAGTTTGTTCAAGAGCAGATTTCACCGCGCTTACAATGCTTTGTAGCGGGTCAGAAATCGCTTGAGTAATTTCGTCAGAAGTTACAGTAATTGCACGAGGTACACCTTCTGCAAGGTTACGACCACGTACTTCAATTTCTAATGTCGTACCATCAGAAACAGCCATACCTACTTCTTTTTTAATGATTTCTGCTGTGGTTTCACCAATTACGCAACCGTGAGCTTTACGAACATAGTTGATGATTTGCTCATCAAATACATCGCCACCAATACGTAAAGAATCGGCATAGACACAACCTTGCAATGAAATAATTGCAATTTCAGTTGTACCACCACCAACATCCACAACCATAGAACCACATGCTTGTTCAACTGGCATACCAGCACCAATTGCAGCAGCCATTGGCTCTTCAATTAAGCGCACATCACGGGCACCCGCATTAAATACGGCTTCACGAATTGCACGGCGCTCGACCAAAGTTGATTTACATGGTACACATACAACTACACGAGGTGCAGGTGGGAACAAACGTTTTTCGTGAACTTTACCAATGAACTGATTCAGCATGGTTTCAGTCACTTCAAAGTCTGCAATTACACCGTCTTTCATTGGACGAATTGCAGAAATATTTGCAGGCGTACGGCCTAACATTTGTTTCGCATCCAGCCCTACAGCAGCAACAATTTTTTGTGAACCACTGTGACGAATTGCCACAACTGTTGGTTCATTTAATATAATGCCGCGGCCTGGTGCATAAATAAGTGTATTTGCTGTACCTAAATCAATGGCTAGATCCGGCGAAAACAAGCCAATTAGTCGTTTTAGAATCACGGTTCGTTCTCAGTTAAACTTTCATGTGGATGCAAGGTGGCAACTTTAAACTAAATGTGATGATTTGAACAAGTCAATCGCTTATTATAACGCACGATATTTTGAAAATTTTTAATACTGATTAGGTGATGTTATGTCTACATCGGATGCACAGCATTCAGCAGATTTAAATGCACAAACAGTTTCAGCAATCGCCAATCTTGCTCGATTGTCGCTCAATGATACGCAATCTGCTGAATATGCTCAAAGTCTAAATAAAATTTTAGGCATGATGGAAACCTTAAAAGGCATTGATACGGAAGGCGTAGAACCTTTGAAGAGTCCTTTTGACAATCCTCAACCTTTACGTGCTGATGTGGTAACTGAAAGCAATCATCGAGATGAATACCAAGCTGTTGCACCTGCAACTCAAGATGGTTTGTATCTTGTTCCTCGCGTGATTGAATAACTTTTAGTCAATTAATCCATCTTCCCAATTTTGAATGTAAAGAAATTTTACTCATGACTGATTTACATCGCTTATCAATTCGTGAACTTGCTGAAGGCTTAAGCCAAGCGAAGTTTTCATCTCGCGAATTGACTGAACACTATTTAAAACGTATTGCTAAAATTGACCCACTGGTAAAAAGCTACGTGACGGTTACGCCTGAGCAAGCACTTGCTGAAGCCGACGCAGCTGATGCAGCTTTAAAAGCGGGTAATGCAACTGCTTTAACGGGTATTCCACTTGCGCATAAAGATATCTTTTGTACCAAAGGCATTAAAACCACTGCCGGTTCAAAAATATTAGACAACTTCATCTCTCCTTACGATGCAACTGTTGTTGAAAAAACTAAAGCAGCTGGTCTTGTCACTTTAGGTAAAGTGAACATGGATGAGTTTGCGATGGGTTCAACCTCTGAAAGCTCATATGTTGGTGCAACGAGTAACCCATGGGCGCTTGACCACGTTCCTGGTGGTTCATCAGGTGGCTCTGCTGCGGCTGTAGCAGCTGATTTAGCACCTTTCGCTACGGGTACTGATACAGGTGGCTCAATTCGTCAACCTGCCTCTTTCTGTGGCTTAACAGGCTTAAAACCAACCTATGGTCGTGTATCTCGCTTTGGTATCATTGCTTATGCATCATCTTTAGACCAGGCAGGTCCAATGGCACGCTCTGCTGAAGACTGTGCTTACCTCATGAATGTAATCGCAGGTCATGATGCAAAAGACTCAACTTCGGTTAAAAAAGAAGTTGATGATTACGTTGCAAATTTAAATGGCACATCTGTAAAAGGTTTACGCATTGGTATTCCTAAACAGTACTTTAACGTTGCAGGCTTAGATGCAGACGTAAAAGCACGTGTTGAAGAGTCTTTGAAAAAGCTTGAAGAAATGGGTGCTACGCTTGTTGAGATTGGTCTCAACATGACTGAAGCGTATGTACCAACGTATTACCTCATTGCCCCAGCAGAAGCATCATCTAACTTATCTCGTTACGATGGCGTTCGTTACGGCTACCGCTGTGAAAATCCAGCAGACTTGATGGATCTCTATAAGCGTTCTCGTTCAGAAGGCTTTGGTCCAGAAGTTCAACGTCGTATTTTGATTGGTACATACGCGCTTTCTGCAGGTTATTACGATGCTTACTATGTGAAAGCACAAAAAGTACGTCGTTTAATTCAACAAGACTTCTTAAAAGCATTTGAAAATGTAGATGTGATTGCGGCTCCTGCTGCTCCAACAACTGCATATAAAATTGGTGCGAACTTAAGTCCAACTGAAATGTATTTAGGCGATATCTATACACTTGCAGTGAACTTAGCAGGCTTACCAGCGATTAATGCTCCTGTTGGTTTTGATAAAGACAGCTTACCTGTAGGCTTACAATTAATTGGTAACTATTGGTCAGAATCACAATTGTTGTCGATTGTCCATCAATACCAACAAAACACCGATTTCCATACTCAACGTGCGGCAATTGCTGAGGAGAATGCATAATGGCTGAAGCTCAAAAGTTGAAATTGATTGACGGTTGGGAAGTCGTTATTGGTATCGAGATTCACACTCAGCTTGCAACCAATTCTAAAATTTTCTCAGGTTCATCAACTGAATTTGGTCAAGATCCAAATACTCAAGCGAGCCTAGTAGATTTGGCTATGCCGGGTGTATTGCCTGTTTTAAATGAAAAAGTAGTTGATCTTGCTATTCGCTTTGGTTTGGGTATCGATGCTTACATCGACCAAGCTTCAGTATTTGCGCGTAAAAACTACTTCTACCCTGACTCACCAAAAGGCTATCAAATTAGTCAAATGGACAATCCGATTGTGGGCTTGGGTCACATTGACATTCAGCTTGAAGATGGTACGACTAAACGTATTGGCGTAACTCGTGCTCACCTTGAAGAAGATGCGGGTAAATCTGTACACGATCAATTTGAAGGCATGTCTGGCATTGACTTAAACCGTGCCGGTACTCCTTTGCTTGAAATCGTTTCTGAACCGGACATGCGCTCGGTTGAAGAAGCTGTTGCTTATATTAAAGCGATTCACACACTAGTACGTTGGTTAGGTATTTCTGACGGTAACATGGCAGAAGGTTCATTCCGTGCCGACTGTAACGTGTCTTTACGTCGCCCTGGTCAACCGTTTGGTACACGCTGTGAGCTTAAAAACCTCAACTCATTCCGTTTCATTGAGCAAGCGATCAATGTTGAAATTGAACGCCAAATGGAAATTTTAGAATACGGCGGAAGTATCGACCAAGAAACACGTTTGTTCGATCCAAACAAAATGGAAACGCGCTCTATGCGTTCTAAAGAAGAAGCGAACGATTACCGCTACTTCCCAGATCCAGATTTGTTACCAGTGATTATTGCAGATGAGCAAATCGAAGCTGCTCGCGCTGCTCTCCCAGAGCTTCCTGCCGCACGTCGTGCACGCTTTATCGCAGACTTTGGTGTAACTGAGTACGATGCACATGTACTTACGCTCTCACGCGAAATGGCAGACTTCTATGAAGCTGTTGTGGCTGCTGCTGGCGGTGCGAAGCAAGGTAAAGTATCTGCAAACTGGGTAATGGGCGAATTCTCTGGTGCTTTAAACAAAGCAGGCCTAGATTTGGCTGACTCACCTGTTTCTGCTGAACAGCTTGGCGGCATGATTGCACGTATTGTTGACAACACCATTAGCGGTAAGATTGCAAAACAAGTCTTTGGCTTTATGTGGGAATCGGAAGGTAAATCTGCCGACGACATTATTGCGGAAAAAGGCTTAAAGCAAGAAACCGACACAGGTGCAATTGAAGCGATCATTAAAGAAGTACTTGCAGCCAATGAAAAAATGGTTGAAGAGTACAAGTCTGGTAAAGAGAAAGCCTTTAACGGTCTTGTTGGTCAAGTCATGAAAGCTTCTAAGGGTAAAGCCAACCCTGCTCAAGTAAATGAATTAATGAAAAAGTTAATTGGTTAAGCCAATCTAGCTTTTAGATAAAAACCCGCTTTAGAGCGGGTTTTTATCTATTTCAAAAACTCAATCAATCCAAAATAATTTTTAAACTAAAACCATTCTGATAGGTTATCCATGACAAATAAATTACTTATTACTGCTTCTTTATTGTTAATAAACTCGACACTTTTTGCTCAAACGGTTCAAGTCCCAAAGAGTGAAGTAGCATCTATTTTTAAAGCTGCAAATTTCAAAAAAACAAAACATGGCTGGAAAGGTAACTGTGATACTGGTGAAATTATCATTTATAAAGATTTAAATGGCGATGGCTATAAAGATGCGGTTATTCAAGATAGTAGCACTATGTGTTATGGCAATACGGGTGTTGGCTATTATATAGTTTCACAGCAAAAAGATGGTCAATGGAAAAAACTATTTAGCGACTCTGGCATTCCCACCTTTTTGAAAACTAAAGGCAAAGATGGCTGGCCTGATATTGAAAATGGGGGAACAGGCTTCTGTTTTCCTATTTATCGATGGAATGGTAAGGAATACACCCTTAACCGTCGTGAATATGAAGGTAAAGCTTGTGAGTTATAAAAATCAGACCCCATAAATTTAAAAGCCTCTATTTATCGAGGCTTTTTTTATATCACTTACGAAACACTCTTCGACTAAAGAATGAGCTTTTTCCTAAAAATCACACTACCGTTATGCTAATTTAAATTAAAAATAGAAATCACTTATATTTTAAAAAGAGGGATAAATCATGTCTAAAAAGATTTTAATGTTAGTCGGTGACTATGCTGAAGACTATGAAACTATGGTTCCATTTCAGTTCTTAACAGGTTTAGGTTATACCGTGCATGCTGTTTGCCCAAATAAAAAGAACGGTGACCATATTGCGACAGCTATTCATGATTTTGAAGGCGAACAAACTTATAGCGAAAAACGAGGCCACAACTTTGCAATTAACTATGATTTTGATGCCGTTAATACCGAAGACTATGTAGGCCTAGTCATTCCGGGTGGTCGAGCACCAGAGTATTTACGCATGAATGAACGTGTTGTCGAAATTGTACGTGAGTTCGATCGAGTGAAAAAACCAATTGCAGCCGTATGCCATGGCGCTCAGTTACTCGCAGCGGCTGACATTTTAAAAGGCCGCCTCTGTTCTGCTTATCCAGCATGTGCTGTCGAAGTAAAACTCGCAGGTGGTCAATATGCATATATTGCTGTAACTGATGCTGTTACAGATGGACATTTGGTGACTGCTCCAGCTTGGCCTGCACATCCAGCTTGGTTAGCTCAATTTGTGAAAGTTTTAGGGGCTACAATTACGATCTAAAGAGATCTCTTTATCCCAAATACAATAAAGCCTGCTCTTAGATAGCAGGCTTTATTACTAAAATAGAAAACTAGATTTTTATCTTGTAATCCCTAATTTATTCCAAATTTCTGGTGTTAAAAACGTCGTCACTAATTTATTTAAATCGATATAACGCAATGTACCTTGTAACTGCTGTTTAACAGCTGGGTCTTTAACAATATCTTCACCAGCACTTTGACCTAACTGTTGGAAAGCTTCTCCAACTGCCTTAACACCTTCTGCCTTAATCACAGCTTTAGTTTGGGTAGAACATTGCTCCACAATCACCCGTTGTAAAACTTGAGCCAGTTTTTGATCTAACTGATCTTTTTGCTCAGGCGTTACATTACTAAATGCTTTTAGATCGGGATGAGCTGCTAAAGCCGTAAATGTCCACTGAAGCACTGTAGTTTTATCTGAAGCTGTTGTCGCTTTAACAAGACAATCACTGAGCTGATCGACCGTTGGACCCGCCATTGCAATTTGTGTTGTGCCCAGTACAGCCGCCGCCACACATATTGAACGACTCAGATGTGAAAACTTATGGCGAGCAATAGCGTAAAGATGACGTGACATAGGTCTAGCTCCAATAAACAATCTGTTCTTTTTATCACAGAGTCACCAAAGTTACCTGTTATGACTCTGTAACTGTAAAATACTTACTTTACGACTGATTCAATACGATCAAGCTCCCACACCCCACCTGCGGCCAAGCCTTTGCACATACCCGTCCACATATCCTTAGTATGCACAAAACTCTTGCCATCCCAGACCCATTCTTCACTTGCCCAACAATCTCCAATACCTCGTCCCTTTTGAGAACTGCTGATCATACCGCTATCGAAATCTGAAGCGGACTCGGTCACAAAAGTTGCTTTACCATTTAAAGACTCATCGAGTACCCAAGCTCCATACCCTTCGTTATAAGCCCCTCTCCAACACAATGTAGTCGCCAGAACTTTTTGATTGGTTAATTTATATAGGTCAATTTCTTGTGGTTCAGCTCCATCACTATTACCGCCATAAACGCCTTCACAAAAGCCGTCTTCTTTCGGATTCGGTTTAGCTGCCATCAGGCTACGGTATATTGTTTGGTACTGTTTATTTTTTGGCTGTAAAGTTAAGTAAGGTTTAGTTGCCGTTTTAATACGTTTTACAACTAGTTTTGGTTCAGGCATCAGCACTTGATTTTCATTGGCACTGCCCTTTTTGACTAAAGCACCAACGGTCCCAATACGCTTCTGAAAATCATCCATTTTTAATAACACAGCAGTCATACCAGCATCAGAAATTTTCCATTCATGTTGCGCATTTTTAAATACAATTTCAGTTTTCTGTTTAGACTGCTGCAGTACAGCATTGGCTTGTGAACTAGTTAATTTACCCATAATTGGCAGCTCAGTACCATCTACAGCCACAAGCCCTAAGTCTTTGCCATTGATATAAAAATGGATATTTTTAAGCTGATTTGCAGGCATGCTTTGTTCATAGTCAGACAAAGCAAACTCAACTTGCACAGATTGTTTTGGCCCTGCTTTACGCGTTATTAAAATTGAAGCTGGATTATCACCATTGTCTTCATTTTGATAGCCAGCAGCCTTACAAGTACCTGTATTACTACAATAGATTTCCCATTCTTGATGAGAAAATGAAATGCCTTTAATATCTTGAGCAAAACTATAAGAACTTATTGCTGCTAAACAGCAAATTGAAAGTATATTTTTCATTTTTCCATATCTCTATAAATCTGTTTTTATTATGAAATTAAAAACAGTTTTCAATTTTGAACTACCTTATAGTTTAAAAGAATATGTTAGATTTATATAAGATTTTAAATTGATTACTTTCTAAAAATGAAAAAATTAAATTTTTTATTATGCACGGCATTGGTCAGTCTCACTTCAACTGCTTATGCAGAAGTAAAAAGCTTTACTCCTCTTTTTCCAAAGTTTGATAGCTCTGCTGCAACCCGCAAAGCAGATAATCAGTTCTACAAGCTTGGAGAAGCAAATTTTTTAAACGGCGTTACAGTCCCTTTTTATGGCGTTACTGCACAAAACCCAATGGAAGATGGTTTACTTAAAGATTTTAAAAAATGCACACCTAAAAGCTGTAATTTTAATTTTAAACTCGATGCTCAACATGCCAAACAACTCAAGCTTCTTGCATTACCTGAAATAGGATTAGTACTGGTTCCACGTAACTGGCAAGATGTAGAAGCAAATGCAGGTGCGAATGGAACTGGTTTTGCTTTAGCAATGAGTCCAGATCAAAAACAAGCGATAGAGCTTTATGACTCTTCTTTTTGCGTTGGGTGTGGATTACCAAATGCAACGCTGTATTTTCCTGAACTTTTAAAAGAAAGTGTTGAAGATGATTTTGGCGGTTTTAAAGACCCTAAAAAACTCATTAACATCGTTCATCCCTCAAAAAAAGTGGCTTTTTTTAGTTATCAAATTCCACAAATGAACAATAAAACGCATGGTATTGCCAAATATTATGATGAGGACACGTTCAACTACAAAGAGATTCAAGTCACCTTAGATAAATCTCAGCAATCATTAGTTGGTCCTATTCTTAATTTTTATAATGCAACTCATTAAATATTTGTACCTATAAAAAAACCCGCTTTCGCGGGTTTTCATTTATTTATGCAATATTGATTCAAAAGCTTTTAAACGCTTGTAAATCGAAAGTAACTCAATAATGGTTTTCCATGAACTAATTAAATATTGGAATGATTCACGAACCTTATCAAATACACCACCAATTTGGTTAATTAAGCCTAACGTCATCTTCCCACTCGCAATTGCAGGGAATAAGACCACTAGACTATATAAAATGTCTAATTGCTTATACCAAGTTGCTACCAAGTTAAAGTAAGCATAATGAAAATAGAGACGGAAATAGTTTGTACGGACTCGACTGAAAAGCTCTTTTAAAGTAGCTGGTTTTGCACGGTCGACATGATCTTCACCATAAACCAATTCTTTACGATAAGCTGCTTCTACTTTTTGATTGTTAAATTGTAGACCAGGCAATTTAATACCAACAACCATTAATAAAATGGTACCAAAAGCAGCCCATACAATTGCAGCCCATACCAAAGAGTGGTTTAACTCACCAACAATTGGTAAAACAGGAACGTGTTTAGAGAGCTGAAATAAAATAGGTAAAAATGCAATTAAAATCATCACAGCTTTTACCAGTTCAACACCTAAGTCCTCCATAATAGTCGCAAAACGCATGGTGTCTTCTTGTACACGCTGCGAAGCACCTTCAATATGGCGAAGCTTTTCCCAATGTTCCGTGTAGTATTCATTCATTGCCGTACGCCAACGAAATACATAGTGACTTGTAAAAAAAGCATTAATGACAGCTAAGGTTACAGCGACCATTGCAATATAAAGAAAAACTAGAGTTTCACTGTATAGTGCAGAGAGATCTCCACCTCCATCAGAAAGCATTTTTTGAATTAAGTCCCAAAACGGTACATACCATGCATTAATGGCAACACTGACCTGAACACCAAACCAGATGTTAAATAGAATAAAAGCAGAACCCCAAATGGACCATCTTTGCCAAGGATTATTGGAAACAATTTTCCAAAAACCAGCAAACAATGCTGTAGAGACTAAAAACCAGACATAAAACCATAAGAAAGTTGGAGACCAAAAACGGCTAACACCAACAGGTAATTGAGCTTGATGATAGCCTTGAGCAAAGCCGATAAAAGTTCCCCATGTGTTTCCACCTGTGTACCAGAGCACCATATTTAGTGCGATCCAAATAACCGCCGATATAAAGAAATATCGTGGTGACGGAAAAAATGATTTGAACATTGAGTGTTGTTATCCCTATATTTCTTCAAATTTGCAATGAAGAGAATACTAAAACCTAAACCTTAAAATTGTGAAGGGCAAAGTTTAGAGAATTGTCAGTTTTTCCCATTTCATTGAAGGATTTGATCGTTTTTTTGTAAATTCATCCTTTTTGCAATTTAATCCATTTAAATTGCTTCGTATATGACTCCCTTAAGAGCCATATACGGCTTTTATATCATAGCGATATCTGTGTTTAAATCTCTTCTTTACGAACAATATAACCTTCAAGCTGCATGGCCTGAATTAAAGGCTCCAGATCTGGAGCACTTTTTAACTCGACATCAACACTGACCGCACTTTCTTTGGCACGACTTGTGGCAGCAAAGCGTTCATGGCGCAGTTCGTAAATGTTACCGCCTTGCTCAGCAATAATTGCTGTTAAACGCGCTAAAGCACCCGGATTATCTGGTAATTCAACACGAATACGAACCATACGTCCTGTACGCGTTAAATGACGCTGTAATACGGAAACCATCACTCGTGTATCAATATTACCCCCAGATAAAACAACCCCGACTTTATGACCTAAAAATAGATCTGGTCGAGACATAATTGCAGCGATACCTGTCGCCCCTGCTCCTTCGCACACTGTTTTCTCAATGTTAAGTAACAGCGCAATCGCTTCTTCAATCATGTCTTCAGTGACAACGACAATGTCATCAACGTATTCTTTAGCGACTTGAGTCGTCAGCTCACCCGGAGTTTTAACCGCAATACCTTCAGCTACGGTTGAACCTAAGGAAACCGCAATTTGATAGTTACAAAGCAATTTCGCCATGCTTGGGTAAACCACCGACTGAACCCCGATGACCTTAATTTTAGGATTTATCGATTTTGCTGCAATCGCAATACCAGAAATGAGACCACCACCACCAATAGGAACCACTAATATGTCCAAATCAGGCACGGCACCTAGCATTTCAAGCGCGATAGTACCTTGACCAGCAATAATTTCAGCATCATCAAAAGGATGAATAATGGTTAATGATTCTTCTTGAGCGACACGGTGCATTTCAGCAGCAGCTTCCGAGAAGTCCTGTCCATGCAAAATTACACGTGCACCGTATTCACGTACTCGTTGTACCTTCACATTGGGGGTCGACTTAGGCATGACAATGGTTGCTGTTACGCCTGTACGCTGAGCATGATAAGCAACCCCTTGTGCATGGTTCCCCGCTGAAGCAGCGATTACACCATGTTGCTTTTCTTGTTCAGATAAACTCAAGAGTTTATTCAATGCGCCTCTTTCTTTAAAAGAAGCCGTAAATTGTAGATTTTCAAATTTCAGCCACATTTCTGCCCCTAGGGTTTTAGAAATGGTTTCTGAAAAAACAAAAGGTGTTTTAACCACTAAACCATCTAAACGCTCTGCAGCGGCATGTATATCTTCTAATGTTGGAAACTCATGTTTTACCTGTTGCTGAATCATCTAATTAATCGGCCTCAATACGTTACAAATCAATTATTTTTTGAAAATAGCATGAATTTCTCATATCTGTCATGAGTAGTTTTCAGCATAGCTCCACTATACAAAATTTTTTGTCAGCACATACAAATCTTTTATTTTTCAACAAAAAAGCCCTTCTCGGGCTTTTATTTAATTTTCATATACTTGCTTATAACTTATTTTGACTGGGCACTTAAACCATCGGTAGAAAGATTCTGTTCAGCTATTTTTTCATCAATTGCAAACTGAATATCAGACAGTTTTGCATTTGCTGCATCTATACCAGCTCTCATGGTTGCTTCACGGCCTTTCACATCAAAAATATGGGCTTTTTCTCTTAAATCCGGTTGAATCACGACATCTGCATATTGAAGTTCTTCAGCAGCTAAACGCCCTTGCATAATATTAATATTCTGGTTAAATAGCCCCCATACATTCGAGGTTTCCGTATAAATCGGTTGAGCTAAAATATCGACAGCAATAATAACATCTGCACCTAAGTCACGGGCGACTTCAACAGGCACTGGACTGACTAAACCGCCATCTACATATTCAGATTTACCAATTTTAGTGGGTATAAACATACTTGGAATTGAAGCAGATGCTCTAACAGCTTGCCCAGTATTGCCATAGTTAAATACGGTTTTTGTACCATGCTTGAGCTCTGTTGCAACCACATACATCGGTATTTTCATTTTTTCGAGCGGCAAGTTATTTACTTGTTGGTTTACATAGTCTTCAACTTTTTTGCCATCAAAAAAACCTTTTAAACCGATACTAATGTCACGAACATCGGCCGCTTTCATTTTCAATGCGGTATCGCGCAGTTCATCAGGTGTTTTTCCACTCGCATAAATTGCCCCAACAATACTGCCTGCACTGGTTCCAACAATAAAATCCGGACGAATACCATGCTGCTCTAAAACTTCAATCACGCCGATATGTGCATAACCTCGGGCGCCACCACTACCTAACACCAACGCAACAACTGGTTTTTTATGTTGTTTCTTGAGTTGGGCAAAAGGCTGATCAACAAAACGTGAGTATGCCTCTGCCGTTTGCGGTTTTAAGGCAGACAAGTGTGAGGTGGTCTGGCATCCTGCCAACACCATAGAAAGTCCGAGAATCCACAATTTAAGCTGTTTCATGGCCCATCTTTGCACTATGACGTTAATTTTCGAATTGCAATTTTAGTTGCTCGTTTTGTGAAAAGCTGTAGTGAATTTATTTAATTTGTCATGTTTAAATTTTATACTCAAGTGTTTTTATGCATCATAAAAAAAGCCCCTTATTTCTAAGGGGCTTTTTTGAAAATTACCAAATATCTGAATCGACTTTTTTCTTCAACTCTGGATACTTATTAATTTTAAATTCTGGTTCTTTAATACCTTGTTTTAATTGCTCACGGTAGTCTTTCAACAAAGTACGAGCTACAGGCGTTAAAAGTAAAATTGCGATTAAGTTAATAGTCGCCATGATACCCATAAACAAGTCAGCCATTGACCAAACGAGTGGCACACTACCAATTGCACCGAAGTACACCATCACCAATACAAAAATACGGAAGATGAACATAACTTTCGGGTTGTTATTAATGAACTGTACGTTACTTTCTGCATAAGCATAGTTACCTAATACAGCAGAATAACAGAACAAGAATAATAGAACTGCTAGGAAGTCAGATCCCCAGTGTCCAACTTGAGTCTCTAATGCACGTTGAGTTAATTCAACACCAACAAAGCCTGCGTCTTGGTATACACCAGAAACTAAAATAATGATTGCCGTACTTGTACATACAATAAATGTATCTACGAATACACCAAGCATTTGTACTAAACCTTGGTTTACAGGATGTTTTACATCAGACGCAGCAGCTGCGTTTGGTGCAGAACCCATACCTGCTTCGTTTGAGAACAAACCACGTTTAATACCTTGCATCATTGCCATTGATACGGCAGCACCAAAGAAACCACCTGCCGCAGCATTGAAATGGAAAGCTTCAGTTACAATGAGTTTTAACACATCAGGTAAAATTGCATAGTTGCTTAATGCAATATATAACGCTACAGATAGGTAAAGACCTGCTTTTAAAGGTACGAACATTTCTGCAAATTTAGCAATACGTTTAATACCACCAAAAATTGCCAACGCAACCATAACGACAAGCGCAAGACCAACCCAAGAGATTTCTAAATCAACGCCACCTAAATGAGCAATAAGATTGGCTTTGTCCCAACCCCATGCATGCGAAGATGCATTAGCAATCGCATTGATTTGTACTGAGTTAAATACAAAACCGTAAGTAAAGATTAATGCTAGTGCGAAAACCACACCAAAGGTTTTACTACGTAAACCTTGAGTAATATAGTAAGCCGGTCCACCACGGAATTGTTTGCTCTTGCTGTCTCGAACTTTAAATAGCTGAGCAAGTGTAGACTCAATAAAAGCCGAGCTCATACCAAGAACAGCTGTTACCCACATCCAGAACACTGCACCAGGACCACCAATTGCGATAGCGATTGCTACACCAGCAATGTTACCTACCCCAACACGGCTCGCAAGACCTGTTACAAATGCTTGGAAAGGTGTAAGGCCATGCTCATCTTCGCCTTCTGTACGACTGCTTTTCATGACACGAATACTTTGCAAGAACATGCGAATTTGCACTGCACCTGTTAAGACCGTATAAAAAATACCGACAGCCAGCAAGAAAATAACTAGGAAATCCCATAAAGGGTCATTAAAAAATTTTACCCACGACATCAATGTCGCATTGAGTTGTTCATTCATACTCGGTCCGCTTACGTTCTTGCTAATGTGCTATTAGCACAAGCCAAAATACTGCAATAAACAAAAAAGCCCCTAGCAATAGGGACTTTTTCAGTACATTTAAGAAAAAACTTTTAATGTCAATTGAATAGCAATTATCGTCACAAGTTTAAGCAACATGATGCCCAGCACTAAGCCTTTGAAGGTCGCATGAGAGAAAGCATCCTTCAAATAAAATGAATTCATCGCATCACTGAACATAACCCCATTTGGGTGAACAGTATGCATCGACTCGGCTACAAACTTGGAAACTAACAAATGACCACCGCTAAATCAGCTCGCTTAATGATTCCCATCAATTAATCGAGTTACAAAAAATCTGGATTTAAGCCAATAAGCATATTTACATATACTTTTGAGCGAATGTCTAAACTGCATATAAATTTCAAAGACTGTAACAAGCGATCGCTATGACGCGACTATCTGAGCCCCTTTCTTTGCAATGAAAGAAGAGTGCATTGAGATGTGTACCAAGCTGTTGTATTTTTTGTGGCTTAGTCGTTGCGTGAGTTAAGTTCATTTTCATGGTTGCAATGGTAATCGCCAATCCTTGTTTCATGAACTGCTTGTTGATGAGCGGTAAACTCATGTAAAGCTCCTTATACCTCGTGTATTTCTCCACTTCTGCATAAAATCCTTTTTGTAAAAGTATTTTATTATGCAGCTACTACTTTTTCCTAACGTGAGTATGGAGAAATCATACTTGCGTAAAAAATCGGTATTATGCAGAAATTTAAACTTTTGTGTATGTTTTTCATTAAAATTTTATATAAAAATTGGTCGCATTTTATACAAAATCATCCGTTTTGTACTGTTTTTAAACATATTATACCTTTTTTCTAGTTGAATATTTTTCGCTCATCCACTGTTATACTTTTATTTTTATAACTGACGAAGTCACACTATTTTGTCTATTTGAATAGAAAGTGGCATATTCGAATTATCATTGATTAGACATTATGTCTAAACGAATCGACTCATCATACATGTAAGGATATCTCTTTTCTAATATTTTTTGCTTATAAATGCATCAATTTCAACATATGAAATTAGACTTCTATAAAGCAGTTAATATTGAAAGAAAAGATCAGGAGTACTCATGAATCTGGAACAAGTCCGCCTTGTTGACGAAGCTATTACCTCTCGACACTCTGTCCGTGCTTTTTTAAATACTCCAATTGAGTCCGAAGTCATTAAAGACATCTTAAAAGTCGCAAGTCGAGCACCTTCTGGGACCAATACTCAACCATGGAAAGTCTATGTAGTGACAGGGCCAAAACGTGATGAAATGGTAGAGCGCGTTTGTGCAGCACAAGTTGAGATTTCTAAAAATCCAGAACTTGCGGAACAATATAAAGAAACCTTTGCCTATTACCCTGAAAAATGGGTTTCACCCTTTATTGACCGTCGCCGCGAAAATGGTTGGGGACTTTATGGTCTACTAGAGATTAAAAAGGGTGAAAAAGAAAAAATGGCTGCACAGCAATTACGTAATTTCAAACTGTTTGATGCACCAGTCGGGATTTTCTTTACAGTCAATAAAGCAATGGGAATTGGTTCAAAAATGGATATCGCCATGATGATTCAAAATTTCATGGTCGCTGCTAAAGCACGTGGTTTAGATACATGTCCACAGGCAGCTTGGAATCATTTCCACCCGATAGTTCTAGATATTTTGGGCGCAGCAGATGATGAAGAGCTGGTATGTGCAGTTGCATTAGGTCATGCCGATCCTGCACACATTGTAAATACATTTATTACACCCAGAGAGCCTGTAGAGAACTTCGCAGTTTTTCTAGATTAAGAATTTCTGAAAACCCCTCTCTTAAAATTATGAGAGAGGTTTACTTTTTGCCTGTTGTGCTGCTTTTAAAACAACGATGAAACCACTTAAAGTAAATAACACCATCATCACGCCCATATTGAGTGATGCAGACCAAACTAGAAAGTTAAGCAGCACTCCCCCCAGCAAACCACAAGCAAATTGCATGCTTCCCATGATTGCACTGGCTGTTCCTGCTCGTGCGCCTTGCTTTGACATGGCAAGGGCCATGGCATTTGGTCCTGTTAAACCAATCCCTGAAATCGCTAAAAATAACCCGATCATTACAAGCCATAAAGGTGCCGCAGGAATTAAACCAGCAATTAATACAATGCTTGCCCCTGTAACTTGTACCATTGAACCAGCTCTTAAACGTTTAGTGATTTCAACACGTGTTGTTAAGTGCTTGTTTAAAGATGACATCAACATAATGCCAAAAGCATTCAGTCCAAATACGTAAGCAAACTCTTGCTGATTTAGGCCATACTGGTCCATAAAAACGGCTGGAGCTGAACTGATATAGCAGAATAATGCAGCACCAGTTAAACACCCTGCGAACATAGGTAACCGGAAGCTCGCATCTTTGAAAATAGCACCATATAAGGTAGCCACTTGATATAAAGATAACTTGAGCCTTTTATCGATTGCCAAAGTTTCTTTAAAAAAGAAATGTACGCATAACCAGCAGATTGCTCCAACAATTGAAAGTGCAATGAAAATCGCTTGCCACGGAAACCAGATTAAAATCCAAGCTCCAATCATTGGTGCCAAAATAGGTGCTAAACCCATCACGATCATCATGCTAGAAAAAGCTTGTGCCGAACCTTGAACATCTAACCGATCACGTATAGCAGCACGAGCCATAACCACACCTACACAGCCACCTAAAGCCTGCAAAATACGGGCTGCTATTAGGGTCCATTCATTTGTAGCGAGCACGCAAAACAAGCTTGCAACTGCATAAAGCGCAAGCCCAAAATAAAGTGGTTTCTTTCTTCCAATGCGGTCGCTTAAAGGCCCATATACCAATTGACCAATGGCTAAACCAAAAAAATAAGCAGGTAATGTGTTTGCTACCATTTGTGTACTTACCCCAAAATCGTGAGCCATTTGAGGCAACGCTGGTAAATACATATCAATGGATAATGGCCCTAAAGCCGTGAGTAAAGCGAGCAACATAATCCAGCCAATTGAATATTGACGCTGGGCTGTTTGTTCAGACATAACGATATTTCATTTTTCAATCATTTGCATACAGACAAGCTTACACTGTCTATCGTATGATTTGTGCAACATTGGTGTAGAAATACGCAAATCCTTTATCACTCAGGTTGATCAGCAAGGACTTCATTTGAAATCTTGGTTTAAACGCCTAAAAAGAGCGACTTATAACACATCATTTATGTATAACGTGCGGATGCTGATCGCCTTTTCAGGAACTGCATTCGTGCCTTATTTTCTAGGCCATCAATTAGCAACAATTCCCCTTACTTTAGGTGTGGTCGCAGCTGGTTTAAGTGACATCGATGATCGCTTTTCAGTGCGTATCATGAATTTGATTTATACCTATATTGGTTTCTTCATTACCGCAGCTTCCGTACAATTACTTTTCCCTTATCCAATGCTTTTTGCACTAGGACTAATCGCCTCTTGCATCGGCTGGATTTTACTGGGGTCATTAGGCCGCCGTTACGCAACAATCTCTTATGGATGTCTGGTTGTTTCGGTTTATACCATGCTCGGAGTCCATTTATTTGACCAGTGGTATATACAGCCAGCGCTTTTGGTCGCGGGTGCAGCATGGTACGGGCTTATTGCAACCATTAGCTTTTTATTATTTCCGGTTCGTCAGCTTCAAGACAAACTTGCCGCGTCTTATGCTTCACTAGGCGACTTTCTATTTGCTAAATCTAATTTATTTGATGTTGATATGACTCCTGCGAGTTATCAGCAGAGCATGATTGATCTTTCATTAGAAAATGGCAAATTAATAACAATTTTTAATGATCTTAAAACCGCCCTTTTAACCCGTTTAAAAGGTGACCGTGGACAAAAAGGTACTCGCCGTAGCTTACATTATTACTTTGTTGCACAAGATATTCATGAACGTGCAGACTCTGCCCATATTGACTATCAAAAGTTAGCCAAAATTTTTCAGCACAGTGATATTTTATTTAGATTTCAGCGTATTTTGGCGATTCAAGGTAAAGCTTGCCAAGAGCTAAATGAATGTATTTTACAGCGCAAACCATATATCCATAACAAACGCTTTAAGCAAAGTTTTGAGAACTTACGCTTATCTTTAGTAAAGTTAAGAGATGATCAACAGTATGACTTATTGTGGGTAAATGCACTTTTTGCTTTATACCGAAATTTGAAGTCTATCGACTCACAATTACTCAACTTAGAAACAGAACAACACATTCAGTCTGATAAAGTGAAACAGGCTGAAAACCAACTCAAAGATGATGATTTAAAGGGTTGGAATGATATTGTTGTTCGAATTAAACAAAATCTAACACCTGAATCTGTGCTATTTCGTCATGCCATTCGAGTATCGATTGTTCTGTTTATTGGATATGTATTTATTCAAACCACTCGAATCGAATATGGCTACTGGATTATGCTGACCGCACTATTTGTTAGCCAACCTAACTTTAACGCGACCAAGCGCCGCTTACGCTTACGTATAGTTGGAACATTAGTCGGAATTATTGTCGGCCTTAGCGTGGTATTCCTTGTACCTTCTGTCGAAGGACAATTAGTTATGCTGGTCTTAAGCGGCGTACTATTTTTCGAGTTACGTAGTAAGCAATATGCCCAAGCAACCGCTTTCATCACAATTTTGGCATTAATTAACTTCAACTTAGATGGCTCGGCAGTCGCTGCGGCTATTCCTAGATTTGTTGATACATTAATTGGATGCGCTTTAGCATGGTTTGGTGTCACCTTTATTTGGCCTGACTGGAAGTTCCGCCGCCTACCGCGCAGTATTCGACGCTCCTTACAAGCACAATGTAATTATTTAGCGGAAGTGGTAAAGCAATATCATGAAGGACATAACCATGCGCTTAATTATCGTATTGTTCGCCGTGCCGCCCATAATACCGATGCTGAGGTCGCTTCACTAATTTCAACTTTAGCCACTGAGCCAGATTTTGACCCTACCCGTAAGTCAGATATATTTGAATTTCTATGTCTGAATCATACATTTTTAAGTTATATCGCAGCACTTGGAGCACATCGGGAAAAGATTCAAGATCAAGCGGTTCTTAACGTTTTAGATCAAGCGTTAGACGACATACAAGGTGCGCTATTAAGAGATGAAATGCCTGATCTTACAGCACAAAACATGCTAAAAACGATACGTCAGCGTCTAAGCCAAAATGATGAAGATGACCAGAAATCACTCATTATTTTACAGCAGTTATCACTGATGCTGAGTGTTTTAAACCGATTTAGTATGTTGAAACAACGCCTAAGTCATGATCTTGATAATGATGCCAGTGAACTCGCATCATTATAAATTTGAGTCGGAATTTAGTATGAAATTGGCATAATATCCTTTCCTGACTTATGCCAATTAATGCTAAACTTAAAACAGTTTACAATTTGTTATTTGCACTATGACCGCGAAAACTCTATATGCTTATACGCTTCAGCCAGTTCCTTACGAGGTAACAGAAGCTGAACAACGTAATGCACAGCTTCTTATCTGGCGCAGCACCAATAAAATCAGCACAAAAATCTGGGCTATTATGGGCGTAATTTTAGCCCTTGCGATTTTAGGTCTTATTTTTATTAAGAACTACTCCACAGTGATTTGCTGGGTTGCCATTGTTGGTGTAGTACTTTATTACCTTGGCCGCACATATGGTTTGGAATGGTATGTTAAGCGTAAGATGAATGAGTTTCCTGTACAGGAAATTAAAGGCATTCGCTTAGGTGTACAACCTCACGGTATCGTAATGCGCCAGCAAATGGGCTTACAAGAAGGCGTTGGAACCATTGGATGGAAAAACATCTATGAATGGTACAACACCCCTGACTTTATTTTAGTTAACTTTAAAGTAAAAGATCCTAAGGGCCAAGAACAGCAAGGTGCGTATATCTTGCCTAAACGCATGGACTCTAAAAACTTTTCTTTCAATACAATTCGTAAGCATTTGAAAGAAACTGTAGGTGAACCAAAAACTTTATAAGTTCACCTCATTAAAAAGCCTCCTTTACAGGAGGTTTTTTATTATGCTAAAAATAAATGATAATGAAAATTAATATTATCTCCAAAATCCATACTATCTACTCAATCTTCGGCTATACTCCGTTACAAGATCTCCATCATATTCACATTTTTCGACCATGTTTAAAAAGTTTTTATTTCAAATTCATTGGTTTATGGGTATTAGTGCTGGCCTCATCTTATCAATTATGGGTGTTACAGGCGCAATTTATTCTTATGATCAACAAATTTTAAAATGGGTAAATACAGATAGTTATGTTGTGCAAGCAGAAAGCTCACCCAAGCTTACCCCTGCTCAGCTTTATCAGCATTTCACAACAACCCAGCCTGAAATTAAAATTAATAGTATTACCATAGCCAAAGATCCTACCGCCTCATCTGTTGTAAACATTGAAAAAGAAGGCGAACGACGTGGCTACAATATGATGGTTAACCCTTATACAGCACAGGTATTGCCTGATGTTAAAGGCCGCGAGTTACTTTTATTAATACAACAAATTCACCGTAACTTAACTGCTGGAGAGTTCGGTAAACAAATTACTGGCGCTTGTGCCCTCATGCTCATTTATTTTGTATTGAGCGGATTATATTTACGTTGGCCAAAGAAACATTCTGCACGTCAATGGCTTGCTGTTAAACCCAAACTTAAAGGTCGAAATTTTATTTGGGATTTACACGCTGTCGTAGGTACATGGGTTATTGTTTTTTATCTTCTTTTTGCATGTACAGGTTTATACTGGTCATATGACTGGTGGCGTAGTGGTATGTTCAAAGTATTAGGTGTAGAACAACCTAAAATGCAAGGACATGGCGGAGCTGGACGCGATAAAGACAAATCTTCTGAAGCTAAATTAGATAGCGTTCAGCTGACTACTGCCCTCAACCAGACTTGGAGCGGCTTTAACAATAAAATCGGACGTGACTATTCAACTCTAACAGTGAATTTACCGAAAAAAGATGATGGAAAAGTAGAATTAACTTTTGTTGATGCAACGCCACAACATGAACGTGCGCGTAACCAAGCTATGTATAACTATAAAACTGCCCATATTGAAAAGATGGAGCTTTATGAAGATAAAAAGCTAAATCAGAAAATCATGAGCAGCATGTTACCCGTACACCGTGGTAGCTTCTTTGGACCAGTTTATCAATTTGTAGCAATGCTTGCGTCTTTAGCAATGCCTTTATTCTTTGTTACCGGATGGATGCTTTATCTAAAACGCCGCAAACAGAAAAAACTAACACAAGCTGCTCGCCAGTCTTTAGCTGGTCACTACATCGATCAAAATGCTAAACCTTGGTTAATTACTTATGCCACCCAAACAGGAGTTGCAGAGCAGCTCGCATGGAGTACCGCAACGAGTTTACAAGAAGCACATCAACCTGTTCAGGTTAAATCTATACAACAGTTAACTGAATCGGATTTGCAACAGCATGAGCAAATTCTTTTTGTGATCAGTACTTATGGTACTGGAGAGGCGCCAGATTTAGCTTCTAGTTTTGCTAAAAAGCTATTAAAAACGCAATTAGAGCTCAAACATCTCAGATATGCTGTGTTAGCTTTAGGCTCGAAAGAATACTCAGATACTTATTGTAGTTTTGGTCACACTGTAGATACGTGGCTTAAAAACAATGGAGCTGAAGCCTACTTTGATACGATCGAAGTCGATAATGCAAATCCAGCACATATTCAAAACTGGAATCAAGCTCTTACAAAAGCAACTAAACTAGATTTGCATGCTGTTAATCTTGAAAAAGTATTTGACACTTGGACATTACAAAAACGTGATTTACTCAACCCAAATAGTCTAGGGCACCCCGCTTACAATATTGAACTTACTGCCAAGCATGAAGCTGTATGGCAAGCGGGAGATATTGCTGAAATACAACCAGGTAATAGTCCTGAACGTATTAATGAGTTTTTACAACACCACCATATTCTTAGAAATGCAGTAGTAGACTCGCTACAAATTTCTATTGAAAAGGCGCTTTGGAATAAAGATTTAACGGGTGAAATTGAACCGTTTGCTAATCTGGACCACTTATTAGAACAGCTCCCTACCCTACCAACGCGGGAATATTCAATTGCTAGCATCCCTTCTCAGCAAGTGCTTCGTTTGGTTGTTCGCCAGCAATCCGATGAGTCTGGTCATTTAGGGTTAGGATCTGGCTGGCTGACTCAATACACAGAAATTAATCAGAGTATTGCATTACGTATTCGCACCAATGAATCTTTTCACTTGATCGATGATAACCGTCCAATTATCTGTATCGGCAATGGAACGGGAATCGCAGGTTTAATGAGTTTACTTCATACGCGAACTCGTCATAACTATACTGAAAATTGGCTTATTTTTGGCGAACGCCAACGAGCTCATGATTTCTTCTATGCATCAACTATTGAAGCTTGGCAAACAATGGGAATGTTAAAGCGACTTGATTTGGCATTCTCACGTGATCAAGAACAACGTATATATGTTCAAGATCTAATAAGAGAAAATGCAGCGGAATTGGTCAACTGGATTGGGCGCGGTGCAGTTCTTTATGTTTGTGGAAGTATTGGAGGAATGGCTAGCGGAGTAGATCAAGCGCTTATTGATATTTTAGGTGAAGAACAAGTCGATGAGCTAAGACAACAAGGTCGTTATCGCCGCGATGTTTATTAAATTTCAATAAATAATAAAGCCGAGTAATAGCTAAAATGCTTTACTCGGCTTTTTATTGCAATCAGCATTGAATTCGGAATGATTTTGCATACACTGTCTGCAATTTAAATTGCAACTTTAAACACAATGCAAGTCAGTAAGTGGATTCGGATTTTTTTAGCTATCATTGGTTCGATTTTATTTTTGGACGGCTTATTTCTAGCTTTTCTAAATAAAATTCATGTAGGCACAATTGTTCCTTTAATCTTAGGGGCATTTTTCTGTCTCTATGCATTATTTTATTATCATCTGGAACGTTTTTTCTTTTACCACTATCGACTGCATTCAGTTTGGCGTTTTGGATGGCTATGTTTTTGGATCTGGTTAATAGGCTTAGGCTATTTTTTTAATTTTATTAAAGAAAATAAAGATACAGGTCAAAATATTCCCGCTGTGAAAGCAATTATTGTTTTAGGTAGTGGTGTAGAAAATGGTCAACCTTCTGCCATTCTTGCAAAACGCCTTGATACAGCAGCCCCTGTTGCCCTTTCACAACCTCAAGCAAAAGTTGTTTTAACAGGTGGTTTAGACTTTTCAGAGAAAGAACCCGAAGCATTAGTCATGTCTCGTTACTTGGAACAACGTTTTCATATAGCAAAAGACCGAATGATTCTTGAAGACAAAAGCACAAGTACTGAACTTAACCTTAGAAACAGCAAACCACTACTTGAGCAAGCTCATATTAGTATTGATCAACCTATTGCGATTGTTACAAGTGACTTCCATACCCCACGAGCTGCAGCTATTGCAAAGAAACAAGGCTATACCCAGGTTTATACAGTTGCTGCTGAAACTCCTTTGGTCACACGCTATAACGCTTGGCTACGTGAATACTTTGCGTATGCGAGTGGCTGGATTCTAAACGAGTATTAATATTAGTTCAGAAAGCTGCTATAGCTTTACGGCATGGCAGCTTTAGTTAAACCAGATAGTAATCATAATTTAAAGTAATAAAAGCTGAACTTAAAAAATTAAGCATAGAAAGGATAGGTTTTGACTAACAATAGAAGAGATAAAATAGATAGATAAGAAATAGGAATAGCAGAAACGCCAAAAACACTAAATAAATTAGTGCATATTTTTTAAAACTTAAAAATTATGGTGGGCGCTGACGGGATCGAACCGCCGACATTCTGCTTGTAAGGCAGACGCTCTACCAACTGAGCTAAGCGCCCTGATTGAAAAAGACAACAAACGCAGTCTTTATACATTACATCCTCTAGATCAGGGAATCAAGAGAATGGCGCAGCGGACGGGGCTCGAACCCGCGACCCCCGGCGTGACAGGCCGGTATTCTAACCAACTGAACTACCGCTGCACTTGCAATACTTTAAAAATAAAGCATGGTCACAAATTATGGTGGGCGCTGACGGGATCGAACCGCCGACATTCTGCTTGTAAGGCAGACGCTCTACCAACTGAGCTAAGCGCCCTGCAAAAGCGTTTTATAAAAGTGGCGCAGCGGACGGGGCTCGAACCCGCGACCCCCGGCGTGACAGGCCGGTATTCTAACCAACTGAACTACCGCTGCACTTTCACAATATCGCAATTGTGGGGTAAACGATGTTAAGCCTTAAGTGGCGCAGCGGACGGGGCTCGAACCCGCGACCCCCGGCGTGACAGGCCGGTATTCTAACCAACTGAACTACCGCTGCACTTGAGAGCTTAACGTAAAGGCTTGGTGGGCGCTGACGGGATCGAACCGCCGACATTCTGCTTGTAAGGCAGACGCTCTACCAACTGAGCTAAGCGCCCTTAACGTCTTCATCGTTTGTGAGGTGCATTATAGAGAATCTTTAACAGGTGTCAAACGCTTTTCGACAACTTTTCAAAAAAATGCGAATGAATGATTAAAAATAAGTCATTATTAAGTAAAAAACAATTTTTTGTATTTTATTTAAGCACTTATTTTAATATTTTGATCATTCGATGAATAAAACAAGAATGTTTAAAAACAGAATTTAGGTTAAAGATTGTTCAGACAAATAAACAAGAGCATCTTCAGGGACTAAATCAAACAATTCAATGATTTCATCATTACGCATTCGAATACATCCATGTGACATTGGAACACCCATCGGTTCTTTATCAGGTGTACCATGAATATAGATATAACGTTGCATAGTGTCGTGGCCTTCCCCTTTGTTAAAGCCTTCTTCTAAACCATCTAACCAAAGAATGCGTGACAATATCCAATCTCGTTCCGGAAATTGTGTAGCGAGTTCACTGCTATAGACTTCGCCTGTTGGCTTACGTGCAATAAAAACTGCATTTTTAGGGGACTGCATACCAAATTTCTGGGCAACACGATGCCATCCACGTGGAGTTTTTCCGGTATTTTCTTGTTCCCCTATTCCATTCTTCCCCGTAGAAACCACGTAAAACTTATTATGTTTAGGAAGGCTTAAAGTTTGGTTTGCTAAATCGATAAGAATATCTGCATCTTCAAGTTTAAATTGGGACATCGAATTTCTTCTCTTATATAAACTCAACTCTATTTTGAGCTTTAATAAAAATTAATGGGAAACTTGTCATACATCGCAAGTAAAAGATTATTAATGCTCTTTTATCTACGCGCGGTTTCACCGCTTGTCTTGCGCCAAAAATAAAAGATTATCAATCTTTTAATTTTGGCTCAGGGCGTAGCCATAACCAAATTGCAACAACGAGCATGGTAGTATCAGTGAAAACTTTCACCCAAAATGGCGCAGTGGTAAACAGCATTAAAATACCGCTTGCGGTCATCATAATGCTTGCAATCCATTTCGCCTTACGTGGTACCGTACCATTGGCTCGCCAGTCACGTAGGGTTGGTCCATATTTTGGATGATTTAATAACCATGCATCCATCTGAGGCCATCCCTTTGAGGCAGCCCAAGCAGCCAGAATAAGAAACACTGTTGTCGGCATGCCTGGTAAAATTGCTCCAATAATACCAAGCGTGATAAAAATCACGACCAGAGTTCGCCAAAACAATGTTCGCATATATAAACCTTAAGCTATTGTTGATCGTAGTATAAAGTGTTTTTCTGGTATTGTTTTGTTGATCGACCATGAAATTGGGATGAATTATTTCGAGTACTAAACGTATGAATATTGCCTCAGTTAAAACATCCTATTTTGAGCCATGGCTACAGTTCAACCATCCAATAGTAAGACAATTAGCCTTTACTATTGCTAGTCCCAATTTACTTCGTCATCTTCCTCAAAGTCTTTTTATTCAGCATAACTTTCAATTACACCCTGATCAGATGTGGGAACAACATTTCCAGAGCTATTTACCACGTTTAAAACAACTCGACGAAACACCAGAACCTTTACTTCAGTTTATGTCTCGGCTGAAAAGCACACGCTTAGGCTTACGTTTTGAAAATTTACTTTGGTTTTGGTTACAGGAAGATCAATATCATTCTTATCAGTTATTAGGTCATAGTATTCAAAAAATCGAGGGTGCAAAAACTTTAGGAGAGCTCGATTTTTTAGTTTTAAATAAAGAAACTCAACAAGTTGAACACTGGGAAGTCGCCCTAAAATATTACTTGGGTGAAGGTCAATTAAATTTAGAACAGTGGATTGGCCTAAACAGAGAAGATACTTTGAGTAAAAAGCTTTATCACTTTACCGATAAGCAGTTTCAGTTTTCAGAAGCTTTAGGTTTTAAAGTTCAACAGCGTTTTGCTGTACTAAAAGGTCAGCTCTACCTTCCCTTAAATTCAGCTCAAGATCAATCGATTCCAGACTGGGTAAATTCAACCCGTCGTCTCGGATTTTGGGGAACAGTGATTCCTAACTCCAATTTTTATCGTCTAGAGAGACATGAATGGCTTTGTCCAAATAAACAAGCAAGTTCAAACACTGCTTATTGGTGGACTGATGGCTTATATTATAGAAACACTGAGAACACTCAGTTTTATATGTTTAGACATCCTCCTCTCTTAAGCCTAGGACTCGATAGCGACGAAAAAATGCCGCTTTACAAGTAGGTATGAGCTTATAGAAACAATTTATAACGTTTTTACTATTAAATAGTCATGTTTCTTTTTGCGTTTGTTTTTTAATCTAAATTTACTTCATTATTAAATTTAAACGGAGAAAATGATGAAAAAAGTTTTAGTCGCGTCTGTAATGATTGCATTTGTATTAACTGGCTGTAATACGTTCAAGGGTTTTGGTAAAGATGTCTCTAAAGCTGGTGATGCTGTAAGTAATACCGCACAAAAAACTGAGAATAAAATGTAAGTTATGCACAGCTTCGGAAAACCTTATCACTTCGATAAGGTTTTTTTATTTTTAAATACCCAACCTTCAGAGATTCGCCTATTATATCGGACTATATTTCACCTACTCATCATGTAGTTTCCGGTATGAACCACTCAGACACTCTCTCGCTTAGTTTAGAACTTTTACAACAGCCTTCTGTTACTCCTATTGATCATACTTGCCAAACGATTATGGCTGACCGCTTAGCTAAAGCTGGTTTTCACATTGAGCCTATGCGCTTTGGAGATGTCGATAATTTATGGGCTCGACGCGGCACTGAAGGGCCTGTGTTTTGTTTTGCAGGACATACCGATGTTGTTCCAACAGGCCGTTTAGAAGCGTGGAATTCAGACCCATTTGCACCAGAAATTCGTGATGGCAAACTCTATGGTCGTGGTTCAGCTGATATGAAAACTGCGTTGGCAGCGATGGTGGTCGCATCTGAACGCTTTGTAGCAAAGCATCCAAATCATAAGGGCTCAATTGCTTTTTTAATTACTTCAGATGAAGAAGGCCCTGCTGTTAACGGTACAGTTAAAGTTATTGAAACACTTGAAGAGCGTAATGAAAAAATTACATGGTGTTTGGTCGGTGAGCCATCAAGTACAAGTAAATTAGGTGATATTGTTAAAAATGGCCGTCGTGGTTCTTTAAATGGGGTTCTACATGTTCATGGTAAGCAAGGTCATGTAGCGTATCCTCACTTAGCTCGCAATCCAATTCATGAAGCTTCGGCTGCCTTAGCACAGTTATGCCAAACTGTTTGGGACAATGGAAATGAATATTTTCCTGCAACCTCATTCCAAATTTCGAATATTCATTCAGGTACTGGTGCAACTAACGTTATTCCAGGTACTTTAGAAGTTACTTTTAACTTCCGTTACTCAACAGAAGTTACAGCTGAACAGCTTAAACAGCGCGTACATGAAATTTTAGATAAGCATGGTTTGCAATATGAGATTGACTGGAACTTATCTGGTTTGCCATTTTTGACTCCAGTAGGTGAATTAGTTAATGCTGCTCAAACTGCTATTCTAAATGTAACTGGCACTGAAACTGAGCTATCGACTAGTGGCGGTACATCTGATGGACGTTTCATTGCGCCAACAGGTGCACAAGTTTTAGAACTCGGTGTTCTAAACGCAACTATTCATCAAATTAATGAACATGTAGATGTACACGACCTTGATCCTTTAACTGATATTTATGAGCAAATTTTAGAAAACCTACTTGCTTAAAATATTAAAGATCAGTAATTAGATAAAAAGCATCCTCTTTAGGGTGCTTTTTATTATTTTTAACTGTGAGTATATTTTTTAAAAATCTTAAAATAAGATTCTTATTTATTAACCTAGATAATTTATTTTCATAATCTTTATAGAACTTCTTTTGAGTTCTTATCTATCCATTGCAATATAGTTGGCCAGACTTCCTTAGCAGCATTTTGGCTTAAAACAATTCGGCTATGAGAATAATTTTCTAAGTTATTATTAGAGTAACCAAATTCACGAAATACGTTATTTTGATTTTTAAAAGCTTCTAAATATTTATAACATCCTTTAACTGGTGCAATAAATTTATCGCCAGTTCCGCTAATAGAATATATTGGGACTCTAATAGAGCTCATATGTTTTTTATAATCAATATTTTTAAATTCACTAATAAAATTTTGCTTTAAATTCCAGTTAAACCATGGCCGCATGGTGTAGTAGCTTTCATTTACTCGTCCTAATTTAAATTTATTAGCTGGTATCTGGCCTAGACCTTTAACAATGAGTTTTGCAGAAAAGAGTTTAATAAAGTCAAAAGAGTTATTTACTGCTCCAAATGCTTGGCAAGCTATAAAAGTAATACTTTGGATATTCTTCAAATATTCTGGATAATTAATCAAGAACATTGTTAAGCATAAACCTCCGCCACTATGGGTTACACAGTGTAAAGAGGCGATATTAAAATGATGATAAATATAGTGAAATGCAGTCTTATATTCATATAACGCAACAGTTTCAAAATTAAATGGTATATCTGTTTTTGGGCTTGTGCCGTGCCCTCGCCATTCTAAAATAAAACAGATATATCCGTGATTTGCCAAGTAATCTGCAATACCCATACAAACAGTCTTGTCTGAAAAAGCACCATGAGATAAGAAAATTGCTTCTTTTTTTATCAGGGTATTCTCGCTTTTAGCAACTTCCCATAAAGCAAACTCGCCATGGTCATCTGTTTTTAAAATATGCAGCTCTTTATGAATTGACATTTATTTTCTACTGTTGCAAAGATTTTATTCTAGGTTGACTTAATAATGCCTGAATAAGTGGAGTATAAAACTCACCTTCATTAATAAGTTTAATATATTCATCATTATGCTCTACCCAACCTTCTTCTGCTAATGCATCCCAAATAGGCTTATAATCGAGTTTAATATCACTATTAAAAATTTTCTCGTACTTTTTGGTGTTAATTTTCATTTCCTGTAATGCTTGAAATATCCAAATTAACTTTACGTCTTCAGGATCATGAACAAACATACGTTCAACAGGAAGTTTATTTAAAGATATTGCATTGTAGTATTCAGTTAGGTTTCGATGATTCATTGCTGAAACAGATTTAATACTTGATGAGTTAGGTTGCAGTCTCATATTAACCGCTGCATAACCTAATCCACTCATTGTGGTCATTTTACTTTGCCCATTGGCATCTAAGCAGTCTCTAAGGTTATCTTCATATAAATATTTCTCTGAAATTAATTGGTTATTATCTTCTTTTTCCCAATCATATACTGTTTTTTGTTTATAGCCTTTGCTTATTAAGAACTGTTTAGCAATGTTATACATTTCAATTTTCTTCTCAATAGAGGGCGTATTTTGCTTTTGTTTTGTCGCAAAGTCAGAACGACCAGCAATATTAAGTTCATAGTGAGTAATATGTTTTATTCCTGATTGAACAATACTTTCCAAGTCTCCTAGCATTGCCTCAACCGTTTGATTTGGCCAACCATAGATCAAATCGACGTTACAAGATAAAGAGTACTTATGGAACAATTCAATTGCATCAAAAACCTGCTTTCTCGTTTGTTTTCGACCGCTTGTAGCGATTAATTCATCATTAACCTGTTGTACTCCCATACTGACACGGTTAAAACCTGCATCTTTAATTGCTCTTATTTTATCTTCATTAAAAAGTTGAGGGATACCTTCTAATGTCATTTCTATAGGACTAGATATACCAGCATCGGGAAAAAGAGAAGATACAACCTTAGTCAGTTTCATATAGTCATTAGGTTGAAGTAAATTAGGTGTACCTCCCCCTACATACAAACTTTCAAGCTTAGCTCCTTGATAAAATTCTTTATATAAGTGGGCTTCTCTACTTAAAAAATCCAGATAAAAGTCCATTTCCCGCTTACCTTTATAGTCTTGTGTTGGGAAAAGACAAAATCCACAATGAGGTGGATCAGTAGGAATACAATATGGAATGCCTAAATATAAATTTATAGACTTATATTGAGCATCTGTATTTAATAAAAAGTAATTATTTTCTTCTTCCTTTAAATCTGTTTTCCACATTTTAGGTGAGGGATGGGTATGTAGAACTTTATTTGATAAATGTCTTACTTTATTTTTTTGGATGAAATTTTTAATTGAAGCAATATCCATAGTCACTATATTTGTCATTATATATC
>NZ_JBITPU010000011.1:0-127742 GCF_044684115.1 Acinetobacter sp. ABJ_C1_1 | reverse complement strand
AATCCATACTTTAAGAACATTATGTTTGCCGCCAAGATTTTAAATTTTGAGCAAGCTATGTAGGAGTTAAACTAATTCAAAATTAAATTTTTCTTCATAGAATGTTCTATATTTTGCAAAAATTCTAAAAAAATAGAGAAATTTAATGACTTATATAAATGAATATATTTCTGCGGAAGATCGAGCTAAATATAAAATAGATAAGGTTGAACAACAGTATGAAAGATTGTTTGGTCTCATTAGTCGAGGTAGAGATTGGAATTTTGATAGAGAAAAAAGTTATTTGATGTTAATTAGATTTGGAAATGGATTTATCATTAGAAACCCAAAATATTATTAATCAACTTGCTGATATCGAGAAGATGAGTTGGTAATTTAAGATAGGTATTTTATTTTAAAGTGAATGTATATAATTGGTAAATTAATATATTTTATCTTATTAAAAGTAAGGGGGTATATTGAGTGATTTTACTACATATTTAAATTATAATGTTTGTAAATTTAAATTAGCAAGTAGTGAAAGGCGATTAATAATAAATGAGTTTTATTGCATACCAAAACAAAATTACTGAAAGTAAACCCGAACATGTAGCTATATATGAGCGCTATTGGAAACTACCTCATGAGGTTTTAAAAGAGCATAATTATATGTATGGTCATTGGCAAAGAGATAGGAATGATCTATTTTTCAATAGAGATCTTTATATCTATGCTGATGATGAGCGTCATATCGGTTTAATTTATATTCATGATTTTATTGCTGCTGGCGTGGAGCATGCCCCAGCTGCCTATGTGTTCTATGCAGAAGATGAGCTCGTATTGTTACAAGTATCGGATATGATTAGTTACCCTATTGATATAGAAAAAAAAATATATGGCAGAAAAATTTATTTAACTCCTTTTGTCATGCCACCTAAATTCATTGGTCGAGAGGATATTTTAATAGAGTTAATAAGAGAGGCTTTTTTAGCAAAATTAAAAAATCGCAGATTAATAAATCAGCAATTTGTAGACGTACAATTATTTTTAAATCATCCATTTGAAAATTATGCCTGGTAACTTATTAAAAAAGAAATAAATCATGAAAACTTATAATGAAATAATTACAGAACTTAATAATGCTAATTCTTCGGGACATATTTATAGTTTAAATGAACTGCATAATTTGGTGAGACAAGCATCAGGAAGTTTGAGCGATAATACAATATTAACTTTCTATTGTTCAGATCGTACCTTTAGAGAAAAATACTTAGTACTAAAATAAATATGAGATGATTAGTATCAATTCTTATAGCGAAACTGTGAGAATTGAACTAATTGTTCTTTTTTATTTATTTGATAAAAAAGGTTTTTAAAATATTTTAAAAGAATGTTTTTAAATATAGCAGTGATTTAACCCATACAATTAATGAATATAGATTGTATGGTTTAAATTAACAACGATATGTAAAAGAGTAAAATTTATGACTTTTGAGAGAAAGAAAATTTGGGGCGAGCAACTAGAACAGCTTGCTGGATCGGTTGAGCCTTTATTGGAAGAGCTTGATCTGGATTTACCAATTAAACAGGAATCTAGTTTGCTAGTTGATGAAGAGCGAAATATTTATTATTTATCATTTTTTGTAGGAAGTGGTTATTTATCACCTGCTGAAAAAATTATATTAGAAAAAGAGGGACCGTATTATTTTGATGGTTATGAAAATAATCCTGTAACACCATTTCACTGGCCAGCTGTAGAGGCAATTGTGACCCCAACACAAGCGATATTATTTACGTCATTTGAGTTTTCAGTTGCAAAAGCTGAGGAGTGTAAAGCTAATAGAGAATTTTATATATCTTCACTGAGTATTAAATCTTTAGATAATCCAAATATTATCCATATTTATTCAGAAGATCAGGTTCCTCAAGAAGTACACAGTATTATTGCTGAAGCATTTTATATATATCAACAAAGAAAAGAGTGGGAAATTACCACACAGCTTTATTATAACTTTGGTGTAGATATGCTCAAGGGCTTAAGAAACTAATAATTAAAAGAAGAAAATAGAGACATGGCAAGATCGTTAGAAACCCAAAATATTATTAATCAACTTGCTGCTATTGAGTAGGCGAAAGGAGGTAATTCAGGATATGTTAATAATATTTAAAACTAAACATATAAGAATAGTAATTTTAAATATCAATACTTTATTACTTCTAATGAAAAGAGGTTGTATATTTGTTTTAAATGATTTTCTCTTTAAAGAAGAATTAAAGAATATAAATAACTTTTAATTTATATCATTTGTTTTATTTTTTATGTTCATGCTGGTTAAAAAATAATATAATAATACTTTTAAATAAAAGGTATGGAAAATGACTTATATAAATGAATATATTTCTGCGGAAGATCGAGCTAAATATAAAATAGGTGAGGTTGAACAACGGTATGAAAGATTATTTGGTCTCATTGGTCGAGGTGGCGATTGGACTTTTGATAGAGTTAAAAATAGTTATCTTATAAAAATAAAATCTGGACGTGGTTTTGATAATGAGTCTGGTATTTTGTATTTTGTATTTTATTGGGAGGGGCTTGAAATATTAGTAAAAACTATAACTCTAGCTTACGGAGGTGAAAGAAATTCAACCCAATGGCGTAAATATGGTTTGGTACAAATAGACATAGATGATACTGCCCCACAAGATCAGCAAGAAAGTTTTAAAGATAATTATGATGTCATCATTGCAGATTTAAAACAGGCATTAATTGCATATAAAGACTTTGGAGTCCGTTCTAATTCAACAGAGTTTGTAGCAACTTTCGATTTTTAACTATAATTTAATAGTGATAATAAGATGTCAAGCGTAGATAATATTTTAATTTCTTTAGGTTTTCCTAGTACAAATTTAAGTTTAGATCAGGGGTTACAAGCCCTTAACTCATTAACCAGTAATGGTGCAGATGTTGTTGATAAAAATATATTAAGAGATTTAGTTAATCGAGTTTCAGCAGATCAAGACTTACGGCAGGCATTTATTAATCTTGTGCCTGATGTTACTCAATATTTAGCAAATAAAACTACTTTGTTTTAATGTGAATATAATTAAGAGTGATTTAACCCATACAATTAATGAATATAGATTGTATGGTTTAAATGAACAGCGATATGTAAAAGAGTAAAATTTATGACTTTTAAGAAAATGGATATAGTAGGTGAAAAATTAGATCATCTTGTGAGTTTAGTTGAACCATTAATACAAGATTTGGATCTAGACTTTCCTATTAGGATTGATGAAAGCTTGTTGATTGATGAAGAAAGAGATATTTATTATTTATCATTTTTTGGAGGTAGTGGATTTTTGTCGCCTGCTGAAAAAATTATCTTAGAAAAAGAAGGACCGTATTATTTTGATGGTTATGAAAATAACCCTGTAACCCCATTTCACTGGCCAGCTGTAGAGGCAATTGTAACCCCTACACAAGCGATATTATTTACATCATTTCATTTTTTAGTTGCAAATGCTGAAAAACTTATAGTTAATAATGAATTTTATATTTCTACATTGAGTATCAAATTTTTAAATAATCCAGAAATAATTCATATTCAGACACAAAATGATGTTTCAAAAAATATACATGATCTTCTTTTAGAAGCATTAAATACTTATCAAAAAGAAATAATGAAAAAATGGGAAGTTACTACACAGCTTTATTATAACTTTGGCGTAGATATGCTCAATGGCTTAAGAAACTAATAATTAAAAGAAGAAACAGGAACATGGCAAGATCATTAGAAACCCAAAATATTATTAATCAACTTGCTGCGATAAAGCAGACAAATGGGCAAGTTACTATTCAGGACTTACGGCAGGCATTCATTAATCTTGTGCCTGATGTTACCCAAGATTTAGCAAATAAAACCACTTTGTTTTATGCAGGGAACAATCCAACAGACCCTCTTTACATAGCAGCAAAAGCAATTTCGAAGAATACTAGTAACCCTTTAACTATTATGGGTAATACTAAGTTTTCAGAATTAATGCATTCAAGAGAGGTTATAGGTTATTTACAAGAAATTGCTTCAAAAAATAATATTGCAAAATATACGGACATTATGAACTATGAAACCACGATTGATGGGGTGAAAAGTCCTGCATTGTGGGATGATGCATCAGAAGCCCTTGCAAAAGCTTCATCTGGTGATGTTCGTACCCTTACACCATTTGGTACCGAAGATAAAGTTTTTGCCCGTGTGGAGCTGCCAGCTTTACTTGAAAACCCCAATGTAAAAACCATTGATGGGATACCACGTGAAGTACTGAAAACAATGTACGATGCTGATATTGCCAGTGGACTAACGCATACGGAGGCAATAGATAACGCACGTGCAGCAGTACAGGCGAAATCACTCATCTATACTTCGCTCATTGATGAAATTACCAATGCAAATGGCAAGGTGACCTATGAGGTTAGCCGATTTATAGATGGGCCAAATAATCTTTCTAACGGTACGAAGGGTGCTTCAGTTATCCCGCATGCAGATACATCAATAATTCATTCGTCATTACTTGGAGATACACCGAGTACTAGACTATTAAAAGAATCCCAAATAGAGTTTTTGAATAGAGGGAAGACTCAATTAGAGCGGGTGGAGTTAGTTACCCAGCAATTGGCTCAGAACGTATCTATATTTGAAAGTACACATCTTTCGAAATTGGCAAAAGGGGCAGGTTTAGCAAGTTTAACGATTGCATTATTTACTGTGACTGAAAAAGTCGAAGCTGCTGAAACCCCAGAACAAAAACAACAAATTATAGACGATTGGGTGGCTCATACCACGGCAGAGTGGATTGCTGGATCAATAGGTAGTGCGTTATTGGTAGGAGGTGTAGCAGCATTTACAGCAGTATCTGCACCTGTGACTTTAGCTTTAGCGATTGTGGGTGGAATAGTCGGTTCGATTGTTGGTGGCGATACGGTATATGAGCTTATCAAAGAGGGTGTTAATAAAGTTTTAAGCGACATTAAGTCTAGTTTACATTCAATAGTTGGTGAGTTTTTAGATCAGTTTGATTTGAATGATGTTATGGGGTTATATGAACAGGCAGAGCATGTAACGAGCCCATTAATACTCGATTTAAATAAAGATGGCGTGGTTGGAACACGTGCATTGAGTGAAAATATTTATTTTGACCATGATGGTAGTGGATTTAAAGAAAAAACAGGTTGGGTCAGTTCGCAAGATGGTTTGCTAGTTTTAGATAAAAATAATAATGCAGATATTGAAATAGGCAATGAATTATTTGGAAATCAGACTAGCTTGAATAATGGTCAATTGGCAAAGAATGGATTTAAGGCTTTAGCAGAATATGACCTGAATAATGATGGAGTGATTGATGCAAAAGATGAAATTTATCAGCAGTTACAAGTTTGGCAAGACATCAATCAAAACGCACATGTAGATCAGGGAGAGCTGACTGGCTTACAAACAATAGGTATCCAACAAATTGATTTAGCTTATACCTCGGCTAAGCAAGTTGATGTCAATGGTAATCATCATAAACAGCAGGGGCAGTTTATCTGGGCAGATGGAACTGTTGGAAAAATAGATGATGTATGGTTTCAAGTAGATACCTTACATTCCCAGATAAATCAGGCCCAAATAGTTGAGATTGATCCTTCAATTGCAGTATTACCTGATATTCACCAATTTGGTAACGTTGATAGCTTACATCAGGCTATGGCAAAAGATACAAATGGAATATTACAACAATTAGTTGAACAATTTGTTCGGACAGACTCTCTGTTGGTTAGGCAGCAACTCGTGACTGATATTATTTATCAATGGACTGGGGTGGCTGATTTACCAAGTCATGAAAGAGGGATGTATTGGGATGATCGGCATCTATTGGCTTTAGAAAAAATAATGGGGCGTCAATACCACTCATTTGCAGATCCTGAGTTGACTTTATCAGTTGGAAACAATCAGGCATTTGCGTTAGAGCAAGCATGGAAACTCTTACGGCAGAAAATTTATGATCAACTCTATTTACAACAAAAAACACCTGAAATTTTTGAAAAAATTCAAATAACAGAATCAAATGAACTTGATGTAACTCAGCTTTATAGTTATATCAAACAACATAGCCTAGTTGAAGTTGCAGAACTATATGATGTTTTAAGTCGTGGTCCAAAACTGTTTAAAGATGTACAAAATAGCTTGAGAGAGCTTGCTTTGTATGCCTCTACACCAGATTTAATTGATCAAATTCTAGACCAAACTTTACGAGTCCATATCCCGTCAGTAAATAGTGGGTTCTATACAGGAACTGAAGGAAACGATTTACTGATCAGTAATATTGAGACAGACATATTTATAGGGGGAACTGGTGTAAATACTTATGTTTTTGGCCCTAATAGTGGCAAAGATACTATTCAAGCGAACCATTTATACACGAACTCATCCTTGACAGAAACTCATATTATTTTAGATGCCTTACCACAAGATATAGAAATTAAGCTTGGTTCAAGCGATCTTATTTTGAAAATGATTGGCAGTAATGATCAATTAACAATTGAAAATGCACTTTTAGTGAGTTCAACACTCAAAACCATTACCTTTAAAGATAATACGGTTTGGACTCTTGCTGATATTTTGCCTCATTTGGTAGGTACTGAAAATGACGACTATTTGGATACTAGAGCAGGTAGTAATGATTATTTAGAGGGTAAAGAGGGAATAAATACTTATTATTTTGACCGTGGTTATGCACATGACACTATTTTAGCACCTCAGTTAACAGAGAAATCGGCACTTACAGAAACACATATTCAATTAGGCGTATTGCCTGATGAAGTTAGTATTGAACTGTTTGATCAAAGTATACGAATTAAAATTAAAGATAGTGGCGATACATTAGAGGTTCAAGATGTATTTGCAGACCATTCTGTGTTTAAAACTATAACCTTTGCAGATCAAACCATCTGGACCCTTACTGATATTTTAGCCCAACCGTTGTTAGGTACAAATAATAATGATGACCTGAAAGGTATAGATACTCGTGATAATAAGATCTATGGTTTTGGTGGAGATGATAATCTAAAGGGTGCTATTGGTAATGACTATTTAGATGGTGGCACTGGAAATGACTATTTAGATGGTAAAGAGGGAATAAATACTTATTATTTTGATCGTAGTTATGCACATGACACTATTTTAGCACCTCGTCTAACAGCGAAATCGGCACTTACAGAAACACATATTCAATTAGGTGTATTGCCTGATGACGTCAGTATCGAGCTGTTTGATCAAAGTGTACGAATTAAAATTAAAGATAGTGGCGATACATTAGAAGTTCAAGATGTATTTGCAGATCATTCTGTGTTTAAAACTATAACCTTTGTAGACCAAACCATCTGGACCCTTACCGATATTTTAGTCCAACCGTTGTTAGGTACAAATAATAATGATGATCTGAATGGTACAGATATCCGTGATAACAAGATCTATGGTTTTGCAGGAAATGATTATCTAAGAGGTGCTATTGGTAATGACTATTTAGATGGTGGCACTGGAAATGACTATTTAGATGGTAAAGAGGGAATAAATACTTATTATTTTGACCGTGGTTATGCACATGACACTATTTTAGCACCTCAGTTAACAGAGAAATCGGCACTTACAGAAACACATATTCAATTAGGCGTATTGCCTGACGAAGTTAGTATTGAACTGTTTGACAAAGATATACGAATTAAAATTAAAGGTAGTGAAGATACATTAGAGGTACGAGATGTATTTGCAGACTATTCCGTGTTTAAAACTATAACTTTTGTAGATCAAACCATCTGGACCCTTACCGATATTCTACCTAAGCTTTTATTGGGTACAGAGAATGATGATGACCTGAAAGGTATAGATACTCGTGATAACAAAATCTATGGTTTTGGTGGAGATGACAGTATATCTGGTGGCAGTGGACATGACTATTTAGATGGTGGAGATGGCGATGACAGGATTGTTGCCGGAAATGGTAATGACCATTTGGTCGGTGGGAGCGGTGATGATTATTTAGAAGCGGGATCTGGAAATGATCTACTAGAAGGTGGGGAGGGAGATGATTATTTATTAGGATTGGATGGAAATGATACGCTGATTGGTGGACAAGGAAATGATGAGCTAGATGGTGGTTCTGGTATAAATACTTATATCTTCAATAAAGGCGATGGTGTGGATGTAATTAAAACTATGCCTATCTATGAAGATAATCCCCATCCGATTGTTGAAACACATATTATTTTTGATGTTTTATCTGAAGATATTAGGATAGATGCATCGGCAGATTATATTATTTTAAAAATTAAAGATACAAATGATCAGCTTTATATCGAAGATGCATTGAGTACTAATATAGGTTTACAAACAATAACCTTTGCAGATCAAACCGTCTGGACTGTTACTGATATCTTGACTCGACTCATGTTAGGTACTGATGGCGATGACTATTTAGTTGCTACTAATGCCTATGATAGAAAAATCTATGGTTTTGCTGGCGATGATCATCTTTATGGCTCTATCGGTAATGATTATTTAGATGGTGGTATAGGTGATGACGAGTTAAATGGTGGCGATGGAATCAATACTTATGTTTTCAACCGTGGTTATGGTCTTGACTGGATCAATACTCCTTATTTAGATGAAGATTCACCGCAAACAGAAACACATATTTTAATGGATGTATTGCCAAGCGATATTTCTGTTGAAATTTTAGATCAAGATGTCTTCCTCACTATTAAAGATACCAATGATACATTGGAAATTAGAGGCGTATTTGCAGAATTTTCCGCTTTTAAAACGATTACTTTTGCAGATCAAACTGTATGGACTATCCAAGATTTACAGAATTCCGCTTCAATAGACAGTAATGAGGATGAATCATTAACAGATTTATTGAATGGTTTAGCTGACATAAATTCTAACTACGAAGAGTATGGTTATTTGTTTGATGAGTTGCCAGATAGCCAATCATTAGTTGAACAACTTGAAGGAAATAATACACAAGTGCTGACAGACTCTTTGATATTAGAAGAAAGCTCTAACATTGATGTTGATAAATTACTGATAAGTACCAATGTGAATAGTGAAAGTGAAGATACTCAAAATGTTAAAAATAGTTTGACTCAAAAATATCAGCTTGATGAAGTTGATGATCCAATCGTATTTGATAACACTTCATTTTCAATGCCAAATAACATTGGTTTATGGAATACATCATTTAATCAACAGTTTATAGCCTGATTTTTTATTATTATCTTAAAATAACTTGTTTATTTAACCCATAAAAAAGCCTCATTACGAGGCTTTTTTATAATCTATTATTTAATATTTGGATCGCCTTTTTTCAAGAAAAAGCGAATTGCCAGTTTTTGCAAGAATGTTCCATAAGGAGGATGGAAAAGCTGAGTCGGGAAAAACCGATGACGAATAAATACAGTTTTTGCATGAGAAAGTTCGCGGAAACCTTCTTCACCATGATATGACCCCATGCCTGAGTTTCCGATACCCCCGAAAGGGGCATCATGGTTGACTACATGCCAACCCCAGTCATTGATGGTCACACCACCCGAATGAGTTTCACGTAAAATACGATCACGTTCTACCGAGCTATGTGTAAAGAAGTAAAGTGCTAAAGGTCGTTCGTCCGATTTCACATAAGTAATTGCATCATCTAAAGAATCATAAGCCACCACAGGCAAAATAGGGCCAAAGAGTTCTTCTTTCATAATCCGCATGTCTGGTGTGCAATTCAGCACAATCTGTACAGGCATTCTACGGCCTTGTTGGTCAAAGCTGTAAGTATCACAAGGAATAACGCGTGCACCTTTTGCTTGTGCATCGGTCAAAATATCTTGAATGCGCTTTAAATGACGGTCATTTACAATCGATGTGTAATTCTCATTGGTTGTAATGTTTTGACCAAACATTTTTATAAAGCTTGATTTCGCAGCATCTACAAATTCATCAATACTTTCTTTCGGAACCAACGCATAGTCAGGTGCTACACAGATTTGCCCACTATTGGTTGCTTTACCATGAGTAATACGTTTTGCAGCGTCAGCCAGAGGGTAGTTGCGGCTTACCATAGCAGGTGATTTACCACCTAACTCAAGCGTAACAGGTGTTAGATTTTCAGCAGCAGCTCGCATGACGACTTTGCCAATCGCAGGAGAGCCAGTAAAGACAATATGGTTAAATGGCAAGGAGGTAAACCTTGCTGGGTCTGTAATTTCTTCACCAAAAACTGCCACTTCATCTTCATTGAAAACTTCGACAAGCATGCGTCGTAGCATTGCGTTGGTATTTGGGGTAATTTCAGGCAGCTTAATCATGACTCGGTTGCCCGCAGCTAATGCGGCAATGAGTGGGCCAAGTGCTAAATAAACGGGGAAGTTCCAAGGCACAATCACACCCACCACGCCTTTAGGTTGGTATTGCACACTTAAACGGTTTGATAAAAATAAAAGCTCGGTACGGCGTTTACTTGGACGCATCCAGCGGCGTAAATGATGAATCGCATGATCAGCCTCTAACACAGAGCCAAGCAAATCGAGTAATTTGGATTCATCAAGTGATCTTGAACTAAAATCAGCATTAATCGCGGTAGCTAAAGCATCTTGATAGCGAATAATTTGTTTCTTAAGCTGATGCAGTTTTGTGCGACGTGCCTCAAGACTTGGGTAGGGATCTGCCTCAAAATTGGCACGTTGTTTGGAAAAAATAAGTTCCATATGTTCAGTGGCAGAGCCGCTATATTCTTTTAAAGTGGAGCTTTCCATTATTGTTCCTTCCATACTTTTGCTTATCATACTTTATGCTTGAAGCGTCGTATGGTCGATGTTAAATTGAGACAACAAGAGGTAGTTTAGTGCCATTATGCACGTTCTAGGGATGGTGCGAGTTAAATGCCTAAAAATATTTATAAAAATACAAATAGTGTTATCGAGGGAAATTATGATAATACATCCTTAGGTTCGAATACATATTTGCTAGGTTTGACCAGTTTATTTGATGAAATGGGTTCGCAAGGCCATTCAATATCAGAAGTTCTGTCTGGTACAAATATTTCGCCAGATACGATGAATCAATCCTCTTTATATATTTCTCAAGTCCAAAAAATCCAGCTATTTCAAAATATTCAAAAACTATCTCACGATCCTTTAATTGGACTACGCGCAGGACAAAAGCAGCGATTGTCAGATTTTGGAGTGTATGGTTATGCACTTTACTCTTCGCGTAATTTTAGACAAGCGGTTGAGCTTGGTATTCGACACATTAAGCTTGCAGGACCTATTTTAAAGAAGTCATTCTATGTGCGAGATGATGTTGCGATTTTTGAAGGGCAGGACATTATTGCACTGGGTAAGCTTTTGCCTTTGGTCTGTGAGTTTTGGTTTAGCTCCATGCAAACCTTAATTGAACGTGTGCTTGAAGGGCCATTTCAAGCAAAGAAACTATTGTTGCCATATCCTGCGCCTGACTATGCGGAAGAATATGAAAAAGTTTTTCATTGTCCTGTTCAGTTTAATGCTGGGGTGATGCAATGGCATTTTGATTTAAAGTGGCTCGATGTACCTTGCCCAAATGCCAACCCGATTACTGCGGACATGTGTAAGTCTTTTTGTGAGCGGATGCTAGGCGCTGCTGAACTTGAGGAGCCTGAGTTGGTGAAAACAATCCGTTTAATATTATTGGATGGAACAGGGCTTTTTCCATCAGCTCAAGAAATGGCTGAACGGTTACATATGTCAAAGCGTACCTTACATCGGCGTTTGGCAGGTTTTGATTTAACTTATCAAGAGTTATTAGATGAGACTCGGCGCCGTCTTGCGGATGAGTATTTGCGAGAGACAACTTTAACCGTAGATGAAATTGCCGAAAGAATTGGCTTTTCAGATACTTCTAATTTTAGAAAAGCCTATCGTCACTGGACAGGTGTTTCACCGAATGAGTATCGAATACAGTACCAAAATTAAAATCAAGTTTGACTGCTACTTAAATCGAGAAAGTAACTTTTTCTGCAAAAATGGATTACAGAGCAAAATGGCAAATAAAATAATAAATATGCCGATAATGCTAAACAGATCCGGTAATTCATGCCAAAAAACAAATCCCCATATTCCTGCAAAAATAATAGCAATGTAATTCATGGGGCCAATTTGTCCTGCTGGCGCTAAGCTATAGGCATAAGACATAAATAGTTGGCTAATATTAGCTAAAAGTCCTGCGGCAATCAGTAGGCTTAATTCGTGCCAAGTGAAAATACGCCAATGCCAGAACATTGGAATAGAGGAAATCAAACTACCAAAAATACAGAAATAAAAAACGATACGCTCAGGTGGCTCTGTACTGGTTAAAGCTCTTACGGTGACAAAGGCCATTGCTGATAAAAAGCATGCACCCAAGCCAATAAAAGATAGTGCGTTAAATAAACCTTGGTCGGGTTTAGCGACAAATAAAACTCCAATGAGCCCAATAACTGCGGCAAAAATCATCGATTTGGTAATTTTTTCTTTTAAGAAAAGCCATGCAATCAGTGGAATAAAGATAGGAGATGAATAACTAAAAACCATGGCATTTGATAGTTTTAAGTTCGCAATGGCATAGAAAAAACCATACATTGCAGCAAGACCGACTAGACTTCGCCAAGTGTGCATCCAGAGTTTATCGGTTTTAATAAAGTCTAAACCCTGTTTAAACAGCATCGGAATAAAAATAAATAAACCTACTGCATTTCTAAAAAACACGACAGTCGCATTGTCCACCGTTTGTGAAGCAAAACGAATGCACACTCCCATAATGGAAAATAATAATGCTGATGTCATAAGACAAAGCAGTGCTTTTCCAAGTTGGGTTGAGGGGAGATTTGGAGCAGTCTGATTTTGCATATCGAAATGAGTTTTTGGTTTTCGGTGTTATCTTAGCAGTGATGCAGACATTGGATGAAATATCATTTGATAATGATTCAATAGTGATACTTAGTAAAATAAAAAAGAGAGCTTATTTAAGCTCTCTTTTAATTTTATAGGGGGTTATTTACAGCTAAAGTTTTCAGCTTTTTCACTATCGCCTTGACCGTTGTAACGGGCAATGAGTGGGTAAGGACAAAGTGGACGAGTGCGGTCTGGTGCCCAGTTTTGTGGAAGCTCCGTATTTACTTGACCACTTGGGTTACCTACGCCGCGTGCGGTCGCAATGATTTTATCAGGTGCTTGCCCATATTCCACCCAGTTGACTAAAGCAGTCAATGCATCAAATTGGTCGGTCGCAATGCCATCACGGGTATGGTTCATGCCCGGAACTCTAAAGAAACGTGCAAATTCAGGTGCTGTACCTTTTGCATCATTTTTATAGTGTTGTAGCAGTTGATCGTACCAATTCTGAGTGTCATCTACAGAGAAAACGCCGTCTGCTGTGCCTTGTACCACAATCATTTTTCCACCGTGATTACGGAGTTTATCTAGATTAAGTTCATCGGGTGGCATCATGAATGACATGGAACTTTCGGTGTACACACTATTGGTTGCCGAGAGTTTTGGATAGTCAGTATCGAAGTTAAAATTAAAGGCAAATTGTCTAGAGTTTTGAGTCACAGTTGGGTCTGGTGGAACCTGAAAAAGAATGCCGACTGCAACGGGGTCACGTGCTGTTCCCACCGAAGATTCGAATTTCCAGCTTGCCCAATTACTGCCGACTAAACCAGGGTCGAAAGGCTGGGTTGCATAGAGCGCTTGTCCAGCCGAATTTACAGGACCACGGTAAATATTGGCTAATACATCAATTTGTTCGGTACTTAAACAAGTACCATCTCTTGTACTTGAGCAAACGGGTACATCTTTGTGAATATCAAAAGCTGTACGGCAAGCCTCGACATCTTGAACCAAGCCATCTGCAACACCGTCTAGAGCATCGCATCGATCTAAAATCGCTTTTGCTAATACTTTGCGTTCTGAAAGAGTAAGAGCGGTACTTAAATCATTTTCATCTGTTGCGACACGACGGAGCTGCTGAGCTGTGTAGAGTTGAGCTGCGGCTGCACGAGGTAAATGGAAACCCGGGGTGCTTGCCAAAATTCCATCATATTGGTCACCCAAACGAGTTGCAGCAATCATGGCATGACGACCGCCGTTAGATGTACCGCCTGCATAGGAACGATCTGGTAATTTACCATATGCGGCTTTAATTAGATTTTTTGCCATAGGCGTGAGTTTGGTAATTGCACCATAGCCGTAGTTGATTCTGGCTTGAGGGTCTAAACCAAACATTGGATTTTGTGAGGCATTATGTCCAGCATCGGAAGAAATAACCGCAAAACCATCATGTAGGGCATTGGTCAGTGGACCGCCGCTGCCAACCTGACCCGTTGCAGGGACTAAATTACCATCAGTTCCACCATTGCCTTGATAGAGAAAACGACCATTCCAGTCTATTGGTAAGCGCATTTCAAAACCAATTTGATAGGTTTGTCCATCGACTGGGCTTACACGTTGATCCATATAACCTTTGACCAAACAATGTGCGCCAATCGGTTTGTTGGCGACAGTCAATGTGCCTGCTTCTTGAAGGGTAGCTGAGCTAATGACCGTATTGTTGTATTGAAATCCAAGTAAGTTCGCACAGCTTCCTGTCATTTTTACGCCCACAGCAGGAGACAGCTGCGGTGGTTTGGTTGTTGAGGGAGTTGTTGTGTCATCATTATCACTTCCACAGCCTGTCAAAGCACCAAGCATGGCAAGTACTAAAGCGGAGTGGGTCAAAATTCGTTTGTTGTTGGTGTAATTCATTTATTCATATCCTTATTGAATGAATGGTTGTAATTAATCTAAAACCAAAAAATTAGCTGTGCTTCGTGCAATCATTTTGTTGTTTTGCCAAGCTTCACTTTCGAGATTCAGTACAGTTTTGCCTTGTTTAATGAATCGGCATTTTGTAATGACTTCGCCCACAGCACAGGGCCTTAAAAAATCCATCGTTAAGTTGATGGTGGTAGCGGGTTTACGGTCATTGGCGAGATATGCAAAAAGTCCCATCACGTCATCAAGCATGGCGCAGATCATGCCGCCTTCAACTGTGCCGCGTGGATTGGTAAAGCTTTCTAGCGCCGTGTAGTGGATGGTGAGTTCAGTGTTTTTGTCATTCCAATAGATATTGTGTCCACCCAAATGGTGATGGATAGGTGGTAAGTGTTCTAAAATTTTTTGATCCATAATGAAGGGTCCATCCTTTTGTAAGTGTTATAAAAATTATTATTTCAGGGTATAGGCATCATAAATAACCGCTTTGCCCAAACGCATTGCACTACCTACCGCAACGGTCTGGTTAAGCCATGAGTATTTAGGTGAGCTGGTTTCAAACCGCATGGTAATTTTGAAATAGTAATTTTTCGGGTCGACATCTTTGCCTTGAGCAAGCTGTTTTAGTGCTTCTGCCGAGCCATGTCGGTAACCTTTGGTTTGAAGGTAAATAAGCGCACCGTCATCGGTTTCTAACAAGTATCGCGTATCAATAATGGCCAATCCTTTACTGTCGACAATTTGCCAATCTGCACCATTATTTAAAATGCGGCCCTTAAGTGTTTTGCCTTCGAATGTCCCACCTGTAATGGGAATAATTCGGCGTTTACCTGCATCACTGGTGGTGCCTAACTCCCAAACAGGCGCATTCAGATCAACACTAAATTTTGCTAAAGGCTCAAGCTGAATAGGTGGCGGGCTATATTGTGTTTCGGCATGAGTCAGGCTAATGAGACAAATTCCGCAGAGTAGCGTTACAACTTTCTTCATGATGAATTTCCCGAAATAAAAAGAGGTTCTATGTGTGACAGAACCTCTCGTTTTGAATTATTTAAATTTCCATGTGTAGTCGATGTTGATGCGGGTTTCGTTTACAGGTTTGATGTTGGCTGTAGAGAACATGTTGTTGTCATAAATGGCATAACGCGCGCGTAACCCTAGATTTTTCAACCAGCCACTTTGAACTGTGTAGCCTAAATCAAAGTCTGTTTCTCGCTCTTTTAAATTGGTGCCGCCTAAGTTAGGTGCATAAATATTGTGACCTGTGGTGTAACGGGTCATAAAACGTAAACCTGGTACATAATCTTTAAAGTCATATTCATAACGGAAGCTATAGGCTTTTTCTTTTGGGTTTAAAAACTCACCCGGCCATGTATCAATAAGAAGTCCAGTTTCACCGCCAGTCAAATACGGAAACGCGGTATCACCGTGGTGTTGGAAGGTTCCAAAAATAAATTTATGGTTTTGATGTTTAAGTTCGAAATGCGCATGATAAAGGTCATTATCGACTAAGCCTGCTTTTGCTTGTCCATCATCTCGGCTGCGGTAGTAACGTAATTGAGAGCTAAAATTAGTAGTGTCATTAATTTTGTGTTGGTGTAAAGCACCGACCATGGTTTGGTTATAAAGATCGTCAACATCCATATAGAAAGCGGTGAGTTTGAGTGCGGGATTAAACTGATAGTTTCCACCTAAGTAATAAAGCCCATCAGTTTCGGCACTTTTAAAGCGTCCATTTACGCCTGAAATTTTAATTTTTTCATAGTTGGTCGAATCACGATGATTCACTTTATCGAGGTAGGCCGCTTGTAAGTCAAAGTCTTTAATATCTTTACTGGTCAGTGAAATACCTCGATAGGTTTGAGGAAGCAAACGAGCAGGGGAAGCCACTAAAACAGGGTTCATCGGCATTAGCGTACCAATGCGTAGCTCGGTCTGACTCATTTTCGCTTTTGCTGTGACACCAATTTCGCCATAAGAGTCAGCAGGTTCATTGGTACGTGTGTCTCTAGGTAAGTTTCCTGTACCACCATGCTCTGCGTCGGCATCGAGTTTAAAACCCGCCGTTGCAAGCACATCCAGCCCAAAACCAACAGTCCCTTCGGTATAGCCTGAATTGGCTTTAAGAATAAACCCTTGTGTCCAGTCCTTGGCAGCAGGGTAAGCAGATTGCTCTTGGTAGTCGCGGTCAAAATAGAAATTTCGTGTGGTGAGTTCTACTGAACTGTTGTCAATAAAATTGCCAGCCCACACTGAACCAGAGAGCATAAGGGTAGAGTACATCCATAATTTCGACATAGCATTTCTTCCTGAAATAACATTTTTTTGTTTTCAATAAGGCATAGTTGTTGTGTCTGCCTTGTTTGGTTTTAAATCGAATTATTTTCCGAGCAGTTCTCGGGCCACGATTTCTTTCATAATTTCATTGGTTCCCCCATAAATTTTTTGTATCCGCGCATCCACAAAAAAGCGTGAAATCGGGTATTCCTGCATGTAACCGTAGCCACCAAAAAGCTGAAGTAATTGATCAATCACTTCACATTGGACATCGGTGATAAAGCATTTCAATGCAGCCACTTGAGTGACGCTTAACTGGTGTTGTTGATACAGCGCTGCACATTGGTCTACAAAGGCTTGGGCGGCTTTCGCTTTGATTTGCGCGTTTGCGAGTACAAATCGCGTGTTTTGCATTTGGCTTAAAGGTTGCCCGAAAGCTTTACGTTCCAGCACATAGTCTTTGGTCAGTTCGATGGCGCCTAAAATTGCCCCCAAAGCCATCATTGAAATGCTTAAACGTTCGCGAGGTAACTCTTGCATTAAATAGGCAAAGCCTTGTCCTTCTTGACCCAAACGCTGAGTTGCAGGCACACAGACATCATCAAAAAACAGTTCGGCTGTATCTTGGGCATGGAGTCCGATTTTTTGTAATGAACGGCCTTTTTTAACGCCATCTAAAGCAGCATCGACTAGTAAAATCGAAATGCCTTTTGCTTTAGCTTGAGGATCAGTTTTTGCCACCAAAACGATCAGATCGGCATGTAAACCATTTGAAATAAAAGTTTTTGAACCATTCACACGATAGTGGTCATTTTCTAAAATCGCTTGAGTGCGTATGGCTTGTAGGTCTGAACCAGCATTGGCTTCGGTCATAGCGATTGCAGTGACGACTTCACCTGTCACCATTTTCGGTAACCAATAGCTTTTTTGCTCTTCAGTTCCAATATTTTGCAGGTAAGGAGAGACCAACTCATTTTGCCCGCCAATGGCAACCGCCAAAGATGCAAAACCAGCTTGAGCAGTTTCTTGAACCAGCATGAGTGAGTAATGAACAGGAGCACCGTAGCCACCATATTCTTCGGGTACATCGACGCACAAAAAGCCATTTTCCCCAAGACGAAGCCATAGATCACGCGGGATGAGGCCATCGTGTTCCCACTGTTCATAATACGGGGCAACCTGTTCTCTTAAGAACCTGCGATAGCTGTCTCGAAATAGTTCAAATTCTGTATCGTGTGGCATGTTGAACCTTTTTTAGGCAAAAGTGAGGCTAAGGCCCAAACCGAAGTTTGAGCTTCCTTTTTTATTTCAATTGCTTATTGCTTTAAGGTGGGTACCCGAATAATCAGTGGGTTATCAGTCTGCTTTTGATAAAGTTCATCAATTAAAGCAGCACGACGCTTGGTAATATTGCTTTGATTGAGGTTGCCTTTATCGGTCACTTCGCTTGCATCGAGTTGAGGTGGCTCGGTCATTAAATAAAGCATTGAGACTGTATTTGAGCTACCAGTCGCATCTTTATTAAAGGTCGTTAAAAATTGGCGGAACCATTGTTGGACTTTAGAGTGTTGCAGTATCTCTGCTCCAGAATGTTCGCCCAGCTTAAGACCTGCATATTGAGCACATGCTTCTAATTTTGGAAAAATCAGAAAACCAATAGCATTCAGGTTTGAACCAGTAATACAAACATCTTGGATGAGTAAATTACCTTGAATGAGCACTTTGTTGCGTAATGTGCCGACATTCACAAAAGTACCCGTATTGAGTTTAAAGTCTTCGGCAATTCGTCCGTCGTACATTAGGCCTTTAGTCGGATCATTGATATCGACCAAACGAACGGCATCGCCTGTATGGAAAAAGCCTTCATCATCAAATACAGTGCTTTGTTGGTCCGCTTTTAAGCGCCAATAGCCTTTCATGACATGTTTGCCACGAACACAAAACTCAAGTTTGTCACCACATGGAACTAGCTTAATTTCGCATCCCGGAGCAGGGTATCCAATAAAACCAGCCATCACGCGTGGACCAGTTGTAAAAGCACAAGAGGGAGCAGTTTCAGTCATGCCCAATCCGCTCATAATACGAATTTTTTCTCCGCAATGTTGCTGAGCAATTTTATCGAGTCTGTTCCAGCCCGCTTCTGAAAGTGCAGCACCGGCAAAGAATAAAATTTTTACTTTAGCAAAAAAGCGGTCTCTTAATTCTTCATCTTTTTCTAACGCTTCGGTGAGTTCTTCCCAACCTTTTGGCACATTTAAATAAACGGTTGGAGAAATTTCTTTGAGATTACGAATGGTTTCATCAAATTTTCCGGCAACGGGTTTGCCGTCATCAATGTAAATGGTACCGCCGTTATAGAGCGCAATACCGACATTGTGACTGCCGCCAAAGGTGTGGTGCCAAGACAGCCAGTCGAGTAGGACAGGTGGCGTTTCTTCAAACTCAGGGAAAGTCTGCAACAACATTTGCTGATTCACACACAGCATTAAATGCGTGGTCGGTACAGCTTTAGGCAATTTGGTTGAACCTGACGTAAATAAGAATTTGGCAATTTGGTTTTCATCAAGGGTTTGATAAAACTCTTGAACATTTGAAACTGGCGTATCTAATAGCGACTGAAAAGATGTGCAAATCTGATCGCCTACAATTCCTTTATTGGTCACCACTTCAATGTCGGATGTAATGCATGCCTGAATGGCTTTGGCAAAAGCTTGACCATCGCTGGCATAAACTATACCAGGTGTGAGCACTTCAAACACATGTTTGAGTTTGCCGAAGTCTTGAGAAATAAGAGAGTAGGCAGGGGAAATAGCCGAGAAAGGCACACCCGCCAGCATGGCACCCATAGAGAGTGTTAAATGCTCAAGATCATTACCACTTAAAATAACGAGTGGTCGTTCTTGGCTTAAATTACGGTCATGCAAAGCTTGAGCAATGTGCCATGCGCGTTGTAGAACTTCTGCATAACTCAGTTTGACCCATTCGCCTTGAGCATTACGTTTTGCTGCAAAAATATGGTCGGGCTTGGTTTGTGCAAAATGAATTAACCGATCTGTCAGTTTTTGTGGATACGGTTTTAATTGCTCTTTTGGGCTGATATAGAGCGTTTGATCTTTATAGTGATAATGAATATCGTGTTGCCCTAATTTTACGAACCGTTCGCGGTCTTGTGATTGAGTGGCATTCATTTGCATTTCTTTCACTCCATGGAAAGCGCATCACTGCGCTTTATTTTTTTTGCATCATGCAATTTTTATTTAATCTGTTTGTCTTCGTATTAGCCTGACTAAATCGGGTAATGACGTGATTGGGTTTGAATGGTAATCCAGCGTAAATCGGTAAACTCGGCAATAGATGCTTTACTACCAAATCGTCCATATCCACTCGATTTTGTTCCGCCAAATGGCATTTGAGCTTCGTCATGTACGGTTGCGCCGTTAATATGACAAATACCCGAATCAATCTGTTTAGCGACTTCTAATGCTTGTGAAATATTCTGGTTAAACACTGCCGAAGACAGACCAAACTCGCTGTCATTTGCCAGTGCTATGCCTTCTTCAATGCTTGAAAAACGTTGAACTGTGCATACAGGTCCAAATGATTCTTCGCGGTAAAGCAGCATGTCTGGTTTAATATTGAGTACCAGCGTCGGTTGCATAGTGGTATCTTCAATATGGATGCCTAAAGGTAAGTCAGCACCTTTGTTTTGGGCATCTTCTAGCAAATGCTGAATACGGTTTGCAGCGCGGCGACTTTCTAAAACACCCAATACATTGTCTTTTGAGGTTGGATTACCTGCCTGAATAGAACGGGTTTTCTCAATCAACTTTTCAATAAACTGGTCGGCAATTTTATCTTGAACCAAAACACGTTCGGTCGACATACAAATTTGCCCCTGATTAAAGAACGCTCCAAAAGCGACTGCATTTACGGTTTCATTAATATCAGCTTCATTTAAAACCACAACAGGGGCTTTACCACCCAATTCAAGTAAAACTGGTTTTAAATATTTAGCAGCAGTCTCGGCAATAATTTTGCCGACTTTGGTTGAACCGGTAAAATTAATGCGCTTCACAGCTGGATGAGACACTAAGCGCTCTACGATTTGTGGTGCATCTTCGGCGGCATGCGTAATCACATTCACGACACCTTCACCCAGACCTGCTTCATGTAACACTTCACCAATGAGACGATGTGTTGCTGGGCAGGCTTCCGATGCTTTTAATACAATGGTGTTGCCACAAGCCAAAGGCATGGCAAGCGCACGTGTTGCCAAAATGACAGGGGCGTTCCAAGGTGCAATCCCTACAATCACACCACAAGGAACTCGTACACCCATCGCAAGATTGCCCGGCACATCTGACGGAATCAGACTTCCGTCAATTTGTGTGGTCATGGCTGCGGCTTCACGTAACATGTTGGCAGCAAGGTGAACGTTAAACCCATACCATGTCGCAGTTGAACCTGTTTCTTGCATTCCAGTTTGAATGAATTGCTCGGTTTTTTGGTCCATTAAATCGGCTGCTTTTAATAAGCGTAAACGACGCTCGGTAGGCGAGAGTTTCGACCATACTTTAAAAGCTTGCTGCGCTGAATCGATGGCACGATCAACATCTTCCAGTGTTGCAGCAGCAGCTTTAGTTGCTACTGTGCCATCAATTGGACTGATACGTTCAAAAGTTGCCTGATTTGATGCATCAACAGATTGACCGTGAATAAGTAACTGTACATTTTGCATGGGTTGCGTCCTTACATTGCCATTAAAGTATCAAAAGTTAACCAGTACGTTTATAACTCTGTAAACCCGGTTTAATTGATTTTTCATCTAAAAATTGTTTCAGACCTTCTTGGCGGCCATTTTCTGTATCGCGGTGGATACATTGATCAAGCTTGGCATATAAGTAGTCTTCGTTTTGGTCCCAAGTGAGTTCACGACAACGCTTAAATCCATTTTTAGCTGTACGAAGAACTACTGGGTTTTTCTCAAGTAGGCAATTTGCAAGCTCAGTCACTTCTGCTTTTAATTGGGCAAGCGGTACGCTTTTATTCACAAGACCCATGGTTTCAGCTTCTTTACCACCAAAGGTTTTACCCGTCATGATGTAGTACAAAGATGCACGATGACCTACGGTATCTGCCATTGCTTTACTTACAAGGTTGCCCGGTGGGATACCCCAGTTAATTTCAGATAAACCGAAAGTTGCTTCATCTGCTGCAATTGCTAGGTCACAAGCCACTAAAGGTGAGAAACCGCCTCCAAAGCACCAGCCGTTGACCATAGCAATGGTTGGTTTTGAATACATACGAAGAAGTTGCCACTGCCAACGGCATGAGTCACGGCGAATACGTTCTTGGAAAATTTCAGGCTGAGTGTCGACTTCACGGAAATATTCCTTCAAATCCATACCCGCTGTCCAAGAGTCACCAGCACCGGTCAAAACTAAAACACGCGCATCTTGATCAAGCTCAAGCGTTTCGAGCACATCAATCATTTCCCGATTGAGGGTTGGGCTCATGGCATTTTTCTTTTCAGGGCGGTTTAAAGTGACCCATGCAATTCCTTCTTCAACTTTAACATCTACTGTTTCCCAGCGGTTTTCATAACTCATCTTCATACTCCTTGAATGATTTTTTGCTGTTCTGGGATTTAATCTAATATCAGTTAAACTTACATTCAAGTCTTTTTTAGAAAATTTCATAAATATTTTATAATTTATTGTATTTTAAACATTAATTATTTTAAAAATTAATTTTAAATAAAAATATGTTGATTTTTTAATAAGTTTAACTGATATTTTTGGTGTGTTTGAAAATAATACACAAAGGGCTAAATGGAACGACTAGTCAATAAAGGACAACACAATGGAAAAAATATCAGGACAGCCTTCAAGGGCAAAAATCACGTTGCTACTGTGCTTTGCCATAGCGATTTTTGAAGGCTTTGACCTTCAATCAATGGGGGTAGCCGCTCCACGAATGCGGGCTGAGTTTATGTTAGATAATGCCCAGATGGCGTGGGCATTTAGTGCTGCAATTTTGGGAACACTCCCAGGCGCAATATTAGGTGGTCGGTTTGCCGATATTGTCGGACGTAAGAAAATTCTGATTTTTAGTATCTTACTTTTTGGAATTATGTCTTTGCTAACCGCCTATGCCGCCAATTTTAGTCTGTTGCTACTCATTCGTTTTTGTACTGGTTTAGGAATGGGTGGAGCATTACCCATGATGATTACACTTGCCTCTGAAGCTGTACCTGACCAGTACAAAGGTACTGCGGTTAGTGTGATGTATAGTGGCATTCCTTTTGGTGGCTTACTCACTTCCGTCGTTGCTATGTCGTTGGCAGGCGATGCAGAGTGGCGTCATATTTTCTATATCGGGGGGATTGCGCCTATTTTACTAATCCCACTGATTATGCGCTTTTTACCTGAGTCAAATGACTACCTGCAACGCAAAGTTCGAGCACAGCAAACCACGCCATTCTTTGAGGTTTTATTTGCGAAAGAACGCCGTATGTCGACCATTCAGCTTTGGATAAGCTTTTTCTGCACGCTGGTGGTGCTCTACTTCTTGTTGAACTGGTTGCCGTTACTCATGGGTGCGCAAGGCTTATCGAAACTTCAGGCGAACTATGTACAGATGGGCTATAACGTTGGCGGAATTTTAGGTTCGGTTCTGATGGGCGTATTGCTTGATAAATTACGCATGAGCTTTGTGATTAAGCTAATTTATCTCGGCATTTTATTCTCACTATGCTGTTTAGCAATTTCTCCAACCGTTGCTTTACTTGCACTTTCGGCAGTGGGTTGTGGCTTATTCATTGTGGGTGGGCAATCGGCGTTGTATGGTTTGGCTGCCATGTATTATCCAACCGAAATGCGTGGAACCGGAGTTGGCGCTGCGGTTGCAATCGGGCGTATTGGTTCGTTTGCTGGACCTTTAATGGCTGGTTTTTTACTCTCGCTTGGGCAAAGCTCGACCATCGTGATTGGTTCAAGTATTCCAGTGATTTTAATTGCAGCGATCTCTGCATTACTTCTTGTCAAAAAACCTAAACAGCCTGTACATTTAGTACAAAGCTCAGGTGCTCGCTAAGTTTTAACGAAAGTATGGGGTTAGAACCTCATACTTTCACTACAGATTTTATTATGATGATTGAAAGGTTATGGTACGTTCGAATTTAGTTCAAAAAAAAGTAGAAGATGAGCCTAAGTTAAGTTACATGATTGCTCGTGTTGACCGAATTATTAGTAAACATTTAACAGAACATTTAAAAGAGCTTGAAATTACCTTACCGCAATTTACCGCACTTTCTGTTTTAGCTTCAAAAAGTAATTTATCCAATGCCAAGCTTGCTGAGCGTTCTTTCATAAAGCCGCAATCTGCCAACAAAATTTTGCAAGATTTACTGGTCAATGGTTGGATTGAGAAAAAACCGGACCCGACACATGGCCGCCGTATTTTAATTACCCTGACCGAAAGCGGGATTGAAAAGTTAAACAAATGCAATGAAGTGGTTTTAAAAGTCGAAGAAAAAATGCTTGAAGGCATTGATATTAACTTGGCTTATTTAATTCGTAATAATCTCGATATTATGGTCAATAATCTTAAAAATCTTTGATGAAAAGTAGGTTGCAATTTAATTTTTTTTAAAATCTACAGAAATACTTAAGCACTGATTCGCACAGAAAATTTATTTCATTTTGCAAATGAACTTGCTAGCATCAAAGTGACGTTTTTGGTGATGTGTGGCAGCGAATGTCTTCAGGACAACAAGTTTTACTTAAACTAAGAAAAATGATTATTTCAGGGGAACTTGAAGGGGGTGCCAGAATTGCCGAAATCCCGACTGCGGAGTTACTTGGTGTTTCAAGGCAGCCTGTTCGTATTGCCTTTCGGTTGCTCGAGCAAGAAGGCCTTCTCATTAAAAACCCAACTCGTGGTTACACAGTTCGTGAAATTTCAGAACAACTTGTTCATGATGCACTCGAAGTGCGTGGTGTGCTCGAAGGGTTGGCTGCAAAAACTTTGGCAGAACAAGGCTTAAGCGAAGAGCAAAAAAAGACGCTGCAGCATTGTATTCAAGAAACTGAAAAACTATTTAACGAAACAGACGAGTTTGGCGACGCTGAATTAGAACGTTATCACCATTTTAATGTCATTTTTCATGACACCATTATTGAGGGTGCGCAAAACGTCGCACTCATACAAGCCTTAGCAAAAAACAACCAATTGCCGATGGCTTCTGCTCAAGCCATTACCTATGACCAGAACCAAGCTTTGTCAGAATATCGTCGTTTGCACTATGCACATTTACAGCATTGTTCGATTTTTGATGCATTGGTGCATCGTCAGGCAGGGCGTGCTGAAACTTTAATGCGTGAGCACAGTAGTGTAGTGATTTTGGGTGAAACGCTAAGAAATGTTCTCAGCGCTTAAGCTGAAATAAGTTCCTTTATGTCTGAATAAAGGAACTCAAGAATTAAAGCTCAATCACAAGATTTTTAGTTTTTGCACGAGAACAACAAGGCGTAAATTGGTCATTTAGTGCATGTTCCTCATCGGTCATAAATAGATCCCGATGATCAGGCGTGCCTTCTACTACGCGGGTAATACAGGTTCCGCAAATGCCTTGTTCACATGAAACTGGGATATCAAAACCATTTGCAATTAATGCCTCAGTAGCAGTCTGCTCTGGTAATACTTCAATTCGACGGCCCGTACCTTTAACTTCAATAGTAAAAGCTTCATCGTTAGATGTATCTGCTTTTTGCGCGACAAAATGCTCTTGATGTAACTGTTCTTTGTGCCAGCCAGCTTGTTCGGCTGAGCTCATGACAAACTGCATAAATCCTGTCGGACCGCATACATATAAGTGTCTATCTGGTGAAGCTTGGTCCAAAACCTCTGCCATATTACATTCAGTGTCTGGTTGATCTTGAATATGAAAATGGACTCGGTCACCAAAATGCTCGGTTAAGTTGCCATAGAAAGCGATCATTTCATGACTACGAACAAAGTAGTGCAATTCGAAAGGAATATTGGCCGACTTAAGTCGATATGCCATCGACAAAATAGGGGTAATACCAATACCACCCGCAAATAAAACCGCGTGCTTTGTGTGAGGGTGAATTTCAAATAAATTGCGTGGTTCACCAATCTTTAAATGGTCGCCTTCACGATATTCAGTGTGGATGCAACGTGAGCCACCGCGTGAATTGGCATCATGTAAAACACCAATGACATAACGATGCTTTTCACTGCAACAATTTGAAAGTGAATATTGGCGGGTGAGACCGTTTTTAAGATGCACATCAATATGTGCACCTGCTTCAAAAGTCGGTAGCGCTGTGCCATTTGCCGAGACCAACTCAAAAGCACGAATGGTCGGGGTAAGCTGGTGAATTTTCTGAATAATAACGTCCATGTTCATACTCCTTTAAATAATCCGAATGTTTGGAAACTTCTGTGCGGACGTTTCAGGAGGTGTTTTATTTTCTTCGGTAAGCAGTCGCTCAATCACCTTACGAGACTGTACACCGCCTGCGTCGATGTTGAGCATTAGTAACTTGCGCTGTGGATTGTTTAAAATATTTTGTTGTTGTTGCTCCAGCATTTCTAAATCTTCAGTAAAGATTTTGCCTTGGCCTTCACGAATTTGATCGGTGAGTTCAGCATTGTCAGGCTGGAAGTTGCGTGCCATTCCCCAGAAATACCAATGTGATGTTTCAGTTTCTGGCGTAATAAAATCGACCACGATTGAGGAAACTTTTTTGTCTTTTGGTGCGTGATAACCACCATGTCCAGCATGTGCTACACCTACTTCAATGTGGACATTACTTGGAGCAAAGAAGTGACAACGTTGCCAACGGTCAACAGGTACATCATCTGCTAAGTGGTTACCACGAAGCGCCATTTGCCAAAATGGAGGTGCGATCACATTTTCCATATAGCGTTCGGTAATCACATGGTCGCCGTCAACTTTAGTGACTGGTAATGATTCATCAATCTCTTTTTGTCCGATGCTGCTTGAGTGAACATAGGTCTCGTGGGTTAAATCCATCAGGTTATCGACCATCAAACGATAGTCACACTGAATGTGAAATAGGCCTCCACCATAGCTCCATTCAGGGTGATCTGTCCATTCTAAAGTTGGCAGTTTTGCTTCATCTGCTAAAGCTTTCTCGCCTGGCCATATCCAAATAAAACCGAACTTTTCAATAACTGCATATGCTTTGTTGCAAGGAAAACCATTCACACGTTGAGCTGGCATTGAGACGGTCTTTCCGTCACAGCCCATGACTAAACCATGATAACCACATACAAGGTTGCCATCTTCTACATAGCCAAGTGAAAGTGGGGCACCGCGATGGGGACAAAAATCTTCAACGGCTGCAACTTGGTTTTCTTTACCGCGATAAAAAACAATTTTTTCACCACAAATAGTGCGACCTAATGGTTTGTCTTGGATTTCTTCTGGGCGGCAGGCAACATACCAAGCATTTTTAATAAACATTTGTGACGACTCCTTATCACTTATTGGATCCAATTTATAATAAATAAAAATATTGGTCAATTGATAAGCAGTATATTTTTTAAAAATATTGATCTTTAGGTTTGGTTGTTATGTATGTTTTTTAATGTCTCTAAAGGCTTTTTGTGTTTCTTTTAAATTTTATGGTCGAAATTTTTATTAGCTTTTATTTGGATCCATAATTATTCAATCCCATACTGGATTTGGATAGCTCTTGAAATTACAAATTTAAAAATAGATAAATAATTTATGGATCCATATTTTTCATTTATTAAAGTTAAAATAAATTATAAATATATTTTTCAAATATTTAATCCATTGCTAATTAAATTTTAAAAATATTGTTGATTTTTTGGATCCAAATATTCAGTATAGAAAAAGAGCAGGATGCTCAAAAACAAATATTCCTCTAGGTCATTATGGATACGGATGTGCATAACCACCCAATCGCTCATATTAGCAATGTCGTGTGTATGTCTTATCCAAGGGAGATACACAAATGGAAAGAGACGTTCTAAGTGAGATCAATCAAAACAATATGAGCCGCTACCAATGGTTCGTCATTTTAATTTGTATTTGTCTCAATATTATTGATGGCTTTGACGTGATGGTAATGGCATTTACTGCTCCATCCGTGTCAGCAGAATGGTCACTTTCAGGCGCACAAATTGGCTTGTTGTTAAGTGCTGGCCTTTTTGGAATGGCTGCTGGTTCCATTTTTCTCGCGCCTTTAGCCGATAAAATCGGTCGTCGTTTACTCATCTTAGTTTGTCTTGTTATTGCAGGTCTTAGCATGTTGGGCTGTGCTTTTGTACAAAGCCACGGCATGTTAGCAGCACTTCGATTTATTACCGGAATTGGGGTGGGCGGCATTCTTGCGAGTAGTAATGTTTTGGCAAGTGAATATGCCAATGCTCGTTGGCGCAGTCTCGCAGTGAGCTTAATGTCTACAGGTTATGGAATTGGGGCGACACTTGGCGGAGTGCTATCACTGGCATTGATTGAGCATTTAGGTTGGCGCTCAATCTTTTTAGCGGGTGGGGTTACAACCATTGCAATGCTACTGATTAGCGCATGGTTATTACCTGAATCTTTAGATTACTTACTCGCAAAACGACCAAAACAGGCACTGGAACGAATTAATGCAGCTGTAAATCGTATGGGGCTAAACGAATTACCCGTTATGCCGCGTTATGAAAAAATTAGCACGCAAAATGGCAGTGAACTGGGCAAGTTATTTGCAGGGCAATTAGGGTTTCAAACACTTTGTTTATGGTTTGCATTCTTTTTAGTGATGTTTGGCTTTTACTTCGTGATGAGCTGGACACCAAAAATTCTTATTTCAATGGGTATGTCGCCACAGCAAGGTGTAAGTACCGGTATTTTAATTAGTATTGGCGGAATTTTCGGGGCAGCTATTATTGGTTTATTGGCATCACGCATGAAAATCTTCTATGCCTTAAGCCTATTTTTAGGGTTAACCTCGGCATGTGTTTTTCTATTTGTCTCAGTCTCATCTCAAGTCAGCATTGCACTCATGGTGGGGTTATTACTTGGCACACTTATTAATGGCTGTGTAGCAGGTTTATATTCGATTTCTCCAACAATTTATGATGCCGAAATCCGTAGTCGTGGCGTGGGCTATGCAATTGGTTTTGGTCGTATTGGGGCAATTTTATCGCCAACGGTTGCAGGCATTTTTCTGGACAAAGGTATAGCTCCCGCAACACTGTATGCCTATTACGGTGTGGTCTTTATTTTGGCTATTTTCCTGATTTTAAGTTTAGGTAATGCTTTTTACCGCAGTCAAAAAGAGCAAAACTACTCTCTTAAAACAGCACCTTAATCCATTAAAAATTAAATAGTTGAGATAAAAAATGAAAAAGACACCATTATGGGTGGGGGTATGCTTGTGCCCATTATTTAGTCAAGTTGTGCATGCTGAGTTTATTGCAGACAGTAAAGCTGAGCTGACACTACGTAATTTTTACTTTGACCGAGACTATAAAAAAGACCCATATCCCTATACATCAGCCAGAGATTGGGCGCAGGGTTTAATTTTTAAAGGCCAGTCTGGTTATACCGAAGGAACGGTTGGGTTTGGTGTAGATGTATTGGCAATGGCAGGTTTTAACCTAATGGGAAGTCGGGCTGATGACTATGCACGGAGTGGTTTACTTCCAGTTAATCCTGATAACTCACGTGATGATTATTATGGAAAAATCGGCATTACAGGAAAGGCTAAATTTAGAAAAAATGAGCTTTTTGTGGGAGATTTAGTTCCACAATTACCAACCATATTTTCATCGCCAGCGCGTTTGTTCCCACAGACTTACCGTGGTATCCGCGTTGTTTCAAATGAAATTCCAAATCTTCAATTAGAGGGGTTTTATGTCGACGAAGTGCGTCAACGTGACTCAATCCGTTATACCGATGTTGGAACAGACAATATCAACCATCGTTTTGACAAAGCGGCAACTACAGATTCTTTTTATACCTTGGGTGGAAGCTATCAGTTAAAGGATTACCGTTTGCGTGCTTATCATGCCGAACTCAAAGATATTTACCAGCAACAGTTTTTAGGATTTAACGGTAAACAACCTTTAAACGATCAGCTTAATTTTTTAAGTGATGTACGTTTTTTTAATAGTGAAGAAACTGGAAGCAAAAAAATTGGAGAGGTCGATAACCGACATATTAGTGGTTTATTTGGTTTGAACTATCAAAATCATACTGTTTCTTTGGGCTACATGCAGTCGTTTGGCTCGACTGGTCTGCCATTTTTGTCGGGAACTGAAAGTCCAGTCGTGCTTGATTTTATGAGCTCAGACTACTCGAATAAAGATGAAAAAGTCTATTCGATTCGTTATGAATATGACTTTAAAAATGCGCGGGTAGGTGATGTTTCATTAAACGGACTGCGTTTTATGACTCGCTACGCAAAAGGTGAAGACATTGATTTGTTGCAATATGACGATCAGCGTTTTAAAGAAGAGTCGATGGAATTTGATTTAGGCTATAAAATTCCTGAAGGTAAGTTAAAAGGTTTGGGAGTGCGAGCTCGTTTTTCTCACTATCGCAACGATATGCCTACTAATATGACATTTCATTCGGCAAATGAAACACGGTTGAATGTTGATTACACCTTTAAATTTTAACGTTCAATATTTAACTAAATTCAAGACAAGTTAAAACATTGTGAGCAGCAATGTTTTAACTTTAGTTATCAACTGCACAAAATCCCTCTATAATACCGCCAATCTTATTAAAGCCAATTGAGTCTCTCATTAAACACATGGCTTTAATCTCTCATTTTTTTAAGTCAATTTCTTCGCTGTGATTCGGCTTATTTTTCAATATTTAGAATTTTATGTGTCTGTGCTGACACATAAAAATATTTAGGTGCCAGCATGGAAATCAAGGTTAATTATCTCGACAATCTTCGACAGGAAGCTAAGTTCGATGACTTTACGGTAATTGCCGATCAACCAATTCGCTATAAGGGTGACGGTTCGGCACCGGGCCCATTTGACTACTTTTTAGCATCGTCAGCATTGTGTGCAGCGTACTTTGTAAAAGTGTATTGTGCAGCTCGAGATATCCCAACCGATAACATTCGTTTATCGCAAAATAATATTGTTGATCCTGAAAACCGCTATAAGCAAACCTTTAAAATTCAAATTGAATTACCAGCCGATATTTCAGAGAAAGATCGCCAAGGGATTTTACGTTCGATTGACCGTTGTACTGTTAAAAAAGTCATTCAGACTGGTCCCGAATTTATTATTGAAGAAGTGGAAAGCATTGATGCAGATGCACAAGCATTGTTATTGCCAAGCTTAACTTCTGAAAACCATACCTATATTCAAGGTAAAGACCTACCGTTAGAAGAAACGATTGCCAATATGTCTGCCATTTTGGCAAATTTGGGCATGAAGATCGAAATCGCATCTTGGCGTAATATTGTCCCGAATGTATGGTCATTACACATTCGTGATGCACAGTCTCCGATGTGTTTTACCAATGGTAAAGGTGCAACTAAAGAAAGCGCTTTAGCGTCTGCATTAGGCGAGTTTATTGAACGTTTAAACTGTAACTTCTTCTATAACGACCAGTTCTGGGGTGAAGATATTGCCAATGCCGAATTTGTGCATTATCCAGATGAAAAATGGTTTAAACCAGGTCCAAATGGTGAATTACCTAAAGAAATCTTAGATGAATACTGTCTTGAGATTTACAATCCAGATGATGAATTACTTGGCACACATTTATATGATACCAACTCAGGTAACGTAGAGCGCGGCATTTGCTCGTTACCTTTTGTGCGCCAGTCTGACGGTGAAGTTGTCTATTTCCCATCAAATTTAATTGAAAACTTGTATTTAAGTAATGGTATGAGTGCGGGCAACACTTTGGCAGAAGCCCAAGTTCAATGCTTGTCAGAAATTTTTGAACGTGCTGTTAAACGTGAAATTTTAGAAGGTGAAATTGCACTTCCAGATGTTCCTGAAGACGTATTAGCAAAATACCCAAGTATTGTTGCTGGTATTAAAGGCTTAGAAGAGCAAGGTTTCCCTGTATTAGTTAAAGATGCATCATTAGGTGGTCAGTTCCCAGTAATGTGTGTGACTTTAATGAACCCGCGTACGGGTGGGGTGTTTGCATCTTTCGGTGCGCATCCAAGTTTTGAAGTTGCATTAGAACGTAGTCTGACTGAATTACTTCAAGGCCGTAGTTTTGAAGGCTTAAATGATTTGCCTCAACCGACTTTCCAAAGTAATGCGGTCACTGAGCCGAACAACTTTGTTGAGCACTTTATTGACTCAAGCGGTTTGGTATCTTGGCGCTTCTTTAGTTCTAAATCTGACTATGACTTTGTTGAATGGGATTTTTCTGGCGAAGGCGAAGAGTCGAATGCAGAAGAAGCTGCAACATTGTTCGGCATTCTCGAAGAGATGGGCAAAGAAGTATATATGGCAGTCTATGAGCATTTAGGTGCGACCGCTTGCCGTATTTTAGTACCAGATTATTCGGAAATTTATCTCGTTGAAGATTTGATTTGGGACAACACCAATAAGGCACTTTCATTCCGTGAAGACATTCTAAATCTACATCGTTTGGATGATGAACAGCTTGAGGCATTGGTTGAGCGTTTAGAAGAATGCGAGCTAGACGATTACACAGAAATCACTACGCTTATTGGCATCGAGTTTGATGACAATACAGTTTGGGGACAGCTCACAATTTTAGAGTTGAAATTGCTGATTTATGTTGCTTTACAACAGTTTGAAGAAGCAAAAGAGCTTGTCGAAACTTACTTGCAATATAACACCAACACCGTTGAGCGTGGCTTGTTCTATCAGTGCATGAACGTGGTGCTTGAAGTGATGTTAGATGAAGAACTAGAGCTTGAAGACTACCTGACTAATTTCCGCCGTATGTTTGGTGATACACGAATGGATGCGGTATTAGGTTCTGTCAATGGTAGTGTTCGTTTCTATGGCTTAACACCAACAAGTATGAAATTAGAAGGACTTGATCGCCATTTACGTCTGATCGAGAGCTATAAAAAATTGCATGCAGCTCGCGCTAAAGCCGTAGCGATGTAATTTAAAAAGCGAAATAAAAAAGCCTATTTTAAAATAGGCTTTTTTTATAAAACGACTCGCTAGTTTAAGCAGAAGCTTTAGTAATCTCTATGGTTTCTGCATCTGCTCTATAACCTTGTTGCTCATCCAAAGTATGTTTAGCCGGAATATAAGACATTGCGCGTTCTGCAAGAGCTGTAATGGTGAGACTTGGGTTAACGCCCAAATTTGCACCTAACATTGAGCCATCTACAACGTATAAGTTTTTATAGTTAAAGACACGGTTTTGTCCATCTACCACACCGCGCTCTGGGCTTGAAGCAATTGCACAGCCACCCATACAGTGCGCTGTAAAAGGTACATTAAACAAAATTTCGGTAATAGTCGTCATTGGATGACCATTAAACATTTTGGCAACTTTTTCGGTAAATGCATTGGCCTGTGGAATATACACAGGTAGCTTTTTACCTTCGCTCGATAATACTTTGCCAAAAGGCCAGAACCAATTACGTTTCAAGCGCATATTAATGGAGGCATCAGCTGTTTGCATCACCAAGAAGATTAAAGTTTGACGTGCAAAACTGACAGGATTACTCATACGAAGGAAAATAAATGGATGGCAAATAAGTGCCCATAACCAAAAGAAGATACGCGTCCAACCCGGTTTACCTTTAGCCATGTAAGTACACATAAGGCCCATGGCATCTGAACCAGTTTGGTAACGCGTCGCTTCAATGTGAGTGTCATGGTCAATGTAAATACTTGAACCAATGGCAACACCTTTACTCATGTCGACATCTTTACCAAAAAAGCGAACGCCTAAAATCGACTCGGCATTAGTACGAACCCGATTACCCAAATCATCAGAGATATTTGGCAGTGAACCAGACTGTTTTAAACGGAATAACATCTCTTGCGTACCCAAAGAAGATGCAGAGAAAATCACGTTACGAACACGCCATGTACGGCGTTGTTTGTTAAACCATGAGCTCGAACATTCAGTCGTAACTTCATAGCCATCGCTGCCATCGGCTTTACCATTGAGTGGTTTCACATCAACAACTTTGGTTTCTTCGTAAACCTTGGCGCCATTTTTTTCGGCAAAGTACAAATAGTTTTTATCTAAGGTATTTTTTGCGTTGTGTTTACAACCTGTCATACAACCGCCACATGCCGTACAGGTTCCGCGGTCTGGACCTTCGCCTTTAAAATATGGGTCAGGGTAGGTCTTGCCGCCTTGTTCACCTTCGGGTGGAAAGAAAGTGGCAACACGAGTGGGTTTAAATGTATGACCAACACCGACTGCTTCCCCCATTTTTTTGAGCATGTGGTCGGCAGGACCGAAAATTTTATTATCCGTCACCCCAAGCATACGTTCGGCTTCAGCATAGTGCTGCGGCATTTCATTTTTCCAGTCCGCTGCATCTGCCCACGTGCCTTCATCCCAAATATGTTCAGGTGGAACCAGTAGGGTATTGGCATAGGTAATTGAACCGCCACCTACGGCGTTCCCGCAAATAATGGTGACATGGCGAAAAAAACGCATGTTGAAATAACCAAAAAGTTTCATGCCCGGGCGCCAAATCCAACGGCGGGTATTCCAGTTATTTTTAGCAAAATCTTTAGCTTCCCAGCGTCGCCCCATTTCCATTACGGCAACCGAATAGCCTTTTTCGGTTAGACGGCAAGCAGAAACACTACCACCAAAGCCTGAACCAATAATGAGGTAATCATAGTCATAATTGTTTGTTGTCATGCCGAGGACTCCTCTCTGGCGATATTTTTATATTGACTGTGTATGTTTATCAATGAATTGCCCAATGCGCTCAATCGAGTCATTAGATTCATGTAGTATACCCGCGTGGAACTGAAAAACATGCCCGACTCGGTCATAAACCTTCAAGTTCGTCGGAATACCGTATTTTTCAGTTTGTTTAGCAAGGCGTTTTGCATCGTCTAACAAGACTTCTTCTGTACCGACATGAATCAAAATAGACGGTAATCCCGTTAAGTCTGCATAGAGTGGAGAACAGGTTGGATCGGTTGCCAATTTTTGTCCGCAATAGTTTTTTGCACACCAAGCTAACCAGTCTTCTGACAGCATTGCATCTTGAGCATCATGAGTTTTCATCGTGCTTCCAGAGAGGCTTAAGTCAACCCAAGGTGAAAGTAAAACTAATGCTGCTGGTAACGGTAACCCTGCATCTCGTAAAGCAATTGCAGCACTTAAACTCAGTCCGCCGCCCGCAGAATCGCCAGCGATCACGAGTTTGTTCGGGTCTTGTCCTTGAGCAAGTAAAGCTTTATAGATAGCAACGACATCTTCAATAGCAGCAGGGTTTGTGTGCTCTGGGGCTAGGCGATATTCAGGTAACCAAACTTGTGCTTGAGCTGCATGTCCAATTTGAGCAGCAAGCTTAGTGTGACTTTTTGAACTACCCACCACATAGCCACCGCCATGTAAGTACAAAATGCCACGTCCTGATTGAGTCGTTTTGGGCTGAATATGGACTGTCGGTACTTGAGCAATTGTTTGCTTTTTTGTTTTATAACCACGTGGCCCAAGCACAATTGCACTGGCTGCATCGCTACAAAAACGTTGTAGCTTTAGTGGTGTTCTAGGGGATAAAGCTGGACGTAGTGTGGTACGAATAGTCCATGCAAGAAGTTGCTTCATAATAAGGACTCATACTAAGCATTTAATGTCAGTCAGCATCTCTTAAAATGAAGAGTATGCTGACCACTGTTTTTATTTTGCTGATTTGTTGAGTAGGCGAGTTTGCAAGGCAGTCGCAGTTGCAAAAATCTTTTGGTAACCCTGTGGAAGAATACGTTGAATCACATCAACGGCTTTCGCATCGGCTCCAATGAGTAGGCGGCGACGGTCTTTACGAACAGCTTCTAAAATTTGTTGAGCGGCATCGTCAGCAGGGGTGCGAAGTAATTTATCGAAAGCATCCTGACTTTTTAGAGGGTCCATTCCTAAAGACTGGACACTATTATTCATGCGAGCAGCTTTGGCAATATTGGTACGAATACCACCTGGATGCACACAGGTCGCACTCACTCCAGCATTTTGTAAATCGAGTTCTTGGCGCAATGATTCAGTAAAGCCACGAACGGCAAATTTACTGGCGTTATAAGCACTTTGAGTTGGTTGAGCTGTTAAGCCAAACATACTGGAAATATTAATAATATGCCCGTCACCACTTTGTTTTAAGTAAGGTAAAAACTCTTTGGTGCCATAAACCACGCCCCAAAAATTAATACCAATGAGCCATTCAAGATCTTCATAGCTCACACCTTCAGCCGTGCTACCTATTGCGACACCAGCATTATTAAAAATCAGGTTAACTTGGCCATGCTCATCTACCACTGCCTTTGCCCAAGTTGCAACCTCATCACGTTTAGCCACATCAACTTTTTGAGTGGTGACTTTGACAGAATAGGGTGTTAACAGCTCGACTGTTTTGGCTAACCCGGTTTCACTAATATCAGAAAGTGCCAGATGACAGCCTTGTTTGGCGAGGGCGATTGCAATTGCTTGTCCAATACCTGAACCCGCACCTGTCACAGCTGCGACTTTATTTTTAAAAGACTTCATAAAATTCTCCGTTTATTTTTCTCATTTCCTATGGCGAAGCGTATTTAAGAAATAGCCGACACCTGAGTGTAGTTTTCAATGTCAAAGCGACGAGTGCGTTGGCGATATTCAAGGGTAAAACCTGGCCAGTTATTGGTATTTTTGCCATCAGCAGTTTGATACCAACTGGTACAGCCTTGCGCCCACACCGTTTTTTTCATTTTTTCCTGAATATTTTGATTAAACTCGTGTTGAATTTCGGCACGAATATTGGTGAACAGCAGGTTATTTTTCAAAGTAGTGCGCAGTGCATCTAAAATATAATTCACCTGACTTTCAATCATATAGACGATTGAGTTATGCCCGAGGTTGGTATTTGGCCCATACAACATAAAGAAGTTAGGGAATCCGTTTACTGTTAGACCTAAATAAGCCTCAGCACCATCTTTCCATGTGTCTTTTAATGTACGCCCATCAAGTCCAGTAATTTGCATTGGCGCCATAAATTCAGTCGCTGTAAAACCTGTACCGTAAATAATGGCATCAACTTCACGCAGCTTTCCTTCCGTGTCTAAAATGCCATGTTCAGTAATTTCTTGAATGCCGGTATTAATCACATCAACATGAGGTTGGGTCAGCGTTTCATACCAGTGGTTAGAGATTAAAATACGTTTACAACCAATTGGATAGTCCGGCATTAAGCGGTGGCGTAACTTCCCATCTTTAACAACTTTTCGAATGTGGCGCTGGAATATGTATTCCACCAAAGGCATTTCATTAAGTGAAGTTGTAAAAGCAAGTAGGCGAATTTCATGATGACCATATTGCAAGGCACGGTCTAGACTTTGCAAGATCGGCAGTTTACGGAAAGCTTTTTTCTCTAAAGGTTGGTAAACCCGATCCGGTTTTGGAATAACATAAGGCGCTGAGCGTTGATAAACGTCTAGGTGAGCCACTTGTTTTGCAATTTCAGGTACAAACTGAATCGCGCTTGCGCCTGTGCCAATGACTGCAACACGTTTACCAGTTAAGTCATAGTCATGGTCCCAACGTGCTGAGTGAAATGCCTTACCTTTGAAGTTTTCAATGCCTTTAAGTTTTGGATAGGCTGGGCGGTTAAGTTGGCCTACAGCACCCACTAAAAATTCAGCTTCAAACTGTTCGCCAGTTGTACTTTGGATGTGCCATACACCTTGCAGCGCATCAAATTCGGCGCTGGCTATTTCAGTATTAAATTTGATGTGCGGGCGAAGGTCATATTTATCGGCACAGTGACGTAAATATTGATAAATCTCTTGAGATGTCCCGTAGCGATTTTTCCAACCAAGTTCCTGTTCAAAAGAAAAAGAATAAAGATGTGACGGCACATCACATGCAGCGCCCGGGTAAGTGTTGTCACGCCAGACACCACCTACATCGGCAGCTTTTTCAAATAGAGTAAATTGTTCAAAACCTGCTTGTTTGAGACGAATGGCAAGTCCTAGACCACCAAAGCCAGTGCCAATAATGGCGATGCGTACATTTTTATTTGAATTAGACGACGAATTAAACATAGGCTGCTCTAAAATCCTTAAAAACAGTGAGCGAAAAAATCGCAATTTCCTGTATGCAGAATAGACGTTTATTAACTTGATTTAGAGGATGGATGAGGACAAAATATTGTGATTCGAGGACATTCTGAGCGATACAGTGAAGTATGCATGGGCATTTGAACGCAGTGTACATAGTGTTCGGTTAATGGCTGATTTCGCGATGGAATCAGGCATCTCTTATCAGACAATTTTGCAAGGAACTGGGCTTAGCCAACAACAATTACTTGACCCTAATATGGTGGTGACAGGCCATCAGGAATTACAGTTGATTCATAACTTGGTTGAGCAACTAGGAGACAGACCGACATTAGGCTTAGAGGTGGGCACACGCTATCATTTCACCACATTTGGGCCATTAGGCATGGCTCTGATGAGTAGTGCGAGCATTCGTGAAGCACTGGATTTGGCTTTAACCTATTTTACTTTAACCTTTGCTTTTACCCGCTTTGATGTGTCGGATACACCGCAAGGAATCCGTATTGAAATTGATGAGCAAGATATCCCATCTTCAGTGCGTCAATTCATTATTGAACGCGATGCCGCTGCACTCATTACGGTACAGCGAGATTTGGTGCAGGACAATTTTTGCCAATATTTGGCTTTTTCTTTTCAACCTAAAGGTGTTGCCGAGCCTTATCGGACTTTATTTGGGATCATGCCAGAATTTGGCGCAGCTAAAAGTTTTGTAATTCTTGATCCGCAAAAAGTGGATCAAAAATTACTCATGGCGAATGAGTTGGTTCTGCACACTGCAGAAGAACAATGTCGTCAAATATTAGAAAAGCGCCAATCACAAAATAAATTTACAACCTTAGTGCAACAGCAGCTGATGAGTATGCGTGGGGAAATGCCATCTATGGATATAGTGGCTGATCGACTGCATTTAAATATAAGAACCCTGCGCCGTCACTTGGCATTAGAGGGAATGACTTTTATACAAATTCGTGAAGAGGTCAGGCAAGTTCTAGCTGAGCAATATTTGGCATTACCAAAAGTTTCAGTTGAGCAAATTGCCGAGTGGTTAGGTTATGCCGAACCTGCCAGTTTTATTCATGCTTATAAAAGATGGCATGGGAAAACACCTCATGCCATGCGGCTAAGTAACCAATGATCAAAGTATCTTTATTTATTTAAACGCAAATGCAATAATCGTGTTGCTGAGGTGTGGCGAATTTCATCGATTCGTGCATTAAAATATCGTTCAGTAATGGCTTCCCCTGAAAGATCTTCGACCACTTCAAATCCCATCTGCTCCACTGCATGATGTAAATCTATTGGTTTAAATTGACCTAATAAAGGCTCTTTCAGCAAATGGGTAAATTGTGCAACGCCCATACTTCCAAGTCGCTCAATACCGTTTAATTCCTGAAAATCGGTCGAATAGTCGAGTACTACTTCACTACCGTTTGCAGCAAAGTTGGCAATACTTTTTAAAGTTTCCAAGGTCGTTTGCGGGTTTAAATAGTGCGTTGTGCCTAACCATGAAAAAAATGCAGGAGCAGATGAATCATAGACACTTCTGGTCAGGGCTTCCGAAATAGACTCTTTTTCAAAGTTAATCGCGACAAACTCAACGGTAGCAGGAATATTTCCTAACTTTTTTAGCTTAGTCTGTTTAGCAGCTTGAGTATCAGGATGATCGACTTCAAAAATTTTCAAAGTAGGGTAATGGTGTGATTCACGTAGTACAAAAGAGTCTAGGCCAGCACCGACTAACACATATTGTTGAGTATTTTGTTGAACTGCCTGATCAAGTAAATCTTCGGCATAACGGGAGCGCCCGACTACTTGTCCAGTAAGTAAACCTAAAGTGCGGTTTAAAACCGAAGAATTCATGACTTTAACAATCAGTGGGTTAGAGAGCAGTTTTTTCCAGCCTTTACTGGTCAGCTCAAAAGCATAAGGGTCTGAAAATACAGGGTTCTTCGTGTTTTGAAAATGATTGGCCCGTAATGCAGCAGCAGCTTCGGCGGTACGACTTGATTGACCTTCTTTCATCTTTATCCTGTTCTTTTATTTCTTGAAGATATTCAACGAAGAAGGCAGTGTATTTCATGAAAATCAAAAATACACTGCCTCTTTCTTACACTTGATCTGATCGAAATTACAAATTAGTGAGTTTTTGTCGTTTGATACGTTACTTCATAATCTTTCAAATCTACTTTTTTCAAACGTTGTTTAAGTTTTTTCAATGACCAAGGCCATGCAGCAAAGTTACGCCCGTTGGCATCAAGGTAGTAACTCTTACAGCCACCACTATTGAATACAGTTGTTTGTAAGTGCTTTTGCACCAAGTCATTGTGCTTTTTAATCACATCAGCCTTAACATTTAACTTGCTAATTCCTTTGTTTTTAATTTTCAATAAGCCATCTACGATATAGTCGAGCTGTGCCTCTGCTAAACCAATGAAAGAATCATAAACCAGTACGTTAGGTCCTAAAATTAAAAATGCATTTGGTACATTTTCAATGTTGGTTCCTAAGTAAGCCTCTGGTGAACTATCTTTCCATATATCTTGTAAACATTGGCCTTTTTCATTGTGGACACGTTTACCAATGGGTGGGTGAGATACTTCAAAGCCTGTACCCCAAATAATCACATCAACTTCGTGGCGTTCACCATTCGCTGCAACCACCGTATTGCCTTCAACCTTCACTAAACCATGAGGGATTAGGGTCGTGTTTGGTGCTTGTAGTGCAGGGTAGTAGTTGTTAGCGAATAAAATACGTTTACAACCAATGTCAAAGTTTGGCGTTACGTTTTTACGTAGCACAGGGTCATTAATTTGCAATTTAAGTAATTGCTTACCTAATACATTGACTGGTTTGAGCGCAAGTGGGTTACGTAAACCAAAATTAATCGCATTGAGGGTTAGCGCTACACTTTTACGCCAACTCGCCTGAATAGATGGATATTTCGCAATGACGGATTTACTCAACTCGCCCAAGTCGGTATCTGGTTTTGGCAACACCCAAGGAGCTGTACGTTGGAACACAAACAGCTCTTTTGCTTTAGGTTGAATTTGTGGCACAAATTGGATGGCAGATGCACCTGTACCAATTACAGCAATGCGTTTTCCAGTTAAGTCATAATTATGGTTCCATTTCGCTGAATGGAACATTTCACCTGTAAAGGTATCCAAACCTTCAAGACGTGGAATCTGGGCTTCGGTAATTGGGCCTGTTGCAAAAATAACAGTTCGAGATAGATATTGACCAGTAGTTGTATCAAGTACCCACAAATGGCGTGATTCATCCCAAGCAGCATTGAGTAGTTCGTTGTTAAACTCAATTTTAGACGTGATATTAAACTCGTTACTTACATCTTCTAAGTAACTTAAGATTTCCGGCTGACGTGCAAATAAGTGACTCCATTTTGCACTAGGTGCAAACGAATAAGAATACAAAGCTGACGGTACATCGCAGCCACAGCCCGGATAGGTGTTTTCACGCCAAGTGCCACCCACACGACCTGCTTTTTCAATAATTTTATAGTTGGTATAGCCAACTTGGTCGAGACGAATCGCTGCGGCGATACCGGAAATTCCGGCACCGACAATAAAGGTATCGTAAATATGGTGAGGTGAATTGACAGCTTTTTTTGCTGATGCATTTGTTTTCATTTGAGCAGTCATATGGGTACTACCTATAAAATTTCTTATTTAAATAATTTGTAAGAGGTACCAAGGAACTTGGTATACAAACTTGGAGATGCACGTTTCATCAGCCAGAACAACTTCGCATCGATTTGAGGGATGGTATAAAGTTCATCCTGATCAAGACGGTTAAGTGTGAGTTTGGCGACATCATCACTTGTGGTGAGTGCGTAGTTCATGAGCGCATGGTCTGCAAGTTTTGAATAACGACCCGGAATACGACCATTTTTAATGATATTGGTTGGCACCAAAGTCGGGCAGAGCACATTCACTTTAATGTTAAACTTACGCAGTTCAGCCGAAAGTGTTTCAGACAACGCACGAACACCCGCTTTCGTTACGTTATAAGCAGTCATTTCTGGTGCTGCGGTATAAGATGCCGCAGAAGCTACATTAATAATTGCGCCGTAACCTAGTTTTTTGAACTTTGGCACAAATGCATGACAACCATGAATAACACCCCAAAGGTTAATATTCATGACCCAGTTCCAGTCTTCTAGGGTGAGTTCATCGAACTTGCCACCCAAACCCACACCAGCGTTATTAATGATAAGAGTCACAGGATGCCCAAGTAAGATTTCAGCAGTTTCAGCCAGATGATTAACTTGTTCGGCATTACCCACATCACAACGCATAGCAAAAGCTTTTGCACCTTCTTGTTCAAGAAGTTTTACAGTTTCTTCAGCAGCTTCCAAATTAATATCTGCACAGACTACGCTGCCACCACGTTTTGCCAGTTCAATTGCAAAACTTCGACCAATCCCACTGCCTGCACCCGTCACGACGGCATAAGCTTTTTGGCTTGGTTTAACTTTCTTTTTGCCAAATAAAATCATGATTCATCCCGAAATAGATTTAAGGAACACCAGCCATTAAGTAATGACTGGTTGCAAGCCAGTTAAGACAAGCGTACAGGTGGGGTAAATTCCTTCACAAAGTAAGGTGCAATCGCGCCGCCTTCTTTCAGTAATTTGTCTTTGTAGTACTCTAGATATTCGGTCGTATCATGATCATTTGGATGAAAGTCAGGACGTAAGTAATCAAAAATCTGGCCAATGGTGCTACCGAATACACCATCTTTTGGACCAAAAATAAGTCCTACACCACGGCGAGCATCTTTCCAGAATTTTCTAGTCAACATTTCCTGTGGTTTTCTTAAAACAGGAATAAACAAGGTAGTCGCAGGGATTAGACCTAAAATAGTGAACAAAGCTAAGAAGAAACCAGAAGCTCGTAATGGATAGCTACCATTAAGTAGTTGATAAACATCATAGGCAATATCTTTATGCTCAGATTCTTCAAGCATATGCCACATCCATAACGCACGGCTTTTTGCATCATCTGAATAATAGAAATTCTTTTCGTGTTTCATCATGTATTCAGCAAGTACCGCTGTAAAATGCTCAATACCAGCCATCATCGATAATTTAAGCGGTTGTGGGAATTTTAAGAACACATATTTAAAGAAGTTCTCGCCCAAGAAACGGTATAAATCGACAGGATATTCAACATCTTTAAGCGCATCGTTATATTCATTGTGCAGTTTAGAGTGAATTGCTTCTTGTCCAATCAATGAAGTGACGCGTTGCTTTAGCACTGGGTCTTGAATAAATTCACGGTGATGACGAGCAGTTTCAATTACCAAATCTTCCCCATAGGTTAGAAATACTGAAAGCGTAGCAAAAAACATCGTGGCAAATTGATTGTTCATATAGAATTCGACATCAATCTCTTTACCTTCAAATCCGATATTTAAATGGCGGATTGGAATAGACTTTTTGCTGGCAAAATCCGGTAACTCGATTTCACGGTAAAATTTAATTTTGTTTAGGGATTTTTTAACTGTGGTCGAGATCATGGCGACACCTTCAGATCAATCAGTGATAGTGCGATGTTGCCGAAAACCAAAAAGCTTTGACTTTCAACAGGGCACTGTAAATTCCATTTTCAAAAAGCAGTTTTCTCTGCTTACTGAGTACGGTGATGTTGCTCCGTTATTTGTTTGATTATTTGACTGAATAACGGAAAAAGAGGCGAACTTGGTAAAACGAATCAACCTCTTTTTAGATTTTTTCATGTTAATCTGAGTTTATGTTCGGATTCAATTCGGGTAACTTTGCAAGTTATTTAAGCTCAACGCTAATGTACGAATAAAATAAAAAATTAGTTTTATAATTTATTAATGTGTTGATTTTTATTTATATATTTTATTTGGTTTAAAAATAAGTGCCTACTAATAAAAGAACTCATAACTATGTTTAGCCATACCTCTAAAGAAATTGCATCATGAAATTTGACAAGTATTCGGATTTTGTTTTTTTATTAGAGTAGGGCTAAATTACATGCTAACCTGAGCTTATGTTCGGATTATTTATAAGAAAATATGTCTACGCGAAAACCCCGTCAGGCACGAGCCAAAGTCACTGTTGATACTATTATTGAAGCAGGTTTTATTGCCGTAGCATTGCATGGACCAAGTGGTACCACTACACGTCATATTGCAGAAATTGCAGGTGTGAGTGTTGGGTCACTTTATGAGTATTTTAAAAATAAAGAAGAAATCTATGATGCGATGAATCATTACTTTGTGAGTGAAATTCTCGATATGATTAAAGAGTTAACTCCTACAATTCTAGAGTTGGAGTTAGAGCCTGTTATCGAAATGATCTTTTATACATTTAGTGATTTATTAAAGAAGAATAATGACCGTTACTTAACCGTTTTACGTTATGCAGGTGAGTTGCAATACGACAAATATATTCCAAAAATTGAACAGGCTTTAATGGAAGTCATCATGAAATATATGATGCATAATCCTAAATATTTAAAAATTAATAACTTACCTGTCATTACTTACATTTGTATAAATAGCGGTATTTTTAACGTAGCAAGACATCTTATTTTACCTAACCCATTTATTAGTTTTGATGAAATGGTGCAAGGGTTAACCACTATGATCATGAGTTATATCAATACTGAAATGGCACGCTCGGAAGAACATTCATAGTTTTTAATTTCAATATATAAAAAAACACCTGCATATAACTATGCAGGTGTTTTGTTGATTATGGCATGGTTGGAACTTCTTCTGGACGCATATCAAAAATCAGAATTTCAGCATTATCACCATTAGTAAATGATAACTTGCCTCCATCACGAATTCGCGCAGCATCACCCGTGTTAAAGGTTTTACCGTTTACATTAATACGGCCTTTTGCCACATGTAGGTAAACATAACGTCCTTCTGGAATTGCAAACTCTGCTGTTTCTTCGCCGTCAAAAAGACCAGAATAAATATTAATGTCTTGTTTGATCGACAAAGTTTTTTCGCCACCTTTTGGTGAAATCATCAAGTGCAATTTACCGCGTTTGTCTTCCTCAGAAATATGCAATTGTTGATAACCTGGTGTGGTGTTCACTTCATTTGGAACTACCCAAATTTGCAAGAAGTGCACGTTTTCTTGTGCAGAGTGGTTAAATTCACTATGAGCAACACCACGACCTGCGCTCATTAATTGAATATCACCAGGCACAATCACCGAACCAGTACCCATTGAATCTTTATGTTCTAATGCACCTTCAAGCACATAAGAAATGATTTCCATGTTGCGGTGAGGGTGAGTACCAAAGCCTTTCGATGGTGCAACGGTATCGTCATTAATCACAAGCAAATCTGAAAAGCCTACTTGTTTCGGGTCCCAATAATTTGCAAATGAAAACGTGTGTTTTGACTGTAACCAGCCATGATGTGCTGCACCACGCTCATGAGATAAACGCATATCAAACATGATTTATTATCCTCATTCAATTTTTTTCTCTGAATGCAGTTTATCGTTTTCATTTGTGCAATAAAGCTCTGAAAATAGAAAGCTTAGTGTGATTTTTGGAACGCTGAAATATTGAAATAAGATTTCTATCGAAGTAGGCATAATATTTCATTTGTTATCTTTTAAAGCCATATTTTTATCCTTTTAGGACAAATGTCTTTTATTTGAATCATTATGAATAATAGTGGGTTATATAAGTTATTTGAAATTATCAAAAATATTTAGGTTGGCAAAAAGTTTCAATGTGGGTTGGCTTTTTTTGTCCTTGTTCGAGAATTATATCAAGCGCACTATTTAATCTGATTTGGTGAACTTAACAATATTTAAGTTCATAAAACATGGCAAGGCAGATGTATTCGAGCAAATTTTTGTTCTAGAGCAGTTAAAGATTGCAAGAAATAATCTAAAGACAACTTTATCTGTATCTGTTTGATTCGACGCTGCCTTGTATTTAACAAATTTTATAGGGTGTCGAAAATGGTCGCTCAAGCTATCCGAAATGTTATTTCTCCTAAATCAGTTATAGCTCAGTATCAAAAGATAGACTTTTCAAATAAAGGATCTATCCCAATCCGTCATCTAAATATCGGGTTTGATGGCAAAGAAATTGATATCGAGTTTTACGTCAACAATCAGTTTGCAACTTTGTTCTTTGCAACGCTTTCGGTTTTTTTGACCTATGGTGAAGATTTGGTGATTGAAACTGCCCGTCATCACCGCGAATTTATTCAAGATCCAATTTTAAAACAGCGTGTGACTTCCCTCATTGGTCAAGAAGCCATCCATTCAAAATTGCATAATGAATTCAATGATGCAATTAAAGAGCTGGAATATCCGGTCGATTTATATCGCTTCTTAGGTGAAAACTTCTTTAAATATGTGTTTTTAAAATTCCCACAGCCATTAAAGCTTTCACTTATGGCAGGCATTGAGCACTTTACGGGAGTTCTCGCTGAATACATGATGAAGCATGAAAAGAACTTTTATTATACCGACGATGCGAAAAGCCGTGCTTTATGGATGTGGCATATGCTTGAAGAATCTGAGCATAAAGATATTGCCTATGATGTCTATCAGATTTTGAACGGTAACTATCCATTGCGTGCAACCGGCTTTTTAATGGCTTTTATCACCATTTTAGGGCTTATTCCAACCGCAACTTTATTGGTACCCGTACTGCGTAAGCCAAAAGAACTGTTAACCAGAAAATTCTGGAAAGATGCACGTCGTGGCGTCAACTTAATTTTTAGTCCAAAAGATGGCGTATTTGGCAGCACCATTGGCCAGATTTTTGATTACTTACGTCCTGACTTCCATCCAAATGACCACGATACGACTGAATATCTGGAGTACTACAAAAAGAAATTACTTAACGAAGGTGGTGCGATTGCACCTTACTTTGTGAAGGAATTTACTCCACCAGTTCGTGCAGTTTCATAAGACTGTTGGTCACGGCAGTAATACCCAAATTACTGCCGTCTCCTTAAAATTTTTTAGGATTTACTATGATTCTATTTGGTAAGAAAGATCAGCCGAGTCGAAATGCATATGCGGTCGTGACTGGGGCAGGCAGTGGGATTGGACGAAGCTTTGCAGTTGAATTGGCAAAACGTGGTGGCAGCGTAGTCTGCGCAGATATTAATTTAGAAGCTGCTGAAGAAACCGTAAAGATAATTGAACAGCTTGGACAAAAAGCTTTTGCTGTCCAGTGCGATGTTGGGCAAGCAGAACAAGTACAGACTTTGGCTGATCAAGCAGAACAGTTATTAGAGCACCCAGTAACACTCATCATTAATAATGCTGGCGTAGGTTTAGGCGGTAAATTTGATGAAATGAGTTTGGAAGACTGGAAGTGGTGTATGCATGTAAACCTATGGGGAGTTATTCATGGTTGTCATGCATTTGTGCCAAAGCTTAAAAAACTAGGTTACGGCGCAATTATTAATGTCTCTTCTGCTGCGTCTTATACCGCAGCACCTGAAATGAGTGTCTACAACGTAACGAAAGCAGGTGTATTGGCATTATCAGAAACGCTTTCAGCTGAACTGCATAAGTTTAATATTAAAGTGAATGTACTTTGCCCGACTTTGGTGCCTACCAATATCATTAAAAATGGACGTATTCCAGGGCGCTATTCAAAACTTGCAGACCATGCACTCATGAATTATGCCATGACCACCAGTGATGCAGTTGCGACTTTAACATTGAACCGATTAGATCGAGGGCAGCTCTATACCACACCACAGATCGACGCCAAATTATTCTGGCTTATGAAAAGAACGTCTCCAACGCTATATGCAAAGTTCCTTGGGCTTTCGTATCAGTTATTTAAATAAAATTTTGTATAGGCAGAAAAATTATGGTCACTAAACCTAGAACAAATACACGTACACGTAAAGCCCAAGAAGTTGCACATATTTATGACACTTTTATTGTCGGTGCAGGTATTTCTGGCTTAGCTGCTGCAATTAAGCTAAATGAAGCAGGTTTAACCAATTTTAAAATTATTGAAAAAGCGAGCCGCGTTGGTGGTACTTGGCGTGAAAATACCTATCCGGGTTGTGGCTGTGATGTACCTTCAGCTTTGTATTCTTACTCCTTTGCACCAAGTGCGAAATGGAGTCACTTATTTGCACGCCAACCGGAAATTTTAAGTTATTTAGAAGATGTAAGCCGTGAGTTTGATATTGAGTCCTTAATTGAGTTCAATACCGAACTATTAAAAGCAGAATGGGACAACCTAAAAAATATCTGGAAGCTAGAGACGAGCTCTGGTTTGTATATTGCTAAAACAGTTCTATTTGCTACGGGTCCAATTACTGAAGCACAGATACCACGTCTTGAGGGCTTAGATACCTTTACAGGTGAAATGTTCCATTCAGCGAAGTGGAACCATGATTATGACTTAACTGGAAAACGTATTGCCGTAATTGGTACGGGTGCATCTGCCATCCAATTTGTGCCACAAATTCAACCTAAAGCCAAAGAGTTGTTTGTGTTCCAACGTACAGCACCTTGGGTACTGCCAAAACCAGATACCGACTTGGGTGAGTTGAGTAAATCAATCATTGCGAAATATCCAAAAATTCAAGCCACTTGGCGACAAACTGTAGCGGGTACTTTAAATGTCATTAATTTTGGCTTACGCAATCCAAAAGCTTTAAAGCCTGTCAATTTTGCTGCGAAACAACTGTTAAAGTTACAAATTAAAGATCCAGTTTTACGTCAAAACGTAACGCCTAATTTTGATATTGGTTGTAAACGTATTTTATTTGCCAATAATTACTATCCAGCGTTACAGGCACCCAACACTACACTTATTCCACATGGTTTAGTGAAGGTTGAAGGCAATACTGTGGTTGCTGCCAATGGTGAACGCCACGAAGTTGATGTCATTATTTGGGGCACTGGATTTGAAGTATCTCACCCACCAATCGGTAAACGGGTACATAACGAAAAAGGGGAATGCCTAGCTGAGCTTTGGAAAGACTCATCACCAGAAGCCTACTTAGGAACCAACATTGAAAATGTACCAAATGCATTTCTTATGCTAGGGCCAAATGTTTTGGTTTATGACTCATTTATTGGTCTTGCTGAAGCACAACTGCAATATATTGTTGATGGTTTGCTACAAATGAAGGCAAAAGGTATTGCTAAGCTTTCAGTGAAATCAGAAGTAATTAAAAAGCATAATGAGCTTGTACAAAAACATCTGCAAACCACTGTCTTCAATAGTGGGGGATGTAAAAGTTACTACCTTGATGCCAATGGGCGTAACTTTGCTGCATGGCCGTGGTCTTTGAAAAAACTTAGAGAGCGGTTACATCATTTAAAGTTAGAAGAATATGATGTGATCTATGAAGCTGATTTGGTAAAAGCAAAACCAAAAGTGGAAGAAGTTGCAGGTTAATGACTTCGTAAAGGCCCATTTTGATTTATTGAAATGGGCTTTTTATTATCTAACGATTTAACAAATAAATTAATATTCAATAAATAATATAATGAAGTTAAAGTGAAAAATATATTTAAATATACTTCAAAATAAAAGTGGGGAAATAGCCTATATAACTTTCTGTTAAAAAAATATAGTTATTTTTAAAAATGAATTTTTAAGTGAAAAGTATTATTTTTAATCTTTTTTTAAATTGCAAATTGGAAAACATTTTTTATATCAATAGTTTGAGTAATTAATAATTATTGTAAATAAATGTGAAAATATTCACAAACTGGTTGTTTTTTGTTAAGATCATTAACATTAAAAACATAGAGATAATAATAATGATCAATAAAGTATTAATAGTGTTGTGTGTGAGTATCGTGTTTGTATTAGGGTATTGGGCATATTTAGATACCCAAAATAAAAGACATCAGGAACTCATGAGGATTATTCAGGAAGCTGAAAAAAATTTGCAGACGATTGAGCGAAATCCAAATCGTGTGAGTCATAGCAATTTAGCTTCATACAATTTGCAAAAATATATTAGTGATAAAAAAGTTTTTTTCTAAGCAGAATGGTTATTGTAATTTGCTTTAAAAAGTGTGCCATTGGTCATATCTTTTCATAAATTTTGATCATGTTGCTGTTGAATCTGTTAAACTTATTGAACGTATAGTAAAAAAGCTGCATAGGGGTTATGCAGCTTTTTTGTGTTTCAAGAGGGGCTGTGGCTATTTTCTGTGTATGAAAACAGACATCAAATGAGTGGCATATTTGTTGCTTCGTCTATTTAAGATTTTTGTCTAGAGATCTGAACAGAAAAACAAGATTGCTCAGATACCTACATAGAAGTACATATTCCACAGCTCAGATTTTGCATAGAGGCTACTTATGGCGGCGCCCAATTCTTCGGCAGGCTGGTTAGAGCGTTTATTTAAGTTAAGCGACAATAAAACCACGTTTCGAACAGAAGTTCTTGCTGGTGTAACTACATTTTTAACGATGTGTTACATCATCATTGTCAATCCACTCATTTTATCTGAAACCGGCATGGATCATGGCGCCGTATTCGTTGCGACCTGTTTGGCAGCAGCAATCGGTTGTTTAGTGATGGGTATTATTGCCAATTACCCAATCGCCTTGGCACCAGGTATGGGGCTTAATGCTTATTTTACCTATTCGGTATGTATGGGTATGGGAGTGCCATGGCAGACAGCTTTAGCAGCTGTTTTTGTTTCAGGTGTTGTATTTCTTGCTATTAGCTTCTTTAAGGTTCGTGAAGCGATTGTCAATGCTATTCCAATGTCGCTTAAATTTGCGATAGGTGGTGGTATTGGTTTATTCCTTGCACTTATTGCGCTAAAAAATGCTGGAATCATTGTTGCAAACAAAGCGACATTAGTGGGGTTGGGCGATATTAAACAACCTACAGTGCTACTGGCTTTATTTGGCTTTTTACTCATTGTAGTTTTACATCAGCTCAAAGTTCGTGGTGCCATCATTATTAGTATTTTAGTGGTGACAGCAATTGCGACTGCTTTAGGCTTAAATGAATTTAAAGGCGTAGTGGGCCAGATTCCTTCTATTGCCCCGACATTCATGCAAATGGACTTTAAAGGCCTATTTACTGCAAGTATGGTGGGTGTCATCTTCGTATTCTTCATTGTTGACTTGTTTGATAGTACGGGTACTTTAGTTGGCGTTTCACACCGTGCAGGACTTTTACAAGATGGTAAATTACCACGTTTGAAAAAAGCACTATTTGCTGACTCTACTGCGATTGTTGCTGGTGCAGCATTAGGTACTTCATCAACTACACCATATATTGAATCAGCTTCAGGTGTAGCAGCGGGTGGACGTACAGGTTTAACCGCTGTCGTTGTCGCTGTCTTATTTATTTGCTGTTTATTCTTGGCACCTCTTGCTCAATCTGTACCAGGTTTTGCAACAGCACCAGCTTTATTGTTTATTGGTGTGTTAATGATCCAAGGGATCACACACATTGATTGGGATGATATTACAGAAGCTGTTCCAGCCTTTTTAACAATTGTATTTATGCCATTTGCCTACTCAATTGCAGATGGTATTGCAATGGGCTTTATCAGCTATGCATTAGTTAAATTATTCACAGGTAAGGCAAAAACTGTTCCATACATGGTATGGATTATTGCTGCTCTTTGGGTATTTAAATTTATCGCTTTTGGCGGTTAATACGATTTTTTATAATTTCCTTCTAGAACTATTTTAGTGATAGAGATATAAGAAGGAAATTATAGAAGGGTGTGTTTACCACACCCTTTTTTCTTTAGATGTGGAGTTAATATGAATCAAGTCGAGCTGATTCAGGCCTTACCAAAAGCTGAGTTGCATGTACATATTGAAGGGACGTTTGAACCTGAATTAATGTTTGCGATTGCACAGCGTAATCAGATTCAGATTCCTTACAAATCTGTTGAAGAAGTAAAGCAAGCTTATAACTTTCATAATCTTCAATCATTTCTAGATATTTACTATGCTGGTGCAAATGTTCTTGTTCATGAGCAAGATTTTTATGATTTAGCGTGGGCATATTTTGAGAAATGTGCAGAAGATCGTGTCGTTCATACAGAAATGTTCTTTGACCCGCAAACCCATACCGACCGTGGTATTGCTTTTGCAACGGTCATAAATGGGCTTAAACGTGCGTGTGCTGACGCAAAAGCTAAATTTGGTATTAGCTCTCAGCTTATTATGTGTTTCTTGCGTCATTTAAGCGAAGAAGCGGCATTTGAAACGCTTGAGCAAGCTTTACCGTTTAAAGAAGACATCATTGCTGTTGGACTTGATTCAAGTGAAGTAGGACACCCACCAGCTAAGTTTGAACGTGTTTTTGCTAAGGCACGTGAAGAAGGTTTCTTAATCGTGGCTCATGCAGGCGAAGAAGGCCCACCTGAATATGTATGGGAAGCTTTAGACTTGCTCAAAGTAAACCGTATTGACCACGGCGTGCGTTCTGAAGAAGACGAACAATTGATGGCTCGTTTAATTAATGAAAAAATGCCATTAACGGTTTGTCCTTTAAGTAACTTAAAGCTATGTGTCGTTAAGGATATGAAAGATCACAATATCCGCCGTCTTTTACAAAAAGGCGTACACGTGACTGTTAACTCGGACGATCCTTCATATTTCGGTGGATATATGAATGATAACTTCGTTGCTATTCAGCAAGCCTTAGATTTAAGTAATGATGAGTTGAAGCAACTCGCAATTAACTCTTTTGAAGCCTCTTTCATTTCAGATGAAGAGAAACAAAAGTGGATTTCAGAAATCCAAAAAATCTAAATAAAAAACCGCCTGTGATAGGCGGTTTTTTTAACATTGAATTTATTTAGGCTGTTTGGTCATACTGTTTAAAACATTGTCTTTATCCACAAAGTGATGTTTTAAAGCTGCCAGAACATGTCCAACAATAAGCAAACCTGCAAACCACGAAATATAAATATGTAATGGTTTAACGATAGCTAAAAGCTCTGGATTGTCTTGTACTAAACGTGGAATTTCAAATAAATATAAAACAGGGGCAGGATGACCAGCACTCCAGCTAAATAAACAACCCGTAACAGGTAAAGCCACCAAAATCACATAAAGCAATAGATGACCAACATGTGCCAAAGTTTTCATCGTCGGTGACATCGTGTCAGGCAGTTGTGGGGCTGGGTGGGTGTAACGCCAGAATAGGCGAATAACCACTAAAAAGATAATGGTTGTGGCAATGTTTTTATGCAGTGTAATAACATCGCCTTTAAAGCTGCCATCGGCATCGTAACTTAAAAAATTTCCACTATAGAAACCAATCACCCAAGCGGTAATGAAAATGATTGCCATGACCCAATGCAGAATCTGTGCAGTACGGGTGTAGTATTGAGAGGATGAGGCAGGCATAAAAGACCCTATTTTTTTGTCATTTTAGCGCTAGATTTTATGGGAAAGCACTGAATTTGAGAAATGTTGTTCTCGTAACGGAGCGTGCTATAAACAGAACGCTTTAATTGGGAAAAACACGCTCAATTTAAGCGAGAAAATAAGAGAGCTAGTTTGCATAAATGCATCAATTTATTTGTTTCTTCTAAGCACAAGTTTAGGCAAAATACGCGCTGCTTACGTTCGATCAAAGGAAAAAATGATGAAAAAATTGATGCTCGCTGTAGCACCAGTAGTTTTGGCTTTAACAGCATGTGCGACTACACCTGGTGCAGGTTCTGCAGAAACTGCAACTCAACAGTTAGGCATGACTGCATTAAAAGTAGCTGTAAATGCGAAATGTATTACAGAAATTAATAATGTTCCTGCATGGAAAACAGCAACAAAGCTTATGACTGCTGAACAACGTGATAGTATTCAAACTAATGTTTGTGGTTGCGTAAGTGAAAAGGCACCAAACAGTGTGACTGCAGTTGATTTGGCTACTGCTGCACTTGACCCAGCTGCACGTGCAACAGTTGTAAATCAAGTCGTTTCTAATACTGTAAATGCTTGCGTAGCAGAAGCTTTACAAAAGTAATTAATAATTTGAGTTTCAAAGAAGGCTGACTCATATTGATCGGCCTCTTTTTTTTATTGGAGTATACATGTTTGTTGCAGGCGTAGATGAGGCGGGGCGAGGCCCACTAGTGGGTTCAGTTGTTGCTGCAGCTGTTATTTTAGATCCGAACAATCCAATTTTAGGATTAAACGATTCTAAAAAATTAACTGAAAAGAAACGTGAAAAGTTGTTTATTGAAATTCAGGAAAAAGCTTTAGCATGGTCAATAGCGGAAGCGACACATGCGGAAATTGATGAGCTGAATATCTTGCAGGCAACATTTTTAGCAATGAAAAGAGCAGTGGAAGGCCTAAAGACACAACCTCAAAAAGTCATTGTAGATGGCAACCAAATTCCGAAAGGAATCATTATTCCTTGTGAAGCGATTATTGGTGGCGACGCTAGCCATGCCGAGATTAGTGCGGCGAGTATTTTGGCAAAAGTCACACGTGATCGCCAAATGGCAGAATTAGATCAGCAATATCCATTATTTGGTTTTGGAAAACATAAAGGTTATCCAACTAAAGCACATTTTGAAGCGATTGCAGCTCATGGCGTGATCGATCAGCATCGTCGTAGTTATGCCCCAGTAAAACGTGCATTAGGTCTATAAATTTATATACTCCCAAAAAATTTAAAGCGACTATAAAGTCGCTTTAATTAGGGAGAGAATAACTTCATACTAACGATTGAAGTTTTTCTGTGCATAATTATCATCTTCATATGAAACTTGATAATCTTGATCAAGATGTTGAAGGTGTTCATGCATTGCACGTTCATGTTGAATACGTTGATAAATTTCTTCGCGATGAACAGAAACCTCTTTTGGCGCATTCACACCAATTCGAACCTGGTTTCCTTTGACGCCAAGCACAGTAACACTGACTTGATCCCCAATCATTAATGTTTCCCCGACACGGCGGGTCAGAATCAGCATGTTTATCTCCTTGCTAAACGCTTAAAACTGCAATATTGGTACCCAAATAAAAAGCTCAACCTCAGTTTTCAGTCAGATTCTAACAGAAATATGAGAACAAAGTCATATTTTGATAATCTCTGCCAAAAAACTTTCCGTTTAATATAACAGAGCCGCTATAAAAAAAACTATAGCGGCTCTGTGTTTTCTTTGATTATTGTCGGACAAGTAAACAGTTTTGAATGAATTCTTGACCGTTTGGTAAAATTAAGCGCGGGCGCTGCTTTCACCGTGTTCGCGATCTAAACCAAAAGCGGTGTGTAGACAACGAACTGCAAGTTCTAGATATTTCTCATCAATAATGACAGAAACCTTAATTTCAGAAGTTGAAATCATAAGGATGTTGATGCCTTCATCTGCAAGGGCAGTGAACATCTTACTTGCGACACCAGCATGTGAGCGCATACCCACACCAACAATTGAAACTTTTACGATATCGTCACGTGTTGAAACTTCGCGTGCACCAATATTTTTGGCAGTCTCATTTAAGATTTTTTCAGCTTTCGCTAAATCAACACGGTTTACTGTGAAAGTAAAATCTGTTGTGCCATCTTCTTCAACATTTTGAACTATCATGTCCACTTCAATGTTGGCATCACTTACTGGTGATAAAATTTTAGAAGCAATACCTGGTTCATCAGGTACACCTAAAATCGTTAATTTTGCTTCGTCACGGTTAAAAGCAATACCTGCAATGATTGGCTGTTCCATATTGTCTTCTGCCTCAGTAGTAATGAGTGTACCTACATTTTCTTTAAATTCGTCGTCAAATGCGCCGTCTTCATCATTATCAAAGCTTGATAATACACGTAAAGGAACTTGATATTTTCCGGCAAATTCTACTGAGCGAATTTGTAAAACTTTTGAACCTAATGATGCCATTTCTAGCATTTCTTCAAAAGAAATACGATCAATTTTCTTCGCTTTAGGAGCAACACGAGGGTCTGTAGTGTAAACACCATCAACGTCAGTATAGATTTGGCATTCATCTGCTTTCAGCGCAGCTGCAATGGCAACACCAGAAGTATCTGAACCACCACGTCCTAGAGTTGTTGTGTTTCCATTGGCATCAAAGCCTTGGAAGCCTGCAACCACAATAACACGGCCTGCATCTAGGTCATTGGTCATGACATCTGTGTCAATCGACTCAATACGCGCCTTGGTAAATGCACTGTCAGTTTTAATACCGACTTGACGTCCGGTATAGGATTTAGCTTCCACACCAATCGAATTAAGTGCCATAGCTAACATGGAAATCGTCACCTGTTCACCGGTTGAAACCATTTGGTCTAACTCGCGTGGGTCAGGTGTTTCGGTAATGGCTTTAGCGAGGGCAAGTAAGCGGTTTGTTTCACCACTCATTGCAGATACGACCACAACAACCTTGTGACCGTGATCATGCCAACGCTTCACACGACGAGCAACATTTAAAATGCGCTCGGGGGTACCCATAGAAGTACCGCCATATTTTTGAACGATTAATGCCATAGTTGTTCCATATAAGCCATGACCCTGAGAGGCTTTTCAGGGTCAGTTACACAAAAAGTGAAGTCTTATTTTTGTTCAAGCCAAGCAGGCAATGCTGCAATAACTTGTCCAAACTTCTCGTTAAGTGGCGCGCCACCTTGTGCTAAGTCAGGTTTACCACCACCTTTACCACCTAACTCAGTTGCTAGATGTTTGATGATGTCACCTGCTTTTAGATTTGCAGTGTATTGCGACGCGACTGATGCAAGCAGGCTGACTTTGTCACCCTCTACACCTGCTAACACAATCACTGCGTTCTCTAATTTTGATTTCACACTGTCATGTAAGTTGCGAAGCGCTTTGGCATCAACACCTTGAACAGTGGTAATAAGCGTTTGACGACCAGCAATGGTTTGTACTTGGTCAATCAAGTCAGCCGCTTGGAAGTTTGCCAATTTTTGGTTGAGCTGTTCAATCTGCTTTTGTAGTGCAGAAACCAATTCTACATTGGCTTGTACACGCTCAACTGTTTGGTCTTTCTGTGCTTTTAGTAAGCTATTAATGTGCTGAATATCATTATCAGCTTTTTGTACCACTTCTAACGCTTTAGTACCAGTTACTGCTTCAATACGACGTACACCAGCAGCTACGCCACCTTCAGAAGTGATTTTGAATAAACCAATATCACCTGTACGTTTTACGTGAATACCACCACAAAGTTCGATTGAGAAGTTTTTCTCATCAATGACTGAACCCATAGAAAGTACACGTACTTCATCACCATATTTTTCACCGAACAACATCATTGCGCCTTTTGCTTTCGCAGCTTCAATGTCGAGAAGTTCAGTCGTCACTGGAGTATTGGCAATAACTTCAGCATTTACGAGACGTTCAACTTGTTGTAATTGTTCAAATGAAACAGGTTGGTCATTTGCAAAGTCAAAACGTAAAATGTCGCTTGCAACTAAAGAACCTTTTTGTTGTACATGTGAACCTAAGATTTGACGAAGGGCAGCATGTAGCAAGTGAGTTGCTGAGTGGTTGCGCGCAGTAGCTTCACGAATGTCTGCTTTAACAATCGCTTCTACATTTTGATTTGCTTTGAGGTTACCAACGGTCACAATACCTTGATGAACAAAGGCACCGCCAGACTTTTGGGTGTCTTGAACTTCAAAAATACCAGTTTCGTTTTTGAAGATACCTGTATCACCAATCTGACCACCACTTTCAGCATAGAAAGGAGTTTGATTTAGAACGATAAGCGCTTCGTCGCCTTCAGAAACTTCATCAACTTGTACGCCATCTTTATAGATCGCTACAATTTCGCCTTGACCAGTTGTGTTGATATAACCGTCGAACTGAGTTTCACCTTCGACTTTTACAATGTTGTTATAGTCAACTGCAAACTTACCAGCGTCACGCGCACGTTGACGTTGTGCAGCCATTTCAACTTCAAAGCCAGCTTCATCAATAATAAAGCCACGTTCACGTGCAATATCCGCAGTTAAGTCTGTTGGGAAGCCATAAGTGTCGTAAAGTTTAAATACAGTCGCACCAGGAATAGTTTTGTCTTTTAACTGAGCAAGTTCACCTTCAAGTAGTTTTAAACCTTGCTCAAGTGTTTTAGCAAACTGTTCTTCTTCACGAATTAAAGTTGCTTCAATCACGTCTTTACGCGCTGCAAGTTCTGGGTAGGCATCACCCATAACTTCGATTAAAGGTTGCAACATTTTGTAGAAGAACGTACCAGTTGCGCCAAGTTTATTACCATGACGCACAGCACGACGGATAATACGGCGAAGTACATAGCCACGGCCTTCATTGCTTGGGTTTACACCATCAGCAATCAAGAAACAGCAAGAACGTGCATGGTCTGCAACAACACGTAAAGAAGGCTGACCTTCGTCTTCAATACCAATAATGTTTGCAGCAGCTTTTAATAAGTGTTGGAACAGGTCAATGTCATAGTTTGAATTAACATGTTGCAATACAGCAGAAATACGCTCTAAGCCCATACCTGTATCAACAGATGGAGCTGGAAGAGGATGAAGCACGCCATCAGCAGTACGATTGAACTGCATGAAAACGTTGTTCCAGATTTCAATGAAACGGTCGCCATCTTCTTCAGGAGAACCAGGTAAGCCACCCCAAATGTGGTCACCGTGGTCAAAGAAAATTTCAGAACATGGACCACATGGACCTGTATCACCCATTGCCCAGAAGTTATCTGAAGCGTATTTTTCGCCTTTGTTATCACCAATACGGATAATACGTTCTGGTGCTAAACCAATTTCTTTATTCCAGATGTCATACGCTTCGTCATCAGTATGATAAACCGTTACATATAAGCGATCTTTTGGTAAAGCAAGCCATTGTTCGCTGGTTAAAAATTCCCAAGCAAACTTAAGCGCATCACGTTTGAAATAGTCACCAAATGAGAAGTTACCTAACATTTCAAAGAATGTATGGTGACGAGCTGTATAGCCGACGTTATCTAAATCGTTATGTTTACCGCCTGCACGTACACATTTTTGTGATGTTGTGGCACGTACATAGTCACGTTTCTCAAGACCTAAAAAACAGTCTTTAAACTGGTTCATCCCAGCATTTGTAAATAATAAAGTTGGGTCGTTGGCAGGAACAAGAGAACTCGACGCGACACGTGTATGCCCTTGCGTTTCAAAGTAGCGCAAAAATGCTTCACGAATTTCAGCAGATGTCATTAAACGAGTACTCACAACCAAGTCACTCCATATTTTCGAATTTGGCTAAAAGCATCACCACAAGTTTGTTTGTTCACAAATCTTGCATGTGATACGGGGCTTATTTTTAAAAAACGCTAAATTGTAACGGAAAAACCCCACCGAACCAACGATTTTAGAGGGAATATCTTACAAAACTGTGATTTGGCTAAAAATCTATATTCAATTAGCCTTGACGTGTTTTACTATATGCCTTCTTTCGTTTCTGGTTTTGTAGATAAGGATAGGTCATGCAACGTATCGCCATTAATGGGTTTGGCCGGATTGGACGTAATGTTTTACGTGCCTGGTTTGAGAGCCCGAAACAATTTCATTTTGAAATCGTGGCGATTAACGATATAGCAGATGTACAGACACTGGTGCATTTATTTAAATATGATTCAACTCATGGTCGTTTTAATGGCAAAGTTGACATAGCTATTGAAAATGAAAAGATTTATTTAAATATTCAATCTAACCAAAGAAATTTGAAAGTTGAAGTTCTTCAGCAAAAACAACCAGAACTTTTACCGTGGGCAAGCTTGCAAATTGATGTTGTACTCGAATGTACAGGCTTGTTCCGTTCTCATGCTGATGCGACACGTCATTTAGAAGCAGGGGCGAAGCGGGTCATTATTGGGGCTGCACCTTTTGACCATGTCGATGCTGCAATTGTCTATGGTGTTAACCATGCCGATGTAAAAGCGACTGATCAAATCATATCTAGTGTGTCATGTACTACGCAGGCTTTGGTGCCATTGGTAAAAATTATTGATGATGCATTTGGTATTGAAACTGCGCTCATGACCGAAATTCATGCAGTAACGGCAGATCAGTCTGTGCTTGATCATGCGCATCGTGATTTACGTCGTGCTAGAGCTTCTGGACAAAATATTATTCCCACTACATCTAGTGCACTCGGTGCATTAAAGCGTGTAATGCCGAAAATGGAAGACCGTATTGATGGCTACTCAATTCGAGTTCCTACCATTAATGTGGCTGCAATTGATTTAACGTTTATCACACAATCTCCAATTACTGTTCATCATATTAATGAATTGTTAATCAAAGCTTCTCAAACAGATTATGCGGAAATTATGGCAGTGACTGATGAACCACTAGTTTCAAGTGATTTTAATCATTCACCTTATTCACTTATTGTTGATTTAACCCAAACCATGGTTGTTGGACATCAAGCTAAAGTATTTGCTTGGTACGATAATGAATGGGGCTATGCAAATCGATTATTAGATTTGTGTGATTCTTTCTAAATTTAAAATAACTTAAGAAAGCTATTCAACCATTAAGGTTGGTTAGTTGGAAAAAAGACGATAGTTCAGATATTAGCCCTTTCTTTAGTCGAAGAACTTTAGTGTGTAACTAAATTGAATAAGGGTAAGGCATTGAATACTATTGTTTATTCTTATTATCTTCTTTTTGACTTTAGAGTTTATTAAGAAAGATTTATGCAAATTGTCAGGTGCATGGCACAAAGTATCATGCTACACTAAGAGAAATCGGGTGTGTTCCCGATTTTTTTATGTGGGGTCGTTCCACGTTGATCAGATTTTAGGCTTGAAATATGACCATTTCAGAGACATGGTTGCTGCCTGACGGGGTAGCAGATGTATTGCCGGAACAGGCGCAAGTCATTGAAAAACTTCGTCGTGAAGCTATAGATTTCCTCTCAGTAAGAGGTTATCAACTGGTATATACACCATTTATCGAATACATCGAATCGTTGTCTTCATTATCAGAATCAAATCAAGACCTGGATTTAGTAACTTTTAAGGTGATTGACCAGCTTTCAGGCCGTTTACTCGGTATCCGTGCTGATATGACACCTCAAGTTGCACGTATTGATGCACATGTAAGACCTGTTGAAGGGGTTGCACGTTACTGTTATGCAGGGACTGTATTACATACAAAACCACAAAATTTCAATGCGACTCGCGCACCTTTACAATTAGGTGCAGAGCTATATGGCCACGATAGTATTGAAGCTGATGTTGAAATGGTCGATGTAATGCTTGGGCTCATTGAAAATGCTTATACATTGCAAGGCGCACATTTAGACTTAGGACATGTAGGGCTATTTCGCAGCTTAGTCAAATATGCTGGCCTTTCTAAAAATGAAGAGCATGAGTTATCTGATCTTTATCAAAGAAAAGCATTACCTGAGTTGGCTGAATTTACTCAAAATTTAAATATGGGTTCAGACTTCTATGCACTTGGTCGCTATGCAAGTGATTTAGAAGCATTACAAACTCATTTAAGTACAGATATTTTAAAAGATGTTGAATTTGATGCTGCATTAAATGCACTCAAAACTACACTTGAACAAATTAAAAACCGTTGGCTAGCACTTAATGTTGGAATTGACGTTGTCGAACTTCGCAGTTACCACTATCACACTGGTTTGATGTATGCAGTTTATGCACCGAACCGTGCTGCACCTTTAGCGCAAGGTGGCCGTTATGATGGTATTGGTGAACACTTTGGTCGTGCACGTCCTGCTACTGGTTTCAGTTGTGATTTATATGCCTTAGGGGCAAATCAGTTTGCTGAAATTGAAACTGTAGTGGCACCAAAAGGTACTGATGCAGATTTGCTTAAAGCAATTGCAAATGCACGTTCACAAGGCTTACGTGTAGTTCAATTGTTAGGTAATGATAATTTAGGTTCTATTCCTTATGCGACACATCAGCTTGTATCGCAAAACGGTCAATGGAATATTGAAAAGATTTAAACGCCAGCGGTAAGTTTTTTACTGATGGTTTCCAATTTTAACAGCATGATGTAATGAGGCTATTATGGGCAAAAATGTTGTGGTACTTGGTACCCAATGGGGCGACGAAGGTAAAGGTAAAATCGTCGACCTGCTCACAGATCAAGCGGCTGCGGTAGTACGTTATCAAGGCGGACATAACGCAGGTCATACTCTTGTCGTAGGTGGTAAAAAGACTGTATTGCACCTCATTCCATCAGGCATTTTACGTGAAAACGTATTGTGCTTAATTGGCAATGGCGTGGTGCTTTCACCAGCAGCATTAATTGAAGAAATGGGAATTTTGGAAGCTGAAGGTGTTCCAGTTAAAGAACGTCTACGCATTTCTCCAAACTGTCCACTTATTTTGCCTAACCACATTGCTCTTGATCAGGCTCGTGAGAAGAAACGTGGTAACGCTAAAATCGGTACTACAGGTCGTGGTATTGGCCCTGCGTACGAAGACAAAGTAGCTCGCCGTGCAGTGCGTGTTGCTGACCTTGTTCGTGGTGGTACAGCGTTAGAAGAAAAACTCCAAGAAATGCTTGAGTTACATAACTTCCAGTTAACTCAGTTCTACGGTGTAGAAGCAGTTAAATTTGAAGACGTATTGGCTCTTTGCAACGAATGGCGCGAAGTGCTTGCTCCATTAGTGATTGACGTGACTAAAGTGTTACATGACTACCGCAAAGAAGGTAAGCCTGTAATGTTTGAAGGCGCTCAAGGCTCACTTTTAGACATCGACCACGGTACTTATCCGTATGTGACTAGCTCAAATACAACTGCTGGTGGCGTAAGCTCTGGTTCTGGTATGGGTCCTTTACATCTTGATTATGTATTAGGTATTACTAAAGCTTATACAACACGTGTAGGGGCTGGTCCGTTCCCAACTGAATTAGTTTACGATGCAGCAAGTGATTCTGGTGACCCAATTGGTAAACACTTGGGTACTGTAGGTCACGAATTTGGTGCTTCTACTGGTCGTCAACGTCGTTGTGGTTGGTTTGATGCCGAAATCTTACGTCGTTCTGTAGACGTTAACTCACTTTCAGGTATTTGCTTAACTAAACTTGACGTTCTAGACGGTTTAGAAGAAGTAAAAATCTGTGTAGGTTATGAAAATACTGATTCAGGTTGTGTAGGTTCTTCTGATGCGGTTTCTTTTGAATGCTTGAAACCAATTTATGAAACTATGCCAGGTTGGAGCGAGTCAACTGTTGGTTTGACTAGCATTGACCAATTACCTGCAAATGCGTTGGCTTATGTGAAACGTATTGAACAATTAATCGAATGTCCGATTGATATCGTTTCAACTGGTCCAGACCGTGCTGAAACAATTGTTTTACGTCATCCATTCTCTGCTTAATTTGCAAAGATAATAAAAGCCTCCTGAAAAGGGGGCTTTTTTTATATCCGACTAAAGTGCAGTTTCGGTTTTGTCTAATTCAGATTAAAACAGAAATAAAAGTTATGTCATGGATGATGAACTAAAATGAAATTACAACCAACAATTTCAAAAACCATTTTTTATTCTTTTTTATTTGCGATCGGTGGTTCGCCAACGTTGGCTATGTTAGTCATTTATGGTCAAAATTATAATCCTGACTTCTTTATGACAGCATTCATGAGCCTTTCTGTTCTGATAGCTTGTATCTTGATTCCGGTTGTTCTTATACAAAACAGTTATCTATTATGGAAAAGAACAAGCCCCTCTCTTGAAGAGAAAGTTAAGCCTTTAAGCCATGTCTATCTTGTCTTAAATATAATATGTTTACTGTTCTGGATTTATTTGATGACTTTATCTGCTTGATCGTTACATAAATACTATGATCGTGAAGAAATGAGAGATTCAAAGCTTGTGTGCTATTTCTTATAATAAGTGCAAAAGAATAAACAGTTTTTTTAACGATTTAGGTGAACCATGTTAATGAATAAAAAACTTTTTTTAAGCTTATGTGCTGCTGGTGTCGTAACAATTTCAGGTTGCGCAACAATGGCGGACATGGCAGGTGCAGATACAGCAACCTTAAATGCTCAATCTGCACAAGGTTTTACTAAAATGGTGCAGGAAGCACGTGCTAAAGGGACTTTAGATACAAGTTCAAGTACCTATAGCCGTATTAATTCTGTTTTCAACCGTTTAAAACCTTATGCTGACCAAGTAAATCAAACAGGGCAGCCATTTAGCTGGCAGTTAGCTGTACTGAAATCAGATACTGTTAACGCGTACGTTGCACCAGGTGGCAAGGTCGTGTTTTACACAGGTATTGTGAATAAGCTGAATTTAACAGATGCTGAAATTGCAGCTGTTATGGGCCACGAGATGACACATGCCTTGGAAGAGCATGCTAAAAGTAAAATTGGTGCTCAGGCTTTAACTGATTTAGCATTAAATATTGGCTTAAGCTATGCAGGTGGCGGTAACGTTAACCAATTAGGAGCGGCTGCTGCACAATTGGGTTCGCAAGTAGGGGTGGGCTTACCATATTCACGTAGTTTAGAGAGCCGTGCTGACCAAGGTGGCTTAATGCTAATGGCACGTGCGGGTTATAATCCAAATGCTGCTATTACTCTCTGGGAAAAAATGAACAAACTTGAAGGTGCAGGTGGTTCATCTTTCTTGTCTACTCACCCATCTAACGCTCAACGTATTAATGACATGCGTAAAAACTTACCTGCAGCATTAGCTATTTATAATGGCCGTAGATAAGTTTTAAAACTTTAAAGTGAATATAAAAACGGATGCTCAAGCATCCGTTTTTTGTTTTTAAGGGGCAGGATTAGGTTGTTGTATATGAATGGCTTCAATACCTTGTAAAATTTCTGGTGAAAGCTCGATTTCAAAAGCCTGAATATTTTCTTTGAGCTGATCTAAGTTGGTCGCACCAATAATTGTGCTTGTTACAAAGAATTGCTGTTTAATAAAGGCTAGAGCCAATTGAGTCAGACTTAAACCATGTTTTTCAGCGAGCTGTGCATATTGTTCAGTTGCCCATTCACTTTGTGGATTACTGTAGCGGCTAAAGCGTGGAAATAGAGTAACGCGAGCATTCGCAGGTCGTGCTCCATTTCTGAACTTGCCAGTTAAATAACCAAAAGCAAGAGGAGAGTACGCAAGTAAACCTACTCCTTCGTATTTGGCAATCTCAGACATGCCTATTTCATAAGTACGATTAAGCAGGCTATATGGGTTTTGCACACTTACAAACTTACTCACACCTAAGTTTTCAGCGAGTTGTAGAAACTTCATGGTGCCCCAAGGAGTCTCGTTCGATAAACCGATATAACGAATACGACCTCGATTAATCTCTTTTTGTAGAGCAAATAAAGTTTCTTCTAAGGGGGTAGTTTCATAATCATTGTGTGCTTGCTGGTTGCCATAAGCGAGCGTTCCAAAGAAGTTGGTGTGACGTTCTGGCCAGTGCAGTTGATAAAGATCGATATAGTCTGTTTGGAGACGTTTAAGTGAACCATCAATCGCTTGTGAGATATGGTCACTATTGAACTTGGTATGGCCTTCTCGAATATGGGTTCCACCAAAGCCAGGACCTGCAATTTTTGAAGCAAGGAATACTTTGTCGCGCTGACCATGTTGTGCAAACCAATTGCCTAAAATGGTTTCAGTCGCGCCGTATGTTTCTGGTTTAGGAGGTACGGAATACATCTCTGCCGTATCCCAAAAATATAAACCGTGTTCTAAAGCGTAATTGAGTTGTTCGAATGCTTCTTGTTGAGTGTTTTGCTCACCAAATGTCATGGTACCTAAGCAAATTTCTGGAAGGTTAATGCCAGTGTGACCAAGTGGTTTAAATTGCATACTGCGAAATCCTTGAGAAATTTTAAGTTAGCCTAACGGAAAATATGTATTCAACTTAAATCATAAAAACAGAATAGTTTGTAAGCTTTGTGTATTAACTCATTGTTGCATATAAAAAAAGCAAACCGAAGTTTGCTTTTTATTAAATAATTACGTGTAATTATTCTTCGTCATCATAGTCTTCATCAGTGACTGGGGTTTCTTCTAACGAAGTATCAAAAATAAGAATAGCCTTACCATCTGTTTGGATCATACCTTGATCTTCTAAGGTCTTTAATACACGGCCAACCATTTCTCGTGAACACCCGACAATACGTCCGATTTCTTGACGGGTAATACGAATTTGACGACCATTCGGCAAGATCATTGCTTCTGGTTGCGAAGATAAGTCGATTAAGCAACGTGCAATACGACCAGACACATCAATGAATGCAAGGTCAGTCATTTTACGAGTTGTATTTTTTAAACGACGAACAAGTTGCGCGAAAACGGCATAGCTGAGATCTGGATACTGTTTGCTGAGTTCATGGAAGTTGTCATATGAAATTTCTGCAATTTCACAGACATCACGGGTACGAACTTCAGCTGTACGTTGAGGGTTCGGTTCGAAAAGCCCCATTTCCCCAAAGAAGTCACCAGGATTCAAATATGCCACAACAATTTCACGCTCATCATCTTCACGTAAAATAATTGAAACTGAGCCTTTTAAAATTAAGTATAAAGATTTTGACTCTGTTCCGGCATCAACAATTGTGGTTCGTTTTGGATATCTGTTGATGTGAGCACGCTTTAACAATGCTTTAACGGATTCAGGTAGTTGCCCCGGAGATAAAGCATCTGTGCTGAGTTGTGAAAAATTTGAAGTCATGCTTGATATGTTCCGAATAGGGTAAACAATTCACACAAGCTCGAGATGAGCTATTACACAGAAGAGATGAAATTCCTTATCAACTCATTTTATGTTAGTGTACAAAACAAGGGCCTGTTGACATTTCACAGATGGTTGCGACATAAGACGATTTTTCTAGACGTTACGAAGCAAGAACTATGGAATTTAGTCATACTAAATAAATAGAGCTTAACAACGAAACGCACAAAAAATCTGGTCTTGCGCTGCACCTCAGATGCTTAAATCGCACCTCAGATTTTGGCTGAAATTTAACAAACTTTATTACAAAACTGGACAAAGGATTGCCCTTGTCTGTGTTTTGCGTTTTTATTTGGATTAATTTTTAGCTATTACGCAATCCATAGATGAAATGTCAACAGACCCTGCTTAAATTTATAATTTTTTTTGGGTAGTTGCAATGCAAACAAGTGTACATTGGCTAGAGAATGTTGCTTTTGAAGCGAAATCAGAGAGCGGTCATAGTGTAGTGATGGATGGCTCACCTGAGTATGGTGGTGAAAACCGTGGACCACGTCCTATGGAATTGATATTAATGGGACTTGGTGGGTGTGCTTCGTTTGATATTGTGACTATTTTAAAGAAATCTCGTCAAGATGTGACGAATGTCGTATGTCAGCTTAAAGCTGAGCGAGCAGATGCGATTCCAGCCGTTTTCACCAAAATCCATTTGCACTTTGTAGTAACAGGCAAAGCTGTAAAAGAAAAACAGGTTGCAAAAGCAGTAGAGCTATCAGCTGAAAAATATTGTTCTGCAAGTAAAATGCTTTCTGATGGTGGCGTAGAAATTACTCACGATTTTGAGATTATTGAAGCTGCATAATTTCATGTGAATACCTGAAAAAGAAAAGCTAACATTCATGTTGGCTTTTTTTATGATAAGAATAATTCAAAAAATATAAGGAGAATTTGGGTGAATATCCGTTTAGCTCAATGGGAAGATACTGAGACTATATGCCACTTACTGAAACAAATGGGATATTCGCAGCCTTTAAAAGTAGTTCAGGAACAATTTCAAAGATTAAGTAAAGACTCGAATGCAATTACATTGGTAGCAACTGACAATCTAAATGTGTATGGCGTTTTATCGCTTTATTTTATTCCACAAATTGCTTTAAAAGGGGACTTTGCCAAAATCTGTTATCTGTGTGTGGATGAGAATATGCGCAGTAAAGGAGTGGGGCATTTGCTTGTGCAAGAAGCAGAGCGGTTAGCAAGGCAACGTGGTTGTGATCGGATGGAACTGCATTCTGGAATGCAAAGGCCTTTGGCGCATCAGTTTTACCTAAAAGAAGGGTATGTAGAGGCACCAAAGTACTTTCGTAAACCGTTAAATTATTGAGCTCGGTTTAAAAAAAGCTGAGGATCTACCCGAGCATTGTTAAGACTCATACCCCAATGTAAATGAGGGCCCGTTACACGGCCTGTTTTGCCCACTAAACCTAAAGTTTCTCCTTGGCGGATATGTTGTCCCTTTTCTACTTTTATCGCGCTTAAATGGCAAAACATGCTAATTAAGCCTTGGCCATGATCAATTAATACAGTTTGTCCATTAAAGAAATAATTTCCTGTTTGAACAACTACGCCGTCTGCTGGAGCAATTACTTTTTGACCTACAGGCGCTGGGATATCTAGACCTGAGTGAGGCGCACGTTCTTCCCCATTAAAGAAACGTTTTCTTCCAAACGAGTTGGTAAATTTTCCTGAAGTTGGGCGTATAAATTTGGGTAAGCTTTGCCATGAACTTGATGTAAAAGAACTATAAATATCATTTTGTTCTTTCGCTTCTTGAGCATAACGATCTAATTGACTTTGGTTGGGGTTTACGTAGTCTTGATTCGTGACTTTAATTCGTTGCTCAGCATAAGGATAAGACTTAACTTCTATTGGAATAGGAGCTTTATTGGTATTGAGCTGAACACTGCCAAGTGGGGTAGATAACGGAATACCAACTACAGCATAACGTTGATGGCCTTCCTGACTAATTAAAACCGGTTTCTGTTGAAAAGTAACCTGAGTAATATCGGCAGTTAATGGAATGACTGCAATTCCACCGGGTCTTCTTGAGTCTTGAGGAAGCTCGGCAAAACAGTAAAAAGGTATTGATGTAAAAAGCAAAGTAGAAATAAGTTTTTTTATCAACATAGCGACAATAATTTTCTAAAAGAATACTATAAATTATATCAGTAAGCTTTACTTAAAAGTTGTTTTAATTTTTTTTAATGATTTTATTTTAATTTTATTTATTATTTTATATTAATAATTGATGGCTTATTTTATGTGATTATATTTATTTTGTTTGTATTTTTCTTTTTTATATTTTAAATTATCTAAACTTAAATTTATATTAGGGTTTTTATTAATTCTTACTGTTTTTGTTTGATTTTAAATTTCTTGTTATTTTAAATTTTATTATGAATAATGCTTCTGTAATTAAATTTATAATCATAATTTTAATTATTATATAAAAATTTTAAAGGAACTAATATAATGTTAAATATATCTTATGAAGATCGTTTTACTGAAATATGGAAATATATGCAACGTGGGTTGGTTTATCCTTCACCCCATGCCATTTTTAGTACAGTTTGGCTAAATAAAGAAATTACGCGGGAAAGAATACGACAATTAATGATAGCTGTGCGTCAAGAGGTCAATAAGAATCCAGCACTTTCTAGTAAAAATACAACTTTGGCAATTGGTGTTTCTTTTGATAATTGGGATCTAATTTGTGAAAAAGATAAGTTGTCACGACCAAAGGGAATGCAATTACATTATCCTGAAGAAAAAAATCCAAATGTCTCAGAAGTTTTCTCTGATTCTAATGGGAGTTTTAAAAATTCGGATGGCGACATTTGGTTGCATGTAAAAAGCGATGATGCCGATGCGTGTACAGTATTACAGACATATATTGAGCATTTTTTAGCTTCAGATATTAAAGAAATATTTAGTCAAGTTACTGCTTCACAATCTAAAACAGGTCGCAATGGTAAGGTTTTAGGGTGTCGTTTTTCTGAAAATTTAAATAATCCATCTGATCCAATTTCACTTGCAAAACATACTTTAATTGGTGCAGAAGATATTGATCATTTTGGTGGCTCATACGTTCTATCTCAAAGATTTTTAATTAATTGGGATCAAATCAACATGATGTCAGAAGATCAAATTGAAGATTTGATTGGGCGTAAAACTGACGACACAATTATTCCAGACCGTGATAGCCGTTCGCACATTAAAGCTTCTCGTGTACAAAATGAAAATGGAAATACCACGCCTATTCTGCGTCTAGGTTTACCGTTTGGCCGTGCTGAATCAAATTCAAGTTTTAGAGTGCCAAAATCGGTAACTAAAGCCGATGAAGCAGGAATTTATTTTGCTGGATTTGCAAAAACTGCTGCCATTTTAGAAGAAGTTATGGCAAGTCAGATTGGAGCAATAGAAGGCTTTATGAATGACCGTCTATTCAATAGCCTTCATTCAGATTTGGGAGGAATATTTTATATTCCAAGTTTAAAGGATTTAGCATTAGATGATACACCAGAATATTTAAATGATTTTAGTCGACTAGATAAAGATAACTGGAATTTTTTCCCAGGTATGGATTGGAATCGATTTGATCGCCATTATACGAATAGTTCCGATAATGGTTTGATGTACTACAATCATAGTAATTATCTTTTTAATATGGCAACTGGGCTAAATCCCCATAGTGAATTTTTTAAACCACCTTCTAATCGTATTTTAAGTTTACTTGAAAATACATTTTCTTTATGGCAAGACAACTGGTATTTCAACCGGAAACAAGAAGAAATTGAACAAGGGGTAGATTATTATATTGATGAGTTCGATATCAGTGATAAGCCTGAAAATATTATGGGTTTATCTATTATGCTGCGCAAAGGTTGGGCTATCCGATTAAGTTTGCAGTTATTCTCATCAGAAAACTATGGTTTTCGCGGACGGAAAATTTTATTAAAAAATGGTGAAATGATTCCATATTCAACTGGGCGTGAATGTGAAGGTAAAGTCATTTATGGATCGGACACTTATCGCATTATGCCAGATGAAATTATTGTGGGGGCTATGCCAAATCTGACCTTGGGCGAAGGTCGTTATGTCATGAAGTATTTGTCTGAAGAAGAGCGTCTTCAGGGCTTTTTGCGTAACTTGAGTGAAGCATCGGGTGTTGGACATGTTATTCCAAATTATAAAAAGGCACTAGATTTAGGTTTAGCTGGTCTACAACAAGAAATTGCTAAACATGCAAGCAATGCGCAGACTCCAGAGAAAAAAGACTTCTATGAAGCTTCGAGATTAGCACTAACTGGTATTTCTGAATATTTCTTAAATTACTCAAAGCTTGCATTTAAAGTCGCAGATCAGATGCAAAAAGGACAAGAGTTCGAAAGAGATAATTTAATTGCGATTGGTCATCGAATGGAAAAGTTATCGAAAGATAAACCGGACACATTTATTGAAGCAGTTCAATTTATTTTCACATTGCATAGTTGTTTGCATTTAAATGGTGAGCCAACAGCATTTGGACGTATGGATCAGCTGTTGCAACCGTTCCTTGATAAAGATGCGATTCCGCCTGAAGAAGCACAGGAAATTATCGATGCCTTCTATATTAAGTTAGACGAAAAAGTACAACAGAACCGTATGTTTATGGAAGACCATCAACCTTTTGGTAATCTCGCAATGGGTGGTAGTTCGGGACCTTATCCTCAAGGTGCATCTTTGGGCCAATGGATTCAACAGATTACAGTTGGTGGTACAGTCGCTGATGGTGAAGAAGACTTTTCTAAAACCAAACCAGCTTATAATGAGGTCACAAAATTATTCATTCGTGCGTCAGGCCGTTTACCGTTAAATGCACCGTGTTTGTCTTTAAGAACTCGCAAAGATATTCCTGAAGAAATTTTAGAAGTGGCTGCGCATGCAATTTTATCTGGCGGTGCCCATCCAATTTTATTAAATGATGAAAAACTCATTCCTAGTCTTCATCAAAGTGGAGATGGCGTAGGGGGAGATGCGTTCTCTAATTTGCCAAATTGGAATTCTAAAGTCGATATTCGTTCAGCTCAAAATTATGCTTGTGATGGTTGTTATGAACCTCAGTTCCCTGGTGAAAACTGGTTTTCATTAGGTGGTTTCTCGACATTACAGCCTTTGGAATGTGCATTAAATCAGGGTAGAACAATTTCAAGTGCTGGGCAAAGCTATCTGTTTGGGCAAACTGTTTCACTAAATACGAAACCTGCCGATCAGATAGATAGTTTTGAAGAACTATTAGATCTATATAAGCAACATTTTGAATTGCTCAATCGCAAGGCATTTAATGGGCAAATTCTGGGTTATGGTGCCAATACAGATATTTGTCCATCTCCAATTCTAAATGTTTTGATGGATGATTGTTTGGCTAAAGGTCAGGATTTTTATAGTGGTGGGGCTAAATATAATATTTATGGACCGTGTTATATCTCGCTCAGTAATACCATTAATTCACTATATGCGATTAAGGCAATGGTTTTTGATCCATTAACTGCAGTAACTACATTACCTGAACTCTTAGAGTGCTTGTGTTGTGACTGGGGTTATAAAATGACTGAGCCATTTATTAGTAATTTAGCTGGGCATGCTCGTATTGCTGCACAAGCTGATCGCTATAAGCGTTTACGAGAGATTGCTTTGGCACAACCGCGTTATGGACGAGGAAATTCTGAAGTCGATAAATTAGGCGATCAGATTGTTCAAATGATTGCTGAAATTTCAGTCGAAACATTTAGAAAACCATGGCCACAATTTGCGCAAAGTCTTAAAGGCTTAGCTGAACGTTATGGTTCAGAAGAGCATCCTTTTGGTATTCAGATTCAACCCGGTGTGGGAACTTTTGAAAATCACGTGGAGATGGGGGCATGGAATGGGGCGAGCGCTGATGGTCGTCGTTTAGGTACAACAGTAGCATCAGATTTAAGTCCATCACCAAGTCCAGCAGATTTGGTTGTTGATCATCAAGTGGCTGAATTTAGCCGTGCTTTAAAAGGTTTTGACGGTACGGGTACAAATTTAATGGCCGATGGTGCACCTACAGACTTTAATATTCGTGAAGACTTTGGCGTTAAAGATTTAATCAAGATATTGAGACAATTCAGCCAAGGTGGTTCATCTAATATTTTAACGATCACGGTCGCTAACCCAGAAACATTTACTCAAGCGGTAACATCACCTGAGCAATATAATTTATTAAGAGTACGTACCGGTGGTTGGTCAAACTTCTTTACGTCGGTATTCCCTATCATTCAGGAACAGCATCAGCGTCGTCCAATCTCGACGCCAGATATTCCAAAAGAAAAAACAGAGCAAGCTAAGTGTCCGTTCCATCAATGGCATAATTGATTAGCCATTTTATAAGGCAGTCTCTCAAGTGAGGGACTGCCTTCAATATTTTTAAATTTAACTATGCTAACTATTAAATATATTACGGCTTTAAAATTGCCATTTATGATAAAAATTCAGATGAAATATCAGGTTTTTGTTTTCTCTTAAAAATTATACAAAATATACTTGAAATAGATCACTCATAAACCCATATTATAATGGAGTTTTACTTATTGTTATTTTTATAACATTATGAAAAATATATAAAAATTTATTTGAAATCCGAAAAAGTGTTCCCATCTATTAGACAAGTACAAATTTGTTGTGAGGAATAACAAGAATGCGATTTGAAAAATTTACGAACCGCTTGCAGCAAGCCCTCTCAGATGCTCAATCCTTAGCGATGGGTAAAGACCATACAGCTATAGCAGGTATTCATATTTTGAGTACTTTATTGGAAGAGCCGTCCAATATTAGTTTGTTGCAACAAGCAGGTGCACGGTTACCTGAACTTAAACAAAAGCTAGAGCAGGCTTTAAAAGATGCTCCGACTATTGCTAACCCGACGGGCGATGTCAATTTAAACCCAGAAGCAGTTAAAGCACTCAACTTGGCAGATCGATACGCGCAAAAAGCTGGCGATGAGTTTTTGTCAACTGACTGGGTTTTATTAGGCTTGGCAGAAACTGGCGAAACAAAAAATATTTTAAGTGCCGTAGGTGTAACTCCCGACAGCTTACACAAAGTAATTGAACATATTCGAGGTAGTGACAAAGTCATGAGTAATAATCACGAAGACCAACGTGACTCACTTAATAAATATACGATTGATTTAACTGAGCGGGCTTTATCTGGAAAACTTGATCCGGTTATTGGGCGTGATGATGAGATTCGTCGTACCATTCAAGTCTTGTCACGTCGTACAAAAAACAACCCTGTACTCATTGGTGAGCCAGGTGTTGGTAAAACCGCTATTGTTGAAGGTTTAGCACAACGTATTGTGAATGGTGAAGTGCCAGAGGGTTTAAAAAATAAACGTGTTTTATCCCTAGACCTAGGCTCATTACTTGCTGGTGCGAAGTATCGTGGTGAGTTTGAAGAACGCTTAAAAGCAGTTTTAAAAGATTTGGCAAAACACGAAGGCGAAATCATCCTGTTTATTGATGAGCTACATACGCTTGTAGGCGCAGGTAAAGGCGATGGCGCGATGGATGCAGGGAACATGTTGAAACCTGCATTGGCTCGAGGTGAGTTACGCTGTGTGGGTGCGACTACTTTAGACGAATACCGCCAATACATTGAAAAAGATGCAGCTTTAGAGCGTCGTTTCCAAAAAGTATTGGTTGATGAGCCAAGTGTAGAAGATACCATTGCGATTTTACGTGGTCTAAAAGAGAAATATGCGACTCACCATGGTGTGCAAATTTTAGACTCAGCGATTATTGCTGCGGCGAAAATGTCTCATCGCTATATTACAGACCGTCAATTACCAGATAAGGCAATTGATTTGATCGATGAAGCAGCTTCTCGTATCAAAATGGAGATTGACTCTAAACCTGAAGCACTTGATAAGCTTGACCGCCGTTTAATCCAGCTAAAAATGCAATTAGAAGCGGTGAAAAAAGATGAAGATGCAGGCAGTAAAGCCGAAGTTACTCATCTTGAAAAACAGATCGCTGAAGTTCAGAAAGAATATAACGATCTCGAAGAAGTATGGAAATCTGAAAAAACTTTGGTCGAAGGTACCAAACAGGCTCAGGTTGAACTTGATAAAGCGCGTATTGCTTTTGAAAAAGCTCAGCGTGAAGGTGATTTGGCTGAAGCAGCACGTTTGCAATATGGTGTAATTCCAGAGCTTCAAAAACAACTTGAGCAAGACGAAGTTGCTGAAGAAAACGAAGAGCCAAAACTCATTCGTACTAAAGTGACTGAAAACGAAATTGCTGAAGTTGTGAGTGCTGCAACGGGTATTCCAGTCGCTAAAATGATGCAAGGTGAGCGTGAAAAACTCCTTCATATGGAAGAGTTTTTACATGACCGTGTTGTTGGGCAAGATGAAGCTGTTGTTGCGGTATCGAATGCAGTTCGTCGTTCACGTGCAGGTTTATCTGACCCGAATCGTCCTAGTGGATCATTCTTGTTCTTAGGTCCAACAGGTGTAGGTAAAACTGAGTTAACTAAGGCTTTAGCTAACTTCTTGTTTGATAGTGATGATGCCATGATTCGTATCGACATGAGTGAATTCATGGAAAAACACTCTGTTAGCCGTTTAGTTGGTGCGCCTCCAGGGTATGTTGGTTATGAAGAAGGTGGTGTTTTAACCGAAGCTGTTCGCCGTAAACCATATAGTGTGGTGTTGTTTGATGAGGTCGAAAAAGCGCATCCAGATGTATTCAATATCTTGCTACAAGTGTTGGATGACGGACGCTTAACAGACTCACAAGGTCGAGTAGTGGACTTTAAAAACACTGTTATTGTGATGACATCGAACTTGGGTTCACAAGATGTACGTGAGCTTGGCGAAGGTGCAACTGATGATGAAGTGCGTACAGTCGTGATGAATGCGGTAAGTCAGCATTTCCGTCCGGAATTTATTAACCGGATTGATGAGCTTGTGATTTTCCATTCACTCAAAAAAGCACAGATTCGTGGTATTGCAGATATTCAATTAGATCGTTTACGTTCACGTCTTGTTGATCGTGATATGAGCTTAACTGTAGATGACAGCGCATTTGACTTATTGATTGATGCTGGTTTCGATCCTGTATACGGAGCACGTCCATTAAAACGTGCAATTCAACAACAGGTTGAAAACACATTAGCTCAAAAAATCTTGTCAGGTGAGTTCGTTGCAGGCGATACCATTTTAGTTAAAGGTGATCATGGTCACTTGGTCTTTGATAAAATGAAACTCAGCTAAGTTTTTCTGCTAAAACCGAAAAGAGAATATGGAAACATATTCTCTTTTTTTATATTTAAATTTTAGGCTGATTTGAAGATACAAGCGTAATAATTGAGTTGGCTACTTTTTGCGTGAGTGTTTTAAGTTTTTGTTCGGCATGACCTGATAAAAAATAAGGATAATGATAAATACGCCCTTGGTAAGAAATGCAGATAAAAAAGGTACCTACAGGTTTTTCAGTAGTTTCACTACCACCATGTTTGAGTAAACCTGTACAACTTACAATAATATCGGCTTGTTGAAATAGGGTTTGACCCAGCTTACACATTTCTTCTGTAACCTGTGGTGATTCTGCCGTGTACATATCGATTAACTTTGGGTCCACTTTTAAAATACTAATTTTAATGCTGGGGTCATAACTGACCAAACCGCCCAGTAAAATATCAGCACCACTATTTTTATGAATCGAAAACTGGCTGGTTAAGTAGCCCGAGCTAGCACTTTCAATAAATGCGACTTTAAGTTGGAGATCTTCTAGTAATTGGCAGCACTGCTGAAGCATTATTTCACCTCACATGGTGTGTATTTATAAATAAAATCAAATACAAATAAATTATAAAATCACAGTAAGTGATTTAGGAGAATGGTTCAAGTCTGAGATAACAATCTATAAAACAACTTGAATATTCACAAAAAGCCTGTGAAGAGTTTCAGGTTTTAAAATGATCAATGCTAATTATCGGGAAGTTTCTTTATAACATTGCGACAAGGTTAAAAAGTTGCTAGTTTGATTCGATATAACGAACAATAACAATTTTAGGAAGTAGCTAATGAATAATAAACAAGGGTATATGCTGGGAATTTTGAGTGGTGTATTTGTATCGTTATCAAATACATGGGCAGCACAACCAATGACGGAAAGTGCGCTTTCAACCCAAACAGGAGCGGTCACTACATCTTTACCCGTCATTATTGCTAAAGCTCAAGATGATGCCAAGAAACCTGAAACAGAACAGCATCAAGCTCGTAAAGAATTAGGAGATAATTATTTACAAGAAGTTCGCTGGAACTCATTAAGATCGAGTGTGTTATCACCTTATCAAGAACAAAAACAAAATCAGGTGATAGATATTAAAGAAAAGAAAAAATTAGAAATGGTTGCACTACCAGATCGAGCGGACCGTTTTACACGTTATGAGTTTGAACCGAAAAATGTACATGGCGAAGTTATCATTACCGTAAAGTAATGATAACTTCCCGCCAAATTTATATTAATTCAATCCTAAATGCTGAATTTTCCATGCGCGGTGGATTTTTTGATTACGTTTAAAATCAAGTCCGATCGTTTCAGACGTAATTTCTTCAACGTCGTATAGCGCTTCAATCTCTTCATCCATCTCAAAGCCACGGTAGTTATTTGAGAAGTAAAGCGTACCTTCACTTGTTAAACGGTTCATTGCACGTTTAATAAGAGAAACATGGTCGCGTTGTACGTCGAAAGTACCGTAGAACTTTTTAGAGTTAGAGAAAGTAGGTGGGTCAATAAAGATAAGGTCGTATTGTTCGTGACCTTCTTTTAGCCACTCAAAACAGTCACTTGCAAAGAACATGTGTTGTTCATCTGCATGATCTACAGTTAAACCATTTAAAACGAAGTTTTCTTTAGACCAGCTCAAGTACGTGTTCGATAAGTCGACACTTGTAGTACTTGCAGCACCGCCTAAAGCTGCATGTAAGCTAGCTGTAGAGGTATAACTATATAAGTTCAGGAAGTGTTTACCACGAGCTTCTTGAGCAATACGTAAACGCATTTGACGGTGGTCAAGGAATAAACCTGTATCAAGATAGTCAGTTAGGTTTACTAAAATTTTAGCTTTACCTTCTTGAACGATAAAACGTTTTGAAGCCGTACTTTGTTTCGTATATTGATTGGAACCTGTTTGACGAGCACGCGTTTTAATAAAAATAGCGTCGCGGTTTAAACCGGTAACAGCACGAATTACAGCAAGCGCTAAATTAAAACGTTTTTTTGCTTTTTCAGGATCGATAGTTTTTGGTGGCGCATATTCCTGAACATGTAAGCGATCGCCATATAAATCTACAGCGACATTAAAGTCAGGTAAGTCGGCATCATATAAACGTAAGCAATAAATATTTTCTTTAGTAGCCCATTTTTTCAAGGCAGTCATATTTTTTTGCAAACGGTTAGCAAAGTCTTGAGCTTCTTCCATTTCAACAGGTTGAGCTTGCCAAGTTGCTAAGAATGGCTGTGTTACTTTTTCTGGTTTGATTGCACCGAAACGAATGTAAATTGGTAACTTACCATTCATTAAACGTAAAGTTTCAGGCGCTTCAAAAGCTAAAACATCTGCTTGTTCAATTTGAGCTGCAATAATGGCTGCATATTGATTTGGGAAATGTTTTTGTAAAAGTGCAGATAGACCTAAATATAGAGAGCGGTTTGATGCTTTATCACCTAAACGTTCACCATATGGAGGGTTAGTCACAATAAAAGCTGTTTTCTTTTCAGCAGCAAAATCTGGCCAGTCAGCTAAAGTACGTTCTTCAATTTGGATTTGGCCTAGTAATTTTTCAAAGCCCGCCGCAATAATATTTTCGCGTGTTGCTTTTACAGCTTCCCAGTCCGCATCAAACGCATAAAACTTAGGTAGTGGCTGCTCAAGGGCTTTTTCATGACGCTCTGCTGCTTCAGCTTTGAGCGAAAGCCAAAGTTCACGGTCATGACCATGCCAGCCATTAAAGCCAAAACGGCGAACAAGACCAGGTGCGCGATCAGTTAAAATCATTAATGCTTCAATGATAAAAGTACCTGAACCACACATTGGGTCGAAGATAAGCTCTGGATTACGTTCTTTGAGCTTGGCTTTTTGTAAAATTGCTGCAGCAAGGTTTTCTTTAATCGGTGCATCCGTCATATAACGACGGTAGCCGCGTTTATGTAATGAGTCACCAGATAAATCTAGGCAGTAAGTATGTTCAGTCTTACCTGCAAGCACATATAACGTAATTTCTGGCTGTTTAGTATCAATACTTGGACGACGGCCTACAGCTTCCATAAAGGAATCAACCACACCATCTTTTGCTCTAAGCGTTGCAAATTGGGTATTAACTTTAATTTCACGCTCTGCATGTAAGCGAATAGCGAAGGTACTTTGTGGTGCAAAAATAAGTGACCAGTCAAAGCTCATTGCACCTTCGTAAAGCTCTTCTGCTACATCACGTGCATCATGAGTATGTTCAAGTTCATAAGTATGAATTGGAAGTAAAACACGAGAAGCGAGACGTGACCACATGCAAATGCGATAAGCATGCTCAAGCGTTCCTTCAATGATTAAACGTCCAGCTTTACGTTCTGTCACTTTGGTGCCAAGCTGTTCTATTTCTTCTTGTAAGAGGGTTTCTAAACCATCAGCACAAGTAATCCAATAGTGGTTTAAACGTAAAGAGGTATTCATAAACTCGATTGACCAAAACATATAAATATTAACGATGCAAAGTTTAACTTATTTTGATGTGTAAAGGTTTTTAAATTATTGCAACCTATCACTTGGCAACCAATAAACTGATATTTAAAGCTTAAAAAACAAAAACTGGTATGTATTTTGCTAAATCCCTATGAGTAAAACTTATTTAATAAATGGTTTTTAACCAATTTTATGATTTAAAAAGCATAGGGGAATATAAATGAAAGATATGATGGGGAATGGTTTTGTAACCAATGCAGAAGCTTTTTCAGTGTCCACACAAATATATGTACGTATGCGTAGGGTCACGGGGCGGGTCATAGATGCGTTGTATGTGGTCCAAAATAGAGATTATGCAAAGTATGTAATGGCGCTAGCCTTGGAAACAGATGACGATGAATTAAAACGCTATGTTGAGCGATTAAATTCATTGACTGACTCAATACCAGAGCTTCCTAAAAAACAAATCACTGCCAATGTTCAAGTGAGCGAAGAAACAGAAATCACGGCTGAAGACATTTATCGGGCACAAGTTCCACATCATTATATTGGTGCTTTAAGGTAATCTTGGCATGGCCCTAAATTTTCTGGTCAATTTAGGGTCTTATTCTGTAAAGTTCTTCTGCGAAAAAGCTGGAATTCAGCTACACTATGCACGTTTTCGCGATTCGACCCATAGGAATCCATTATGCATATTGCAGCGTTGCATCAACCGAGCCAGGTTCAGCTCAATCAAGACGGAAATTTAAAACATTTTTTAACGATTGAGGGCCTTTCAAAAGAAAACCTCACTAAGATTTTAGATACCGCGCAAAGCTTTTTAGACGATAATAATAATTTAATCAACCGCCCGCTTTTAGAAGGACGGACGGTGATGAATCTCTTCTTTGAAAATTCGACTCGTACCCGTACTACTTTTGAAGCAGCAGCAAAGCGTTTGTCTGCCAATGTATTGAACATTGATATTGCACGTTCAAGCACATCTAAAGGTGAAACTTTACGAGATACGCTTTGGAACCTTGAGGCAATGGCTGCAGATATATTTGTAGTCCGCCATTCATCTTCGGGTGCTGCACATTTCATTGCTAAAGATGTATGTCCAAAAGTCGCAATTATTAATGCCGGAGATGGACGTCATGCTCATCCAACGCAAGCGATGCTTGATATGCTCACGATTCGCCGTGAAACAAAAAAACCATTTGAAGACTTAAGTGTTGCCATTATCGGTGACATTAAACACTCTCGCGTAGCACGTTCAGATGTGGCAGCACTTCAAACTCTTGGATGTAAAGACATTCGTGTGATTGCTCCGAATACATTATTGCCAGTTGGTTTTTCAGAATATGGTGAGCATGTTCGTTTGTTTAATAACATGGACGAAGGCATTACAGGTTGTGATGTGATTATTGCTTTACGTATTCAAAATGAACGTATTGATTCACCAGCGTTATCTTCGCAATCTGAATTTTACAGAATGTATGGCTTAAACAAAGAGCGCCTTAGTTTAGCTAAACCGGACTGTATTGTTATGCATCCCGGTCCAATGAATCGTGGGGTAGAAATTGATTCGAGTATTGCCGATGGTGAACAGTCTGTGATTTTAAAACAAGTCACTAACGGTATTGCAGTTCGTATGGCTGTACTGGCGTTGTCTATGCAAGGGCAACTTCAAGAACAAGGTTTAATTGAAGCGATTGCGTTGTAAGGATGGATCACATGAGTATTGTAAAAATTGAAAATGTACGTGTGTTAGACCCAATCCAAAAAACAGACAGCGTACAAACTGTATATATTCAAGACGGTAAGTTGATTGCTCCAGTTGAACAGGTTGAACAAATCATTGATGGTCAAGGCAAATGGTTAATGCCAACCATGGTTGATTTGTGTGCACGTCTGCGTGAACCAGGTCAGCAACAGCATGGTACGCTTAAATCTGAAGGGAAGGCTGCACGTGCTAATGGTATTTTGCATGTCATTACCCCACCAGACTCAAAGCCAATTGTTCAAGACAATGGCGCCCTCATTCATGGCTTGGTTGAAAAAGCTTGGCTTGATGGTGGTATTCACATGCATATCATTGGTGCTCAGACTCAAGGCTTAAATGGTAAGCAACCAGCAAATATGGCAGGCCTTAAAAAGGGTGGTTGTACTGCTGTATCAAATGCGAATGCTGCTTTTGAAAATGATGATGTTGTTGTACGTACATTAGAGTATGCCGCTGGTCTTGGTTTAACAGTCGTGTTCTATGCTGAAGAACCGCAACTTGCTAAAGATGGCTGCGCTCATGAAGGTTTTATCGCATCGCGTCAAGGTTTGCCGATGATTCCTGCAATTGCTGAAACTGTAGCGATTGCAAAATACCTGCTTATGATTGAAGCAACAGGTGTTAAAGCTCACTTCGGTTTGTTGTCTTGCGGTGCGTCGGTTGAATTAATTCGTGCAGCAAAAGCAAAAGGTTTACCTGTCACTGCCGATGTAGCAATGCATCAGTTGCATTTAACAGAACAATTAACTGATGGCTTCAATTCACTTGCACATGTTCGTCCACCATTACGTTCTGAGCAAGATAAAGAACTTTTACGCCAAGGTTTAAAACAAGGTGTCATTGATGCAATTTGTACACATCATGAACCTTTAAGCAGTTCAGCGAAAATGGCACCATTTGCTGAAACTCAACCGGGTATTAGTGCATTTGATACTTATGTAGCTTTAGGTATTCAGCTTATTAATGAAGGTTTGTTTGAGCCGCTTGAGTGGGTTACTAAAGTAACAAGTGCTCCTGCACAGGTAGCAAACATGACTGCGCGTTGGCAAGCTGAAGCAGGGTGGGTGTTAGTCGATCCTGAATTAAGCTGGACCTTAAGCAAAGACACTATTTTATCTCAAGGGAAAAACACGCCATTACTGGGTCAAAACCTTACTGGTAAAGTGTTACAGACTTTTGCTATGTAGTTTCTAACAGCTAAAAGCTTATTCAAAATATAAACAGGTAGATCATAACGATCTGCCTGTTTTGTAAATACTAGATGGAAAATTGTATATAAATTATTTAAAAGACAACAAAAGATTTCGAGCGCATTAGAATAAAAAACTATCAGCAAATAGAAGTATTTGAATAATCAAAAAATTGCTGGTTACGACGTATAAGATTCGGGAGAATAAACAATGTCGATAAACCCTATAGAACTGCTTAAAGAAAAAGTATCATCAACAATATTGAATAATCAGGATGGATTCCTAGGCGAAAAAACTAACGCGCTCTCTAAGTTTTATCCAATCTTACTTTCACTATTAGCTGCTAAACCTGATCTTATTGGACAATTGAAAAACAGTGTAGCTCCATCATTATCAGATCTTTTTTCTCATAATGACCAAATCAAAAATACTGTACTGACTCATTTAAGTGGTACTGCGCCATCTGCTGAGATTGAAAGTACACTTAATAGTGCAATCAAACCTAGTCTTAATACGATTTCTGAAGTTGCCGGAAGTGATCAACAAAGCATTGTGAACTATTTACGTCAGCATACTGAAACAATCCGTTCATACTTGCCGGGGTGGGCAGTTGGGCTTTTGGCGCCATTAGGTATTGGTGCGGGTTTATCATCAGTAACTTCATCAACAGCACCTCCGCTTGCAGCAGCAACGGAAACGACTGGTAAATCTCGTGGTTTCTTACCTATTATTGCGCTTATTATCCTTGGGTTATTAATTGCGTGGTTATGGCGCTCTTGCCATCATAAAGAGGCGACACCTGTACCTGAAACTGCTCCTGCAAGTGGTGTAGCAGCCGCTGCTGCTGCACCTGCTACCTTAACTTTAAGTACAGACGATAAAGGTGCTGTGAGTCAATGTCAGGCAGGCATTGGTGATCAGGGCTTCTTGGCGACCTTACAGACTCAAGTTAAAAAAGTTCTTTCAGCGACTAAAGACTGTAATGTCGATACTAGCCAAACTTATGCTGCTGCATTTACCGATAAAGATGCATTAGCGGGTGTGCTCGGTGCATTAAAAGGTGTTCCAAATGCGTCTTTAGAATGGGTAGGTGACAAAATCACATTGAAAGCAGGTGATGCAGCAGCTTTAGAAGCTTTAACAGCAAAAGTAAAAGCACTCGTTCCTCATACTGAGGTTGTTTCAGCTGCACCACAAACAGCTGAGCAATCTGTAAGTAATAGCTTAACTGCTTCACAAACTGCTTTAGGCTCAATTGACCCGAACAATGTAGATGTAAATGCTTTAGTTAAAGCGCTTAACTTACAAATTATTAACTTCGCGAGTGGTTCAAGTGAAATTCCTGCAGATAACAAAGCCATTCTTGACCAAGCTGCAACACTGTTAAATAAAGTGACTAGTGTGAAATTAAACGTAGGCGGTCACACTGACTCAACAGGTAATGCTGCTGCCAATAAAGCCCTTTCTCAACGCCGTGCACAAGCTGTTGTAGATTACTTGGTTTCTAAAGGAGTAGATGCATCTAAACTTGTTGCCGAAGGCCATGGTTCAGAAAACCCTGTTGCAGAAAACACAACTGAAGAAGGACGCTTTAAAAACCGTCGTATTGAGTTTTCAGTAGCTCAATAATCAATAGATTCATAAAAAAATCTGATTTTATTGAATTCTGATTTGAAAAAAGCTTCTCATTTTGAGAAGCTTTTTTTATAGAGATCAATATTGTTGGGTTGACATGAAAATCAGTTTGTTAGGAAGTGGCCGTGTTGCTTTTCATTTGGCAAAGGCACTTTTGGCTAAGGGGCATAACATCGTACAAGTCTATGCACGTGATTTTGAGAAAACCCAGAAGTTTGCAGAGCAAATTCAAGCAAAAGCATGTCAGTCTCTTCAAGAGTTTCAACCAAGTGATTTAATTATTTTAGCTGTTTCAGACAGTGCTATTGCTGAACTTGCAACGCAGGTACATGAGTTATTTGCCGAAACGCTTATGGTTCACACTTCAGGTAGTACCAATATTGAAGTTATTAGTAATATTCATAAAAAAGCTGGAGTGTTTTACCCTTTGCAAACTTTCAGTCTTGAAATAGACGTTGATTGGCAAGCCACGCCATTATTTGTAGAGGCGACCAATAACGATGATTTAGTAATACTTTCTGATTTAGCAAATAGCCTAAGTAATCGAGTATATCAATACACTTCAAAACAACGTTTAACTTTACATTTAGCGGCTGTGTTTGCTTGTAATTTTAGTAACTACTGTTTTGATATGGCTAAACAGATTGTGGATGCAGAACAAGTCGACTTTAGCTTGCTTTATCCATTAATTGTGGAAACAGCAAAAAAAGCCTCTGAAAATGATCCGAAACAAATGCAAACTGGACCTGCGGTAAGGGGTGACCAGAATATCTTGGCAATGCATCAGGGGTTATTAGCCCAAGCAGAACGGGATGATTTAAAACAGGTCTATCAACTTTTAAGTGATGGCATCGTGAAGCGCCATCACTCAGTTTAAAGCTTATTTAAAATTAAGGTTCGCCGTTATTTCCCCATTTCAAGAAACCCGCACGTTGATTTAAACGTTCAAAATATTGGTCGACATGTTTAAGTGTTGGATGGTCAAAAGGAGTGGCCTTCCAGCGCTGTACAGATAGACCAATTGGAATATCCGCTAGAGTGAACTCAGTACCTGCAACATAGGCTTGAGTTTTTGCAAGTTGTTGATCGAGAATCTGCATATGACGATTCCAATTATCAATACCTTGTTGTAATAAGTTTGGATCTTGATGATCTGGAGAATGTCTAAGTAGAGACATAATCGTATAGGTCCAGCTGTTATTTAGCTCGATCGCTTGCCAATCAATCCACTGGTCAACAAAGAACCTTTCTTTTGCTTGAGTAGGGTAAAGTTTATGCTCTTTATCGTAAGCATTGGCGAGATAACGGATAATACTGTTGGACTGCCAAAGGACTAAATCGCCATCTAAAACAACAGGAATTTGACCATTTGGGTTTAATTGCAAATATTCTGGTGACTGTGCAGAACGAAAGCCTCGACCCCAGTCTTCTCTTTCATATTCAAGATTTAATTCTTCACATAGCCATAAGACTTTGCGAACGTTAATTGAGTTATCGCGCCCTAAAATTTTTAACATGTTGTTATCTGACTTTTCGTGAGTTTAAGTAAATTGAATGTAATACAGATTCTTTAATTTTTTAAGATTTAAAAATAAAAAGATACCAGAACAAATACTAGCTATAAGAGCATAATTTTTTTGATATTTATTATTCTTTTGTGGTGAAAATATACAGATAGTTTTGTATAGAAAGTGTTAAAATAATGTATTGAAAATGAAAATATAAATTTTGAATGTATCTTAATTTTACAATTGATGATCAAGACAAGATCATAGGGGAAGACGTAATCCAAGCATGCCAATTCGGCGAGTCGTTTTCTCCAACTTAAATTACACTGTTTTGTATGAGAATTTAAAATAGTATTTTAGATAGAGAAAAATATTTTATATGTTTAATTTATTATTAATGGGGCTTTCAATTTTTTTTGGATTTTTTTTAATCTTATGGTTAATTTTTAAATTTCTTCTTCTTGTGGTTAGGAATATCTATACAAAGTATATTTTTCTAGGATTATCCTTAATTTTACTTTTAATGTGGGGTAGCTATTTTATTGTAAAAAATTATGAACAAAGAAAAATAGAGAAAAATTTTTGTTTGCAAGCTAAAAATTTTAATACAAATCAATTGTATGAAAGAGCGATGGCAAGTTATTTTCAGAGTTATAAAGATGATATCATTTTTAAAAAAACGAAAGATAAAGTAGATGATAATGAAAAAAGTGATAATGCTACTTATAATCTATTTGTTTTAAAAGAAAATATTCGTAATCTTGATGACTTGCAAAATGCTTTTAAAAGTCAAATTGAAAATCCATATAATACAATTAATTCTAAAGTTACTGTAGGAAAAAGAGGAAATAAAATACTTGATGAGGATTTGGTATTAGATGGTATTTCTCATGGTAGTGTTGTGGTTTTAATAGGGTTTTCAAAAATACGAGACAATATTGACGTAAATAATAAAAATCTTTATCAGCAACTCAATAATAAAAATAGTTTTTTATTGACACTTTCTTCAGATGGGGATAAGAATAATCAAAAATTTTATCCATATAACTGTTGTAGTATTATGAGTTATGAGAGTGTAATTAAAAATAAGGGGGTTAGTCATCTTTCTAAGCAAAAAATAACTAAATATTATTTAATAGTTTCTTATTATAGATATAAAATTAATACATTTATTAAGGACATGAAATATATACCACCTAAAGAAATTTATATTGAATCTCAGGCACATCCTATTGATGAATGTGGAAGGGTTTATTTTAATGTTTATCTTTCTGTAGAAAGATTGAGTGTTAATTGAAGTTGGATTAGGATAAATAATGATATGTAATATAGTTTATATTAAAAATTATGAATTATTGTCTTTATGTTAGTTTTAATGTTTTGATTAATTGTGAAGCGTGAAGGTTGTTTGGGCTTGAATGGGGATTAAAATGAAGAAATATAAAATATTATTTTTTACTATATTGGTGTTTTTCGTAATATTTGATTTTTTAAATAATAAATATTACGAATATATAATTAATAAAAATGAAGAAAAAGGATTTTGTACAAGTGAGAATAAATATCTTACTGATGAAGAAAAGTTAATAAATTTAAAAGCAGATTTTTTGGCTATAGAAATGGAACATTGGATTAGAGATGGTCGTGAAGGATTTAATGTGAATGATAATGTAATGTATGTTTCTAAATTTAATTTTAATAATAAGGAAGAAATTATTGAAGTGATAAGTACTGCAAAAATAGATAAAACATTTGAAGAGAATATGGATGTTATAGCAGTGGCAACAATGCAGGAATATTATAATAATAAAGATTGTAAGAAAGATAAAAGAAGATGCAAAGATTTAAGAGAAAATAAGAATAATTTAAAAAGTTTATGGACAAAAGATAATCGTGTGGATATTGATTATTTGAAAAGCTTGCTAATGAACTATTCTGTAATAACTTATGGGCGAACAATTTATCCACTTTCAAGTTTGAAAAAAATAAGTAACAGTAATTATAGTATAGATGAATACTCTATTGATAAGCTTTGTTGTGATAATAAAGAAATCCTTAAATCGATTAAAACAATCGATTTAAAAATGATAAGGAATATGAAAAGAATGGAAGAAGGTGAAAAAATTTATAGTACCAAAGAACCTGATTTAAATTTGGATCAAATTGATGGCCAAAATATTGATAATATTTATATTATGAAGTTATATGAAAATTTAGCACTTAATGAGCCAGAACAAGTCCAAAGATATGGATTACGTATGAGTATAGGCTCTTTAAGACGTGATATACATCCAAACGTTAGAAAAATATTAGTCACAGCATGTGGCACTATTTCAGAAGAAGAGCAAATATTTAACTCTAGTGAAACTCAAAGTGGCGAAGATATTTCATTGAGAAAAAGAAATAAATTATATTAATTAAATGTGTTGTCAGTTGATTTTTAAATGAAAAACCTAAACTCTAAGAGCTTGTACTTATTATTTTTAATTTTTTACTCAGTAGGAGTCCTCTATTGGGTAATAAGTAATAAGAGTTTTTATGGAATAAGATTTTTATCTATATGGTCTATTGTGATGATATGGATTGTAAATTTCAATTCAATTTTTTTAAGTTATAAAGTGAATTTTTTTAAAAAAATTAATTCTTCTGTAGAAATAAAAATTAAATTTTTTTTGATGGTCTTTTTTTTAGCTCCTTTGGTTACAGGGCTACCTGAAAAAATATCAATTTTATTTTTTTATAATATTGAGGAAGGTTATAGAGAATCAGAAACTCATAAAGTTGAAGTTGCAGGTTATTTCAAAACGGGAACCTCTAAACAAGGAGGAGACACTTGGGCTTATGCTGAGGATCGAGAGAATAAAAGAATAAATTATGTAATGGTATGCAACTTAATATCTAGGGTTAAGTGTGATTTAGGAGGTTTAAAAGGAGAGAAAGCAATTGTTAAATTAAAACAAGAAAATAGCTATCCGTTAAAAAATATGAGTGTAGTTTATAGATTTGAAAGTAAAAATCTGAATATGGGGGAAAATGAATTAATAGAATTATATAAGGAAAATAAAAAATTTATTTCCTATTTTTTATTCTTTATTTATATTCCATCAATTTGTTTTTCTTTTTTAATCTTAAAGAAACTTTAAAAGGCATTAAATACTAATATTTAATGCCTTCATTTTTGTCTCTAATAGTTAAATTTTACTTAATCTTCTTAAAGATAAAGTCATTAATCTTATGACCTGACTCAATACCACGGCGTTCAAACTTAGTCACTGGGCGCCATTCTGGTCGGGGGTAGCTGTTACCTTTACCTGCTAAGTTTTCAAGGTTTGGACGGTTGTCGAGTACATCAAGCATCCATTCTGCATATGGTTCCCAATCTGTTGCTGCGTGGAAAGTACCACCAAGCTCAAGTTTTTGTTCAACCAGTTGCATACGCTCATGAATAACAAAACGGCGTTTGAAATGACGTTTCTTTTGCCAAGGGTCTGGGAAGTAAAGTTGTACACAGTTAATACTGTTGTCTGGCATTTCACGTAAAACTTGAATCGCGTCTGCATCGAGTACACGTAAGTTTTTAAGTTCCGCCATACCTGCTTCATATAAACATTGAGCAATACCAGGTACGTGTACTTCAATACCTACATAGTTGCGTTCAGGGTTGGCTTTTGCCATAAGCACTAATGAACGACCCATACCAAAACCGATTTCAACAGTTAAAGGACGTTCTGGATGTTCGAAGTGCTGACGTAAGTCACCAACGGGGTATTCCAAAATTAAATCGCGATGTTGTTCTAATGCCGTGCGTTGAGACGTATTAAGTGGTGCTGAACGACGCATAAACGTCACAATTTCACGGTGTTCAGGCAAATTGTCTAAGTCTGCAATTTGCGTTTCTAACTGATCGATCGACATAACCTTGGCAATATTGAAATTCAAATGCGGTATTTTAAGTCTTCAGGTGGTCAAGTCAAATATTTCGGTGTTTTTCTTCATGTAGATGTCATGATCAATATTTAATCTAAGAAGCTGATTAAAACTCACATGAACAATTTTACTCATGAAAACTTTTCAGTTAAGAACACTTTCGGTTTTTTTAAGTGCATTTGGTGCATTTTCATATAGCTCAGTTGCTCAAGCACAGCTTATGTTTAGCCAGTATGTTGATGGCAGCAGTAATAAAAAAGGGTTAGAGATTTATAACCCAGATGGAACTACTGTTAACTTAGCAGACTATGAAATTCAACAGTTTAATAATGGTGGTACTGCAAAAACGGTGACTTTCCGTTTACAGGGTACACTTGCGAGTAAGCAGAAGTTTTTAGTGGGCCGCTCAGAGCTACAAACTGAACTTGGCAATAAAGTAAATCAAGTAGCTGCCTTGTCTTTTAATGGTGATGATGCAGTTGTACTCGTTTATAAAGGCACACCTGTCGATCGTTTTGGACGTATTGGTGAGCGACCTGAGGCAGGTTGGGGAACGGCTGTTTCAAGTTTGGGAAATAGTTTTAAACGTATTGAAACTGAAAATCCAGCTTTAAGTATTGACCCAACCGCAGCATTTGATTTGGACCACTCATGGACAGCATGGGCAAACCGAAATGATTTTTCAAATCTATCGGGTTCTACTACTCAGCCGCCAGTGCAAACGGTGAGTTGTTCGAGCTCAGATACACCCATTGCCGATTTAGCAACGTCAACACAAAACCAGACTTATACAGTGCGTGGTGTGATTACTGCTGACTACCGTTATGCCAATGGTTTCTCAGGCTTTTATATTCAAACACCTGACACCAAAGCACGTGCAAATGTGAGCAATGCCATTTTTGTTTATATTCCAAATAGTAGCACGGTAAAAGGTGGCCAAGTTGGTGATGAGGTTATTTTAAGAGGTCGTTTAACAAGCTATCAAAACCAGCTACAAATTGATCAATTACAGCAAGATATTCAAAGCTGTAATAGCAATATGGCAAATCAGGTTCAGCCAATTAGCTTGGAGTTACCATTTACTAGCTTAGCAGGCGGTTCAACAAATTCTCCGCAGCGTTATCAAGGGATGTTGGTCAAATTACCTCAAGCTTTGACGGTAAGTGAAAACTATAACTATGGCCGTTATGGTGAACTATCGCTGAGCTTAGGCCGCTTATATATTCCAACCAATTTATATCCTGCCTTGTCGCCAGAAGCGAAAGCTTTAGCTCAGAAAAATTTATTATCGAAAATTATTTTTGATGATGGATATAACAACCAAAATCGTACTTCGTGGTTACCAACAAATTTTAGTGCTGCCAATACATTACGTTCAGGTTATCAGCTTAAAAACGTTGAAGGGATTTTAGAGTATCGTTTTAATGGCTGGCGCGTACAGCCAGTGCTTGGGCGTACTCAACCAGAAGTTGTTACCCAAACAAATCCACGTCAGGGTGTCCTTACAAAAAATGCTAATCACATTCGTGTAGCTTCATTTAACGTTTTGAACTATGACAATGGCGCAACAGGTTTTCCAACAGAACGCGGTGCAAACACAAAAACAGAGTTTGATAAACAACACCGTAAAATTGTAAGTGCATTAAAAGCGATTGATGCTGACGTATACGGTTTAATGGAAATTGCCAACAATGGTTATGGTCCAAACAGCGCAATTGCTCATTTAACAAGTGCATTAGGTCCAGACTGGAAATATGTGGTTCCTGAAAACTTGGATCGTTTAGGTGGTGATGTTATTGCTGTTGCGATTATTTATAACAGTAAGCGTGTTAAACCTTTAAACAAACCTGTTGTGCTGGACTTGGGTGATAAAAACCGAACGACCTTAGCACAAACTTTCCAAGCTGTTCGTGGCAATAAGACATTTACTGTTATTCCAAACCATTTAAAGTCAAAAGGTTGTACTGGAGTAGACGCGAACTCTACTGACGCTGATCAAAATGATGGTCAAGGATGTTGGAACCCAACCCGTGTGAAAGCAGTTGATCAAATCGTGCAGTGGCTCGCGAAAAATCCAACTCAAGTTCCTAAGCAAAATGCTTTACTCGTTGGAGACATGAATAGCTATGCAAAAGAAGCACCAATTTTAGCTTTTGAAAAAGCCAACTATAAGGTTTTACTCAATGACGCTAAGATTGGGCAGGGTGCTCAGGCATATAGCTATGTTTTTGGTGTGGCAAGTGATGCAAATGGCAATGGTGGAGCGGGTAACTTAGACCATGCAATTGCCGATGCAGATTTATATTCAAAAGTAGTTCGTACTTTTGCTTGGCATATCAATGCAGATGAGCCAACGGTTCTAGATTACAACGAAGAATATAAAACTGATGAGCAAAAGGCTCTGTTTTATGGTGAAGATGCCTATCGTTCTTCGGACCACGACCCTGTCATTGTCGATCTAGATTTAAATGGTAAAGATTCAAGTCATCCTGATAATGGCAACAAAAATCCTATTTTGGATTTCTTAAACCAATTAGTGGAATGGTTTAGCCAACTTTTTAAACATAATTAACGGTAAAAAATGCGTGATGGGAATGTGTTTTATCATATTTTAAACAATCGTCACGCAAGACAACTTGCAAGGTCCAACTTTTTCAAGAATATTAGATAGTGTAAGTAATTTATAAATTTACGCTTTTTTACAATTAAGGAATTGTACAAACCTTGCAGGTTTTTTAGAAGCAATTTAAAACGTTAATGTAAGATAAGAAGGATCAGATATGAAATTATATTATTCGCCAGGCGCATGTTCTTTAGCTGCACATATTATTTTAAATGAAATTAATGTTGATTTTGATTTAGAACGAGTAAATTTAAAAACACATAAAACAGAAAAAGGTGCAGATTATTACGAAATTAACCCGAAGGGCTATGTACCAGCTTTAGAAATTAACCCAGGTTTGATTTTGACTGAAAACGTGGCGATTTTACCGTTCCTTGCTCAGCATGATCCTAAACAAGATTTGATTCCTCCTTCAGGCTTAGGCCGTGCGAAAGTGTTGGAATGGTTGGGTTATTTGAACTCTGAACTACATGATGCTTATGCGGTATTTTTTGGGGCGCCGTTAACAAATGATGAAAAGACCAAAGCTTATGCTGAAATCGACCGTCTTTTAAAATATATCGATAATTATTTGGCTGAGTCGGATTATGACTATTTAGTAAATGATAATTTTGGTCCAGCTGATGCATATTTATTTGTTTTAACAAATTGGTCAAATTCAATTGAGCATGATTTAACGCCGTATAAACATATTATTGCATTACGTAATAAAGTTGCTGAGCGCCAATCTGTACAAATTGCGATGCGTGATGAAGGTTTAATTTCATAAACGATTTTAAACCTATTAAAAAAGCCCCTAATCAATAGGGGCTTTTTTATGTTGAATATAACTTAGTGTTGAGCTTTTTCTTTTACATCAGCAGCTGCATGTTCAACAGCTTGAGCTGTGTCAGCAGTTGCTTTACGCGCAGTCGCTTCAGTTTGTGCAGCAGCATTTGCAGTTTTATCGGCAGCGTGGTCAGCAGCAGCATCAATTTTAGCTGTAGCATTGTCTGTAGCAGTTGCAATATCGCTCGCAGCTTTGTCACCCGCAGATTTAATATCAGCGGTTGCTTGTTTAGCAGCATTTTCTAAATGTTCACCTGTAGTCGCGCCAGTTTCTGGAGCTTTATCTTTATTACAACCAACAAGGGCAACAGTCGCAGCAAGACCTAAAGCAACAAGTAATTTATTCATTGTGTTTTTCCTTCTAATTCATGGCATCCAAAATTATGGATGTCTAAAATATAAACATAAAGTAACTGATTAATAAAGATCAAAAATTGTTAAAAAGTTGTAACTTCAATATTAAAAAAGCCTAGCATTTTGCAATGCTAGGCTTTCGTTCAAGAAGAAGGAGCTAACCAGTTTTACTGCCCAGAACGAATGATGTAATCAAACGCAGAGAGTGATGCTTTAGCACCTTCACCGGTAGCAATAATGATTTGCTTGTAAGGCACAGTGGTACAGTCACCCGCAGCAAATACACCTTGAACATTGGTTTCGTTGCGGTCATTGACAATGATCTCTCCACGGTTGGTTAACTCAACTTCACTGTCTTTTAAGAAGTCAGTGTTTGGTAGTAAACCAATCTGTACAAAGATCCCTGCAAGCTCTACCACATGCTCTTCATCAGTGGCACGGTCTTTATATTTAAGACCAGTCACTTGTGAGCCATCACCTAACACTTCTGTGCTTAACGCATTCATAATTACAGTGGTGTTTGGCAAGCTATGTAATTTGTTTTGCAAAACTTGGTCAGCACGAAGTTTTATATCGAACTCAACCAAAGTCACATGCTCAACAATCCCTGCAAGGTCAATTGCAGCTTCAACACCTGAGTTACCGCCACCAATCACGGCAACACGTTTGCCTTTGAACAATGGACCATCACAGTGTGGGCAGTACGCGACACCACGGGTACGGTATTCTTGCTCACCCGGTACATTCATTTCTCTCCAACGTGCACCTGTTGAAAGGATCACAGTTTTCGATTCAAGTTTTGCACCGTTTTCAAGTTCAACTTCAACCAAGCCATTTGCTGTTTGGTTTGCACCTGTGATTTTGCTAACACGTTGCAAGTTCATGATATCAACATCATATTCACGAACGTGTGCTTCCATTTCGGCAGCAAACTTAGGACCTTGGGTCTTTTGCACAGATGTGAAGTTTTCAATGTCCATGGTGTCCATCACCTGACCACCGAAGCGTTCAGCTACGATACCTGTGTTAATGCCTTTACGTGCTGCATAGATTGCAGCTGTTGCACCTGCAGGTCCACCACCAATCACCAATACATCAAAAGCATCTTTGGCATTGAGTGCTGCTGCATCTTTTTCAGCTGAGTTGGTATCAAGTTTCGCCACAATCTCTTCAAGGGTCATACGACCTTGACCGATGTGCTGATTGTCCTGAAACACCATTGGCACAGCCATGATTTTGCGTTGCTCCACTTCGTCTTGGAAGAATGAACCATCAATCATGGTTGCTGTGGTGTTCGGGTTATAAATCGCGATCAGGTTAAGCGCCTGTACCACATCCGGACAGTTATGACAGCTTAACGATACAAACACATCAAAGTTTGCTTTGAGGTTTAAACCTTTAATCTGGTTAAGCACTTCATTTGACACTTTAGGTGCATAACCAGACACTTGTAACAGCGCCAAGATCAAAGATGTAAACTCATGGCCCATCGGTAAGCCAGCAAAGAACACACGAGGTTGTTCACCTGCTTTAGCCACACCAAAGCTTGGACGACGTGTATTGTTGCCATCAAAACGGGCCGTTACTTTCTCAGAAAGTTCAGCGATTTCTGTCACTAATTCTTTAATTTGAGCTGCCTTATCTGATTCATCTAAAGCAGCAACTAATTCGATTGGACTTTCTAAACGTTCTAAGTAAGCTTTTAATTGAGTTTTAATGTTTTGATCTAACATCTGTTTTTACTCCAATGCATCCAAATTCTTTCAATAGATGCATAGTACGTGAAAATACAAAATAGGTGAAACAGTATGTTTTTATATATTTGATCGGTTTTTTGAATTATTAAATCTATTCATAAATAAGATCAATAATTTATCTCTAAACGCTCTTTATTACTCTTTTTTATCTTTTAAAGTGAAAGTATTTAAAAATTTATATATGTTATATGGCTGTAAAGATTTTATGTCATAACATTAAAAGGTACTTTCATGTCATTGCAACGCGGCATTTATCAGCATTATAAAGGTAATCTCTATCAAGTTTTTTCTGTGGCAAAACACAGTGAGACTGAAGAAGAGTTAGTCGTTTATCAGTGTCTTTATGGTGACTATTCAACTTGGGTACGTCCGCTAGATATGTTTACTGAAACGGTGCAAATGGCTGACGGAAGTATCGTGCCGCGTTTCAAGTTAATTCAAAGCACTTAACTCAAACGACCTTCATATAAAATAACGATTTAAAAGGGTGAATATATGCCAAATACTTTTTTCTTACAAAGAGTTGCCGATTTATATGACACCTTTAAACAGCATGATTCACAGCAATCTGATCGTTTACAACGATACCGCAACATAGAAGTAGAATCTGCAAAATTAATTTCGCAATTTATTCGCATGCAGCAAGCCAAGGCTCTATTAGAAATTGGTACTTCGACAGGGTATTCAACTTTATGGCTAGCTGAAGCCGCTCAGGCCACTGGTGGACAGGTGACTACAGTTGAAATTGATGCAAAGCGAAGTGCTGAGGCGAAACGCCATGTTGCTGAATTAGAACTCAGTGAAATTGTTCAATTTTGGGTTGGAGATGCAGCCGATTATTTAAAAGAAGCAAATGAAGTTTATGATTTTATTTTGCTAGATGCTGAACGTGACGTATATGAAAGTTATTGGCCAGATTTAAAACGATTAATTAAGCCTAAAGGTGGAGTTTTAGTCGTTGATAATGTGATTTCTCATGCAGCAGAAGTAAATTCTTTTTTATCTTTAATTAAAAAGGATGCAGATTTCATGAGCAGTATTGTGCCTGTGGGCGCAGGTTTATGTTTAGTAGTCACAAAATAATTTTACTGAAATCGTTTTATATTCCAGTTGGGCCTGTTTTGAACAGGCCTTTTTTATATTTGTTATGAGGCAATCACCAAAGAGAGTCGTGTAAAGTGCAAATTAAATTCTAAATATTTATGTACAAAAGCGGCTTTATCCGTTGAACGTAATAAATTGTCATAAACAAATTCCGGAACTGGATGATATAGATCTCCCGAACCATCGCTATAAAATATTTTTAAATGACGCGATGTCGCATTGTATTTCCATGAAGTGACGACCGCTGTATTTACCATAAATGTACCCCTTTATTTCATATCAAACTTACTCAAAAATTAACCAGTTGTTTATTTGACATTACTCAATGTTGAGGTCGCGGGGAAGGGCATAATTGTAAAAGTATCAGTAGAAAATGTGATGTGCTTATTCAAAACAAAAGAACCACCCGATAAAGGGTGGTTCTTTTGTTTTTAAAATCTAAGAGAGATTAGATTTTACCAACTAGGTCGATAGATGGAGCAAGAGTAGCTTCGCCTTCTTTCCATTTAGCTGGGCAAACTTCACCTGGGTGAGCGTGTACGTATTGAGCAGCTTTTACTTTACGAAGAAGTTCAGACGCGTCACGGCCGATACCACCAGCGTTGAGTTCAACGATTTGGATTTTACCTTCTGGATCGATAACGAAAGTACCACGGTCAGCTAAACCTTCAGATTCAATAAGAACATCGAAGTTTTTAGAAAGAGTCCAAGTTGGGTCACCAACTAATGGGTATTGGATTTTTTTGATTTCTTCAGAAGTGTCGTGCCAAGCTTTGTGAGTGAAGTGTGTATCAGTAGATACAGCGTAAATTTCAACACCAAGTTTTTGGAATTCAGCGTAGTTGTCAGCTAAGTCACCAAGTTCAGTTGGACAAACGAAAGTGAAGTCAGCTGGATAGAAGAATACAACAGACCATTTACCTTTAAGGTTAGTTTCGTTAACTTCAACAAATTGGCCGTTGTGGTAAGCAGTTGCTTGGAAAGGTTTAACTTCAGTATTAATCAAGCTCATCATTGTCTCCATGATTGAGGTTTATATTTAAACTTGTTTACGAGATGTAGAATAAATAAAAATTCTTTATTGGGGAAATAGTATTTTTACATGACTAAAATCGGAAAATCGAATAAGTGATAAATTTACGATTTTTAAGTCCCCAAACACTGTATTCGATTTGACTGCAAAAACATGTAAATCAAATGACAGTTATCGTAAAAGAAACTTGCATAACAACATGAAGTCTAGCGAGTCAAAATTCAAGGGTAAAATTTTAAAAAATTAAAAATATATAAAAAACCAACTGTTTTACCTGAAGAGCATTAAAGCGTAAAATAGCGGATTGTTGAATTTTCAGGAAAATTTATCTGTGCTGAATGGTTTAAATATAGATCAATGGGTGATGGCGAGAGATCGTTACCGTTTAAATCGTTTGCGTAAAGATAAAAAAGCCGATACTTCAGAGATTGAAAAATTATTTGAACAGTCTAATGCAAAAGTTAGACAGCGTTTTGAACGTCTCCCTAAAATTAAACTGAATCAGGATTTACCTGTTTCGCAATATGCTGACCGTTTAATTGAAGCGATTCAAAAGCATCAAGTTATTATTGTGGCAGGTGAAACAGGCTCGGGTAAAACTACTCAGCTTCCTCAAATTGCCATGTTAGCGGGTCGTGGCTTAACGGGCATGATTGGTCATACGCAGCCACGTCGTTTAGCTGCACGTAGTGTTTCTCAGCGTATTGCAGAAGAAGTCGGTGAAAAGCTCGGCGAATCGATTGGTTTTAAAATCCGTTTTAATGAACAAGGCTCGCAGGACTCTATTGTACGGTTAATGACGGATGGTATTTTGCTTGCCGAGCTAGGCAATGACCGCTTCTTATCTAAATATGACACGATCATTATTGATGAAGCGCATGAACGCTCACTCAATATCGATTTTATTATGGGTTATTTAAAGCAATTATTGCCAAAACGCCCAGATTTAAAAGTGATTGTGACTTCGGCAACTTTAGACGTAAATCGTTTTAGTAACTACTTTAATAATGCACCAGTTTTTGAAGTAGAAGGTCGTAGCTATCCAGTTGAAGTACGTTATCGTCCAATTTCAGAGATGAATATTGGTGGTAGTGATGACGACGAGTTCGATGATTTTGAAGAAAACCTTCCTCGCGCAGTGGTACAAGCTGTAGAAGAATGCTTTGCTGACGCAGAAGCAAAAGGTCACCCCGAACATGCCGACATTTTAATTTTCTCAAGTACAGAACAAGAAATTCGTGAGTTGCAGGAAACCTTGCAAAAGTACGGGCCGAGACATACCGAAATTTTACCGTTGTATGCGCGCTTAGCTGTTTCTGAACAACAAAAGATTTTTAGTCCAGGTGGTAAAGGCCGTCGTATTATTATTGCGACCAACGTGGCCGAAACTGCACTGACTGTTCCAAACATCCGTTATGTAATCGATAGTGGTTTTGCACGTATATCGCGTTATAACTACCGTTCACGCGTACAACGTTTACCCATTGAAGCTATTTCTCAAGCTGCTGCCAATCAGCGTAAAGGGCGTTGTGGTCGTATTGCTCCGGGTGTGTGTATTCGTTTATACAGCGAAGAAGACTTTTTGAGTCGTCCTGAGTTTACCGAGCCTGAAATTAAACGAACCAACTTAGCATCTGTTATTTTGCAAATGCAGAGTTTAGGGTTAGGTGAGTTAGAAAACTTCGATTTCATTGAGCCACCAGATTTCCGCCTTGTAAATGATGGCCGTAAGTTGCTGATCGAGTTAGGTGCACTTAACGAGAAGAAAAATGAGCTGACTAAAGTTGGTCAAACAATGGCACGTATGCCGATTGACCCACGACTCGCTCGTATGATTGTGGGCGGTGCTCATTTCGGGGTGCTTAAAGAAATTTTGGTTGTGGTGAGTGCTTTAGCTGTTCAGGATCCGCGTGAGCGTCCAGCAGATAAACAAATGCAGGCTGACCAAAAGCATGCTTTGTTTAAAGAAGCAGATTCAGATTTTCTGTTTTATTTGAAACTTTGGGATACTTTAAATCCTAAAGGTGAAGCAGGGATGTCTGAAAATAAACGACGTCAGTTTGCTAAGCAGAATTTTTTAAGTTGGTTACGTTTACGTGAATGGAAACAGACACATCAGCAATTAGTTGAGTTAGCAGAAGGTTTAAAACTCAGCTTTAATGAAAAACCTGCAAATTATGAAAACTTGCACCGTGCATTGCTGACAGGTTTGTTGTCTTTTATTGCCAATAAAACAGATGAACGTAATACCTTTATGGCGGTGCGTCAGCAAAAGGCTAAAGTTTTTCCAGCAAGTACTTTGCACAAAACCAATACCTCATGGGTGATGGCTTTTGAGATGGTTGAAACCTCTCAAGTGTATTTACGTACTTTAGCCAAAATTGACCCTGAATGGATTTTGCTTGCTGCACGTGACTTATTGAAATATCACTATTTTGAGCCGCACTGGTCCAAGAAAGCTGGGATCGTAAATGCGTATGCGCAAATTTCGCTTTTTGGTTTAATTATTGAACCAAAACGCTTAATTAATTTTGAGAAAGTTGACCAGCCTGCTGCTCATGAGATTTTCTTACGCGATGCATTAACCACTGGTAATTTGGGTACGATCCCACCATTTTTAAAACACAACTTACTTAAACTTGAAGAAGTGGAGCGAGTTGAAGATAAATTGCGTCGCCGTGATTTAGTGGTCGATGAAGAAACGATTTATCAGTTTTACGCCTCTAAGATTCCTGAAGAAATCGCAAGTCGTCGTAGTTTTGAAGATTGGCGTGCGACGGTAGAAGCGAATCATCCACGTTATTTATTTATTGAAGATGATTCACTCTGGCTAAATGACAGACCAACAACGCAGCAATTCCCAGATCATCTACACAATGGGCAGCTACGTTTAGCAACGACATATCATTTTGACCCGAGCCATGACGAAGATGGTGCGACTGTTCAAATTCCTGTACAGGCATTGCCTCAAGTTGATGAAAATATTTGGTCATGGGGAATTCCGGGTTGGCGCCAAGATTTAATTGAGGCTTTACTCAAAGCTTTACCTAAAGACAAGCGTCGTAATGTGGTGCCAATTCCCGATACAGCTCGTAAGCTCATGCAAGGTATTGATGCTGTACATTTACGTGAACATATCTTTAGTTATTTAGCTTTTGCCTTACGTGGTGAGCAAATTACTGACAAGGATTTCTCGTTTGAACGCATTGATCCATATTTGGTGCCTTTCATTAAAGTTATTGATGAAAAAGGTAAGTTGATTGCAAAAGGCCGTGATTTACCTGAGTTAAAAGCGCGTTGCCGCGTAGAAACGCATCGTCCAGTGAAACAGCAAAAGGGTGAGTTTAAAAACTTCCCTGAGAATTTTACTTTTGAGGCTTCACATAAAGTTACGGGTGTTGTTGTGAAACAATATCAGGCTTTGGTCCCTACAAAAGCTTTTGCTGAAATTGAAGCTAAAGATGACTCAGGCGTGGTTATACAGACTTTTAATGATCAGGCCGAAGCCATTAAGCAGCATCGTGAAGGGATTATCCGTCTGGTCCATATGCAGCTTGGCGATTTGGTGCGCCAGTTGAAAAAGCAGATTTCAAAACCGCTTGCTTTGGCATATTCACCTTTGGGCGATAAAGCTAAGCTTGAGCAGATGTTAGTCTATGCAACGTTGCAAATGGCAATTACAACTTTGCCAATTAATGCAGATGAATTTAACAAACTGCTCGAGCAGGTCAAAAAGCAATTTTTGACCCATGGTCAGCAAGCACTTGAGCAACTAAGTGATATTTATATTCAATGGCAGCAAATTCGCCGTCAGCTTTTAGTGCTTGATGCAGGGGTATTTGGACGCAGTATTGATGATATTGAAGATCAGTTAGATTTAATGTCACTTGGCAATTTTGTTTACTGCCAACCAGTCGATCTTTGGCAGGAATATCCGCGATATTTAAAAGCACTGCTATTGCGTTTGGATCGATTGCCAAATAATCTACAGCGAGATCATGCCGCTATTGATGATGTCGATCCATGGATGGACAAGGTATTTAAATTCAAAAACGATCCAAAAATCAAAGAATTGTATTTGATGTTGGAAGAATTCCGCATTTCTTTATTTTCTCAGCCGATGAAAACCAAGATGCCTATTTCACCAACTCGACTGCAAAAGTTATGGGATCGTTTGGGAATCAGTTAAGATAGATCGGGGTCTGTTTATGTTGTTGTTTAGCCTACAACGCAATTTATAAATGAAAGATTAACAGACCCTATTCATTTTTTTAGGAGTTTTACATGGGCATTCGTATCACAGGTACTGGGTTATTTCACCCAACAGAAATCATTTCTAATGAAGAACTGGCCGACAGTTTAAATGCTTATGTGGAACAATATAACCAAGAGAATGCAGAGAAAATTGCAGCAGGTGAACTCGAAGAATTACGTGGTTCTAGTGCTGAGTTTATTGAAAAAGCGTCTGGTATTAAGCGCCGTTACGTGATTGAGAAATCAGGTATCCTTGATCCAAATCGTTTGCGTCCTCGTTTGTCTGAACGTTCAAATGATGAACTTTCACTTCAAGCAGAGTGGGGCGTCATTGCTGCGAAACAGGCAATGGAAAATGCAGGCGTAACTGCTGAAGATATCGATGTTGTGATTTTGGCATGTTCAAACATGCAGCGTGCTTATCCAGCAGTTGCAATTGAAATCCAGTCAGCACTTGGCATTCAAGGTTATGCCTACGACATGAACGTTGCATGTTCAGCTGCCACTTTTGGTTTGAAACAAGCGGCTGATGCAATTCGTTCAGGCGCTCGCCGTGTTTTATTGGTAAATGTCGAGATTACTTCTGGTCACCTAGACTACCGTAACCGTGATTGTCACTTCATTTTTGGTGATGTTGCAACGGCTTCTATTATTGAAGAAACGACTACTAAGACTGGTTTTGAAATCTTAGATATTCATTTATTTACGCAATTTTCAAACAATATTCGCAATAACTTCGGTTTCTTAAACCGTAGCGAAGATGCAGTGGTTGACGACAAGTTATTCCGTCAAGATGGCCGCAAAGTATTTAAAGATGTTTGTCCGTTAGTGGCAAAAATCATTAATGCGCAGTTGGAAAAAATGCAGTTAACTGCAAACGATATTAAGCGTTTCTGGTTACACCAAGCCAATGCCAACATGAATGAACTAATCTTGAAATATGTTGCTGGTAAAGAAGCTGATTTAAGCCGTGCACCAATTATTTTAGATGAGTTTGCAAATACCTCTTCAGCTGGTGTGATCATTGCTTTACACCGTACAGGCCATGAAGTAGATAATGGCGAGTATGGCGTGATTTCATCTTTTGGTGCTGGTTATTCTGTAGGTTCGATTGTTGTACAAAAGCATGTTGCTTAAGCTACAAGATTAATTAAAAAAACGCTCGTAAGAGCGTTTTTTTATGAGTGAAATAATATAAAAAGCGGGCCAAAATTAGCCCGCTTAGATTGAATCAAAAGTTATTAAAACTTTTTAGTGTAGTTTACAAACAGGCGATCTTCACCAAAGTCATTGCCATGTTTAACGTTGTAATCAATCCGAATATATTGCAGGGCAACGCCTTTTAAGAATGGCTGCTGAAACGCATAGTTTAAAATCACATTCGACTCAGTTTCATGGTTCTTCTCACCATTGGCTGCTTTAAAGTCATGTCCGTAAACATATTTCACCATCGCATTTAAACCCGGTACATAGTCTTTAAAGTCATAGCCATACATGACGTGGTAAGACTTTTCATCCTCTTTAAAGAAGCCAGTGGCATTCCAGTTAATGAAATACGTCTCTGGTAAGAAGCCATCTGGTAGCGGATAAGCTGACTCACCGATAATTTGCTGGTAGCCCAAGCCAAAGGTGTGATTTTTTACTTTAAGCGTTTCTAGTACTCCAATATTTTGCGCATCAATATCAAAAGTATTGCCGTCATCCTTTGCATTGAAGTATTTAAACTTAGAGGTGAGGGCAAAATTAGGTTGTTTCCAATTATGCTCAAGCCCTACATAGTGCTTGTTGTAGAGGTCTTCTAAATTACCAAAGTAGTATTCGCCCTTGAGTGACGGCGTGAATTGATAGCGCAGATCTAAGTAGTTCAGGCCATCAGATTCTTTGGTAATTCCATTTGCCGTAAAGGAAAACTTTTTAAAATCTTCTTCATTTCGTGGCGACACTTTTTCAACGCGACCAATTTCTGCATAAAGCTGATCTGAAAGTTGTGACTTAAGATTGGTTCCCCAATAAGAGGCAAGCAATTGTCGGCTTGCATCCACAGCTGTTACGGGTAAATCTAGCCAGAGTTCACCGACACTTAAAAGGGTTTTGTCATATCCCAGTTTTAAAGTGGCGCCGTATTTTAAAAAGTCCGATGCTTGTGACTGAGTTTCTTTATTAAAAGGCAAAACTGTGTCCGCAACATGCTTGTCTGAACTTAAGCGCACGGCGTATTGAACAGAAGCATCAGCCCCAATCGTGATTGGTTTGTCTGCAATTTGCAGTGGAGTGTCATGCATTTTCGATTTATAAAATAGCGATGCTGCCTGAGACCAACTGCCAGTATCTTTTAAGGCATCATTATCAAAATTACGGTTGATATAGGCATTCTTTAGAGTGAATTTCCATTCATCTTCGGGCTGCTGATTTGGATTTGCAGCGAATGAATTGCCACACATCAACACTAAGGTCGCAAAAGTTAAAGCACATGGCATAAAGCGGTGTAATAATTCCATAATCCATTTCCAAAAAGATGCGCCAGTCCTCGGCGCATTTATATTTACTGCTGGGTAAGCGTTTTTTGAGGGTTAAAAGTTGATGGCGTTTGTGCGGCAACAGAGGCTTTTAGATTGACCATAAATATTGCAAGCGCAGCAATCACACCCGGAATTGCAATCGCTAAGAAATTCATTTGGTGAGGAAGCTCAAGCGTGAGTAGGGCTCCTGTTAAAACTGGTCCGATAATCGCGCCAATACGGCCAATTCCAGATGCCCAGCCCATGCCAGTTGAACGAAGTGCTGTCGGATAGAACTGTGCAACGAAAGTGTAGAGTAAGATTTGCGAACCAATGGTGGCAGCACCAGCAATTGCAATCAGGCTATATAAAATAAATTGCGGACTATTAATGCCAAGCAAAATTAAAGCTGCTGAACCCACAATAAACATGATCGTAATAACCGGTTTTAGATGGAATCTGTCCGCTAAAGCACCGCCACCAATTGCACCGACCATGCCGCCAATATTGAGTGCAAAGAGGAACAACATGCTCGCACCTAACGAATAGCCCGCTTGCAGCATGAGTTTAGGTAACCAGCTTCCTAAGGCATACACCATGAGTAAGCACATAAAGAAAGCAATCCAGAACATAAATGTGCTAAAAGTACGGCCTTGCTGGAAAAGCGCACGTACAGGTGCATCTGTTGTGGTGCTTTCGTTTAGCACCAGTTGTGTATTGGCGTTTACCTGAGTTTGAGGTGCAATTTTACTAACAATACTTTTTGCCTGATCGCTATGGTTTGATTTCACTAAAAAGGTGAGAGACTCTGGCAAAAATTTCCAGATCAGTGGGAGCAATAATAGGGGAATACCCGCAATTAAAAACATGATTTGCCAGCCCATATCTTTAACCAGCCATGCGCCGAGTAGTGCTGATGTCATGCCACCAATTGCATAGCCACTAAACATGATTGCGACTAAGGTACTGCGGATTTTTTTTGGTGCGTATTCGGTCATAAGCGCAACGACGTTTGGCATAACGCCACCAATCCCAAGACCTGCAATAAAGCGTAAAATAGCAAACTCAGTTGGTCCTTTGGCAAAGGCACCTATAAAGGTAAATCCACTAAATAAGGTGACACAAATCAGGATGGTTTTTTTACGTCCAAGTTTGTCTGAAAGTGTGCCGAAAATCATGGCACCAAACATCATACCGAATAGAGCAGCACTGGCGAGTAAACCAGCTTCTACCGCAGTTAATGACCATTGCTGCATTAATAGAGGAAGAGCAACCCCATAAATAACTAAATCATATCCATCAAAAATAATAATAAGTAAGCACCAGATTAAAACTTTCCAATGAAAAGATGTAAAACTGGCTTTATCAATTAACTCATTAATATTTACCTTGCTCGTATCCATTTTCTTCACCTCCAATTTGTGAAGCATCGCGTTATTTTTTAATAAACTATTTTGTTATTGAGTTGGAGTCAAAAACCTAATTGATATATCTTTATGTCTTTAAGGTATTGTGCTTTTATTTATTTAATTATTTGAAAAATATATATTTATTTTTATTTTTTAGCTAACTTTGTTGTATCTTTAAAATAGGGTTAAATATTGTATTGTGAGAATTTTAAGGATTTTATAGATGTTTTTTTATAGATTTTATTGATAATAATCACTCTTAAAAATATCGTTAAATTTATATTATGAATTGAAATGAAAATATAAAAACAAAATACTAAAGTCTATTATTTAATTGTTTTAGAGATTGATCTTAAAAATGAAATTTAATCTATATTCAATAAAAAATCGCCAAATCAGAATTAGCAAATTATTTGCATTCTGATTTGGCGATTGAGGCTTTATTTTAGTGGCGGGCGCTTAGATAAAAAACTTAATTTGTGGCTGAAGTTGAACGTGGGGTGAGAATGAAATGGGCGATTACACCAATACAAATACCCCAAAAGACTGAGCTTAATCCAAGGAAATGCATGCCTGATGCTGTCGCTAAAAAGGTAATAAGTGCGGCATCACGTTGATTGTCATTTTTCATAGCAACAGAAATATTGGTGGCAATCGCTCCAAGCAAGGCTAAACCTGCCAGTGCTGCAACTAATTCTTTAGGAAGTAAGCTAAATAGCATGACAATACTGCCAGCAAATAAGCCTCCTAAAATATAAAAAATTCCATTGGCAATTCCTGCGATATAGCGTTTTTCTTTCAGTTCATGTGCATCTTTGCCCATACATAAAGCGGCGGTAATTGAGGCAAGCACAATGGTAATACCGCCGACGCAGGCAACAGCTAAAGAGGCAATACTGGTGACAGTAATAATGGGTTTGGCTGGGGTGTCGTAACCGCTGAGTTTCATAATCGCCATGCCCGGTAAAAATTGGCCAGTTAGACTGACTAAAATGAGAGGAACAGCGAGGTTGAGTGTTGAGTTCCATGTCCATTCTGGGCTAATCCACTGTGGAATAGCTAAACTAAAACTCACATCAACCGGATTCATTTTGCCTAAAATGAGACTTAATAAAACTCCGGCTGCTAACACCCAAATCATGGTGTAGCGCGGCATTAAACGTTTGGCAATTAAAAAGACAATAAGCATGCTAAAGACAATAAAAGGCATGCTATCAGACGCGGTAAATAAGCCAATACCGAATTGAAAAAGAATACCCGCCATCATGCCGGCAGCGACGTCTTGCGGAATCCATTTCAGTAACTTGTCGAAGTAACCTGTAACGCCAATTAAAAAAATAACGATGGCAGAAGTAATATAGGCGGCTACTGCCTCATTCAACGAGACATTGGGAAATAGGGTAACTAATAGGGCAGTGCCCGGTGCTGACCATGCGGTTATGACAGGAGTTTTATATTTAATCGAAAGATAAATACCTGAAACGGCGGCACCAATTGAAATTCCCCAAATCCATGACACCATCATGTCGGTAGACACATGAGCACGCTGAGCAGCTTGGAAAAAAATAATCAGTGGGCCTGAGTAAGAAATTAAAACTGCAAGAAAGCCAGCAACTGTTGCTGATATGGACCAGTCATTTTTTAATGTCTTGAACAGGGTTGCCATGTGTGATTGCCTCCATGCAAATCATGTTATTTACCCAATCATGCAAAAAGATCAGGGTTAACCCTGATCTCCACCTCCGACTGAAATAACCGAGCCAGTCATATAAGATGCTTCGTCTGATGCAAGAAATAAAATTGCATTCACTTGTTCTTGAATTGTGCCATAACGGCCCATAAATGTTCGATCTATGGTTTGATCAACCACTTGCTGCATCCAGTCTTTTTCATTTTGACTTAACGGATTGGCATTACGTGGTACTTTCCGAGGTGGTGCTTCGGTTCCACCAGTCGCAACAGCATTGACTCGAATTCCGTCTTTGGCATGTTCAAAAGCAAGCGATGCTGTTAGCGCATTTACCCCACCTTTAGATGCAGAGTAGGGAATACGGTTAATACCACGTGTTGCAATTGAGGATACATTTACAATCACACCCGACTGTTGCTTAATCATGGTGGGTAACACAGCGCGGCAACACCATAACGTTGGAAATAACGAGCGATTCACTTCCTTAATGATCTCTTCTTCGGAAAACTCTTCAAAAGGTTTCATCCAGATCGCGCCACCCACATTATTAATCAGGATATCTACCCGACCATAATGTTCAATGGCTTTTGCAACAACCGCTTGTGCACCTGCATAGGTTTCAAGGTCAGCATTAATCGTGACAGCATCACCACCTGTACTCTGAATTTCTTTGAGAACGTCTTCAACATATTCAGAGCGGTCCGCCATGACGACTTGTCCGCCTTCAGCTGCAACTTGCAGTGCCACACCACGACCAATGCCTTGAGCACTACCAGTAACAATCACGACCTTATCGGTAAATCTTTGACGATTTGACATAGATAACTTCTCCACCTTGAATTAGTTTGCAGAGAATTTTTCAAACAAGAAATTAGCAGGTTTGATATTTTCAGTTTCTAACCAACCACGTACCGCTTCTACCATTGGAACAGGTCCACATAGATAAACATCGACGTCGCCACCGTTTAACCAGTCACTTTCAATATGACCAGTGACATAGCCTTTACGTTCATGATTGCTCTCAGGACTTGCAACTACAGTTCGATATTCAAACCATGGGAATTTCGCTTGCAACTCATTGAGTTTTTCTAGAGCAACCAAATCAAAGTCATTGGTGACGCCAAAGACTAAACGAACAGGTTGGTCAGAACCTTTCTCTTCGAGTACTTGTAGCATTGACATAAATGGAGCAATACCAGTACCGCCTGCGAGCATCAGCACTGGACGCGCTACATTACGTAAATAGAAACTACCGAATGGACCGGTAAATGTCATTTTGTCGCCAGCTTTAGCATTCTTGCTTAAGAATTCACTCATTTTTCCGTTTGGTACGTTACGGACCACAAAGCCCGTTAAGCGATTGCCTGGTTTTGAGCTAAATGAATATGAACGTGTTTCGCCAGTTTCAGGAATAGCAACGTTGACGTATTGACCTGCAAGAAAATGAATATCCGGTTGACCTTCATCAAGTTGAATATCAAATGTGATGGTTGAGTCTGATAAGTTTTCAACGCGGGCTAAGGTACCTTGGAAGCTATGAATTGCAGTTTTGCAAACATCTGACGATGCTTGAATTTGAAATACGGCATCTGAAGTTGGGCGACATTGGCAAGCAAGAATATAGCCTTGCTCAGCTTCTTCTGGGGTTAGTGCATCTTCAATATAGGTTTCTTCTGGCATGTCATAACTGCCGGATTCGCAAAATGCGCGGCAAGTTCCACATGCACCATCACGGCAATCCAAAGGAATATTAATTTTTTGGCGATAGGCTGCGTCAGATAGGGTTTCGCCTTGAGCTACGTTAATGAAACGTGTAACACCATCTTCAAATTGAAGTGCAACATTGTGGTTTGACATGGCATGTATCCTACAAAATATTTGAAACTTTTACCCTCAGCCAACAGTCCGTTTAACTGAGGGGGTATGTCTTAAAGGTGGTAGATATCAATGACTTGATTGATATAGTCATTTTTCAAAACGACATACTTGCTCAAGATTTTTGGTTGATCACCTGAAAAATCGATCACATAACGTGACATACCGAAATAGCTGTAATTTGTCTTGTAACGGAAACTCAAGGTATTCCAGTTAAAGCGGACCGTGACTTTGTCGCCGTCGCGTTCTACGACTTCAACGTTGGCAATATTGTGGCTTGTGCGTGTGTCCGGCATGGTTGCAGATGAGCGCTCAGTTTTGATACGGAACACACGATCTTCTAAACCTTGACGGTCTGGATAATAAATAAGTGAAATTTCAGATTGCGGATCTTCAGTTAATCTATCGTCGTCGTCCCAAGCTGGCATCCAGAAAGACGCTTCTGGTGCATAGCATTCAATCCAATCTTCCCATTGTTCATCATCTAAAAAGCGAGCTTCACGATAGAGAAACTGAACAATATTTTCTAAAGTTGCTTTGTCTTGAGCACTCATGCTGTTTCTCCCTGATCAGCAATTTCTTTCTCTGATGCAATCGCGTGTTTCATGGTCTTTAACCAATATTGATGCTGGGCCAGATACAGGCCTTCATCTTCAGTTTTAATCCCACTTAACATGGGTTTTAAACCGATTTCGTTTGCTGCATCGTCTGGTCCATAAATCCAGTGTTTTGAACCACGGCACATGTCATTCCATTCAAGGGCAATACCTGCGTAGCCTGCCTGACAGGCACGGAATTCTTCTAAATCGTCCGGTGTTGCCATGCCTGAAGCATTAAAGAAATCTTCATATTGACGGATACGACGTGCGCGAGCTTCAGGTGCTTCGCCTTTAGGTGCGATACAGTAAATGGTGACTTCAGTTCTATTAACCGAAAGTGGGCGAAGTACACGAATTTGTGAACCGAACTGATCCATCAAATAAACGTTTGGATAGAGACACAAGTTACGTGAACGCTCAATCATCCATTTCGACATCGCTTCACCGTATTTCTCGGTGTATTCATCTGCTTTCGGGAAGTTTGGACGGTCTTCTGGGTTTGCCCATTGTGTCCAAAGCAACATGTGGCCATTTTCAAAGCCATACGAGCCACCGCCTTGTTTACCCCAAGAACCTGCACTCATCGCACGAATGTTATCGGCAGCTTGTGTTTCTTTACGGTGTTGAGTTGTTGCTGCGTAGTTCCAGTGCACAGCTGAAACGTGGTAACCATCGGCGCCATTTTCAGCGGTGAGTTTCCAGTTGCCTTCATAGGTATAGGTAGATGAACCACGTAAAACTTCTAAACCATGTTCAGACTGGTCAACAATCATGTCGATGATTTTGGTGGTTTCACCCAAGAATTCTTCAAGAGAAGGAACATCAGGATTTAAGCTACCAAATAAGAAACCTTTGTAACTCTCAAAACGAGCCACTTTTTTAAGGTCATGTGAGCCTTCTTGGTTGAAGCAGTCTGAGTAACCAGCTTCGCTTGGATCTTTAACCTTGAGTAATTTACCTGAGTTGTTAAACGTCCAGCCGTGGAAAGGGCAGGTATATGTTGCTTTGTTACCACGCTTGTGACGGCAAAGTTGTGCTCCGCGGTGTGAACACGCATTGATCATGGCATTGAGTTCGCCGTTACGGTTGCGGGCAATAATGACTGGCTGACGACCAATGTGAGTGGTGTAGTAGTCATTATTATTTGGAATTTGGCTTTCGTGCGCTAAGTAAACCCAATTACCTTCGAAGATATATTTCATTTCGAGGTCAAATAGGGCTTCGTCAGTAAACACTGAGCGATGAAGTTTAAATTCACCTGTATCGATATTATCTACAAGTAATTCATCAATACGGTCAAGATGGCTAGTATTGATTACAGGAATACGTGGCATGTCCGTTCTCCGACTTTCCAAAAGTGTGGAAGTCACCAAGGCCTTAGCTACGATTTACAAGGTCTTGATATCCTAATATTGTCAATGAAGCGCATGAGTGCGCTGGGTGTTTAACCGTGAATTGATGAAGATGAATCACTGGAAGATTGGCAAGAGGGCTTTTTCACAAAGCAATTCATCACTTCATCGGTTTGTTGCTTGTATATACCTTAAAAGAATGGTTAAACTGTGTCTAAGACTGAATTTGCATTTTTTTATATCTTAAAGGTATGGAAGCCTGATGGAACTAAGACATTTACGGTATTTTGTGGCTGTTGTTGAAGAGCAGAGCTTTACAAAAGCTGCGGAAAAACTATTTATTGCTCAACCACCTTTGAGTCGACAGATTCAAAATTTGGAAAGTGAGCTTGGAATTCAACTGTTTGAGCGTGGAAGCCGTCCTTTACAGACAACCCCAGCCGGACATTTCTTTTATCAGCACGCCCTTAAACTTTTGTCGAATGCTGAAGAAATAAAAAGTATGACCAAACGTATTGGTCTGATTGAACGCAGTGTGACGATTGGTTTTGTCGGGTCTTTACTCTATGGTTTACTGCCTCGAATCATTTATTTATTTCGGCAACAACAACCTCATTTGAATATTCAATTGATGGAGTTAAGTACGACTGAGCAACTACAGGCATTAAAAGAAGGGCGTATTGATGTTGGATTTGGACGTCTAAGAATTAGTGATCCTGCGGTGAGACGTATTTTGCTACGAAAAGAACGCTTGGTGGTTGCTGCGCATACGAGTCATCCAATTGCACAGCGTACAGAAGGGGTATATTTGGCCGATCTCATTGATGAAAAGATGTTTATGTATCCCACTTCTCCAAAGCCTAATTTTTCGACCCAGCTTTTAAATATTTTTGCCGAGCATAGTTTGGTTCCAAAAAATATGCATGAAATACGGGAAATTCAGCTGGCTTTGGGCTTGGTAGCAGCGGGAGAAGGGATCTGTATTATTCCAGCAAGTGCCGATACCATTCGGTTTCCACACTTAAACTATATTCCGATTTTAGATAACGGCGCAGTCAGTCCGATTTTTATTACTGCTCGTGCAATGGACCGAAGTGAAGATTTACAGTCACTGTTTGATTGTATTTATCAGGTTTATGACTTAGAAGGGATACCTTATCAACGGACGGTTTTTACACTCGATCAAAATCCAATAGATGATTCAAACGGTATCGACTTTTAAATAAGCAGAGCATAGCCTCAAAAGCTGAAGCTATGCAGTTTTATATCTTATTGCACTTTCGCTGGGAAACCATCTTCTTCAAGTGCTTCGGTAATTTTGTCGATGCTTTCACTGCTTTCAACAGTCACGATTTTGGTCGCTAAGTCTACATCTACTTTTGCATTTGGATCGACGTCCTGAATCGTCGCAGTCACTCCACGAGCGCAGCCACCACAAGTCATATTTTCAATAAGTAGTTTCATGTTCATACTCCATCAAGAATGAGATGTTTGTTTGGATAACACTGAGTCTAAACCTTGTCATGATTGTAAGGTCAAGACCAATTTTTTAAAAAAATATGCTTGACCTTCCCATGATGGGAATCTGTATGCTCAATACAGAATATTAAATTTTGCAGATTTGCAGAGGTGTTTGATGGACTCAAAAAACACAAAATTGCCAGCATATAGTGAAACACTTCCAATCGAAGGCATGACTTGTGCCTCCTGTGTAGGTCGTGTCGAAAAAGCACTTAAGAAAGTTGAAAATGTAGAGATTGCCAACGTTAATTTGGCAACAGAAAAAGCCGTCGTTTATTCAAATCAACCGATCCATCGCGAAGCACTGGTTAAAGCAGTTGAACGAGCAGGTTACGATGTCCCAAAAGCTGCGCCAGTGGAGTTGTCTATTGAGGGTATGACTTGTGCATCTTGTGTTGCACGTGTTGAAAAGGCCCTTAAAAAAGTAGAAGGCGTTCAAGAAGCCACAGTCAACTTAGCAACAGAGCAAGCTTGGGTGCAGGCAGATGCATCAGTCAATGTTGAAGACTTAATTCGCGCTGTTAAAAAAGCAGGTTACGACGCAAAAGCATCTGAAAAAAATCAAGATGAGCAACTCGACAAAAAAGCGTCAGAGTTAGATCAGCTTAAAAAAGATTTAATCATTTCGATTGTGTTGGCCTTACCTGTGTTTATTTTGGAAATGGGTTCACATCTCATTCCAGCTTTTCACATGTGGGTCATGGACACGATTGGTCAATACAATAGCTGGCTTTTACAGTTTGCTTTGACCACACTAGTGCTCGTTTTTCCAGGTCGCCGTTTTTACCAAAAAGGGATTCCAGCCCTATGGCGTTTAGCGCCAGACATGAACTCTCTAGTGGCAGTTGGAACCTTGGCTGCCTACAGTTTTTCAGTCGTAGCAACCTTTATGCCGCATGTGTTACCACAAGGCACGGTCAATGTTTACTTTGAAGCGGCTGCCGTTATTGTCAGTTTAATTTTGCTCGGACGATATTTCGAAGCAAAAGCTAAAGGACGTACTTCACAAGCGATTCAACATTTAGTAGGAATGCAGCCAAAAACAGCCCGTATTCAACGTGATGGTCAAGTGGTTGAAGTTGCTGTTGCTGAAGTGGTCAGTGGAACTATCGTAGAAATTCGTCCGGGTGAACGTGTACCTGTCGATGGTGAAGTGGTTGAAGGGCACAGCTACATTGATGAATCTATGATTACGGGTGAGCCTGTTCCTATTGAAAAAATAATAGGGCAACAAGTAGTTGGGGGTACAGTCAATCAAAACGGTACTCTAAACATTCGGGCAACCGCCGTTGGTTCTTCGTCTGTACTTTCACAAATTATTCGCATGGTTGAACAAGCCCAAGGTTCTAAACTTCCGATTCAGGGCTTAGTCGATAAAGTCACCATGTGGTTTGTACCTGTAGTGATGTTAATTGCTGCAATCACTTTCTTGGTTTGGTTTATTTTTGGGCCAGAACCTGCGCTCACTTTTGGATTGGTGAATGCCGTTGCAGTACTGATTATTGCATGTCCTTGTGCGATGGGACTTGCAACACCAACTTCTATTATGGTTGGTACTGGACGTGGTGCCGAGTTAGGTGTCTTGTTCCGTAAAGGTGAAGCTTTGCAACTTTTACAAGAAGCTCAAGTAGTTGCAGTTGATAAAACGGGCACACTCACCGAAGGTAAACCGACACTCACTGACTTTAATGTGCAATCAGGTTTTGAGCGTGAACAAGTGCTGACTTTGGTTGCTTCGGTCGAAGCCAAGTCTGAACATCCCATTGCCCTTGCGATTGTTCAAGCAGCAGAAAGCGAAGGCCTAAACTTATTACCAGTAACAGCATTTAACTCGATTACAGGTTCAGGTATTGAAGCGGAAGTTTCAGGCCAGAAAGTACAAATTGGCGCAGATCGTTATATGCACCAACTTGGTTTAGATACCAGCTCATTCCAAGCGATTGCTGCTCAGTTAGGTGAAGAAGGTAAAACACCGCTTTATGTCGCTATTGATCAGAAACTTGCTGCAATTATTGCCGTGGCAGACCCAATTAAAGAAACAACCTATGCTGCGATTGAGGCCTTGCATCAATTAGGTCTCAAGGTTGCCATGATTACAGGAGATAACCGTCATACAGCGCAAGCGATTGCTAAAAAGCTGAACATTGATGAAGTTGTGGCAGAGGTTTTACCCGAGGGCAAGGTGGACACAGTCCGCCAACTGCAAAAACAGTATGGGCGCTTAGCTTTTGTTGGTGATGGTATTAACGATGCACCAGCCTTGGCGCAAGCAGATGTCGGTTTAGCTATTGGTACAGGAACAGATGTTGCCATTGAAGCAGCTGATGTTGTGCTCATGTCAGGTAGTTTAAAAGGCGTACCGAATGCAATTGCATTAAGTAAAGCCACCATGCGAAACATACGTCAAAACCTGTTCTGGGCATTTGTATATAACGTAGCCCTAATTCCAATTGCAGCAGGGGCATTATATCCAGCATTTGGTGTGTTACTTTCACCGATGTTTGCAGCAGGCGCGATGGCACTTTCTTCGGTCTTTGTTTTAGGCAATGCATTACGCTTAAAACGCTTTCATGCGCCAGTAGAGTAAGCGTGCTGAAAATCAACTTTTGGTTTAAGATCATGACAGAAGGTCTTAAACCAAATTTAATATTTGAGGTGTGAGATGAATATCGGTCAGGCATCCAAACATTCGGGCATTTCGGCGAAAATGATTCGCTACTATGAAGAAATCGGTTTACTTGAAGCAGCTCAACGTTCTGCTTCTGGCTATCGTATTTATTCAGAAACAGACCTTAAAACTTTAAACTTTTTAAAACATGCCAGAGAGTTAGGTTTTTCATCCGAACAGATGAAAGAGCTCATTTCGCTTTGGAAAAATACCGATCGGCATAGTGCAGAGGTGAAAGCTTTAACCGTAAAACACATTGCCGAATTAAAGCAAAAAATTGCTCATTTACAGGAAATGGTTAATATTTTGCAGGCTTCAGCTGATGATTGCTGTGGTGACCAACAGGCTTCGTGTGCGATTTTAGATCATATTGAAAAAGGGGTGGGTGTAAGCTAAATCCCATAAAAATAAAAAAGGTAAAATCATGATTTATACAGCTTCTTGTCTTTGTAATGGTGTTCAACTCAGCATTAATGCTGAATTAAATCCCATTATGGTTTGTCATTGTAAGCAATGCCAAAAAGCACAAGGGGCTGCTTTTGCTGCCATCACTCAAGTACAAAAAAGCCATTTAGAGATTGTACAAGGTGAAAATCTTTTGCAAGCGTATTTTGCTTCTCCAAACAAAAAGAGAATGTTCTGTAAAACTTGCGGTTCACCGATCTGGAGTGAACGTCTAGATAAGCCAGAAGTGGTACGCCTGAGGGTCGGACTTATTAATGAAGAAATATCGACGCCAGTCATCTCTCATGCTTTTGTCAATTCACAAGTGAAGTGGTATCCAATTTGTGATGACGCTCGCCAATATCCAAATGGGGTAGAAAACCCTTGAAATATGAAGGTTTGAAGTATTTTATTCATTTGTAAAAAAACGTGAACAGCACTAGCCATGAATAAATAATGTGCTATAACTGTACCTAAGGTAATCGTAATATCTCCTCGATCCACAGGGAAACTTGGGACAGGGCAAAAGATACGATAGGGCCTTACATATAGCTAGCAAAGAGCATGTAAGAGATGGATAGACACAAATCTTAGATTGCTCACCGTTGCAGAAAAGCCCGTGAAACGGGCTTTTTTAATGCATGTAAAAAGCTATTTCTTATTTGTGAAGATCATAGATTTTTAAACTATTTATGAAAAAGTAATGTAAAAATAACAAAATATTTTAAATATACAGACTATTCTGTATTGCAATTTATTTTTATTAAAGGTACATTGAGTCAACGGTTTAAAGTTCAAGCTTAATAATGAACTCATGGTCGTTGTGGGAGATCTAAGAGCCTGCATTTTCCCCAAGATGCGGGTTTTTTTTATGCCTAAAGAAAAGTATTTATTTATCTCATCTAAAATTTTAATTTTCTAATTTTTAAATTTTTAAATTTTTAAAGCCTACGAGCCGAATAGATCGTAGGTTTTTACGCTAACTAGAAGTTAAGCACGATATGCCTGACAAGCTTGGGCACATGCTAAACATGCTTTTGCACAAATCTGGCAATGCTCATGTTCGTGTTTACTACATTCAGCTGCGCAAAGTTGGCATGCACTGGCACATAATTGCATAGCTTGTTCAGCAAGCTCCGAATGTCTTAACTCTAAAGATGTGCATAGCTGACAGGTTTCTACACACGTTAAACAGTGTTTAATACATTCACTCATCATATGCACATGTTCTTCTTGTAAACATGCTGAGGCACAATGTTTACAAGCAAACATACATTCAATGCATGCTTGAATAGAGGTAGATGCTTGACTAAACAGAGAAGGGGTTGGTTCTTGTGAGCTATTCATTTTAATATTCTCCTTTTGAAAGGCTATTATTAAAAAACCGAATATTTTTATCTTTTTTCATTTTATAAAATCATTTTTCCTATAGGGCACTTTGAAATGAAAGGTCTACAAATGCTCAATAAGTGATTAACCTCGTATAAGAATGTTACATGTACTTTTCTAATTAAAGTTTTGAAAAATGATGAAGCACGAAGAAGATCTTCTTAAAACAAGACATAAAATTTATTTCGATATAATACTTTTGGCTAATTTTTTAATGAATGAAAATTAGGCAAATTATCAGTGTGAACTTTAAGGGCACACGTAATGGAAAACATTGAACAGTACGCTCACGGAGCTGAGCATGAAGTCCACGTACACTGCAAACGATCATTAAGTACATTAATACTGAGCCTGTTTGTGTTAATTGCGACTGGTCGTTAAACGAAAAAGCACCCAAGGGTGCTTTTTCCGTATCTACTGACTTTGCTAGATAATTTTAAGAGCTTGTAAAGCCGCGCCGTTTTTTATAGGCCTTACGATCATAAGAGGGTATATTGGACTTTTGAAGGTCAATAGCTAGTTGTTTCTTACGTTGAAATTGCACTTCATTTAAAAGTGCATCATAGATTTTGGGACGGTCAGTTTTAAACTTTTCTACATCCAATGGAATTTTACTTTCCTCTTTAACAATATACAAAACAGAACCATTGGCATTCGTTTCATATATTGTCCAACCAACCCGTACTGTATAAAGACCGGTTTTCTGATCCTTTCCTAAATAAGATTTAAAACCATCCGGATGTGGGCGAACATAAGCATTCATCATGCATCCTCCATCAACTATTTAATTCGATGAAAGCGGCGATTAATGAATTGATGGGGAACAATACATCTATTCAGTAAAATCACGATTTTCACTTGTATATATATTGATCAATTTAGCAATTTCAAGGCGTATGATATTTCTTTCTGATGGAGGGGAAATAAGATAGGTTGATTAAAAAGCACTCAAAAATAACGACTTAATTTTAAAAGATAAATTATTAAGTAGTTTGAAGTCATTTTTTAAATTAGAGTAATATTTTTAAAAAATGTGTGACGAATTTTGCAAATTTAAAATTGAACAAATTATAATGAACCAAGATTCACTTTTTAATAAGCTACTAATTTTAAAAAATAAAAAGTATTTGTAATATTTCTTGTTACAACGATTTTGTCGACAATATAGGACTGTTTTTGACATATTTCGCCTAGCGTAATCAATCGAGTTTTTAGCCTATGGTGTCATTTTTGTTTATTGGACTTGTGGTCACTATTTTGCTGACTCCAGGACCAACAAATACATTATTAGCCTCGGCTGGCATACAGGCAGGGGTAAAGCATTCACTTAAGTTAATTCCGGCAGAGGTAATAGGTTACCTAATCGCAATTACCTCTTGGGGTGTTTTACTTGAGTCAGTATCTCATTTCATTCCATGGCTTCCAGCCATATTAAAGCTGATCAGTGCGGGTTTCATCCTTTATCTTGCTTTTAAACTCTGGATGACATCGACTGAAGATATTAAATTAGACCGACCACTCATTACGCCAAAAGCTTTATTTCTTGCAACACTTTTAAACCCAAAAGCTTTACTCTTTGCTTCGGCGATTTTTCCACATGCAGCGTGGGAAAATCCGCATTTGTATTTTATTCACATTGTTGTCTTTTTATCTTTAATTACTCCAATTGCTTTTTTATGGATTATGTTTGGAACAGCCCTTATTTCAAATAAAGTAACTTGGTTAAATCAACGCAATTTACAACGTACAGCTGCATTTATTTTAACTTTCTTTGCCATGCCAATCGGCTATTCTGCGATTAGCTCATTTTAAACTTAACCCATTATTTATATTAAAAAATTTATTTTTCAGGAGATTTTTATGAAAAGATTAAAAGTAATTATCAAGGACCAATTTGATAAAGAATTAATTGCTTTGGCAAAAGTTAGACCTATGAATGATCATGTGCTTGAGCTTCATAAAAGTGTAGAACATATTGAAATTGATGATGAAATTATTCTACCCAATATGGATTTACTTTATGAAAATCCAAAAGATGGGAAAATTTATAAATTAGTTGGTCCATTCAGTGAGGAATAACTCTTAAATTAAATTTAACAATAACCATGAGTAGATGTTATGTTTTTAGGGTCTTAGATGGTGAAAATTAAGCCAAACTAACGTATAGACACAATTAAAATATTGAACATCGAAGGTCGTTATGGGACTATGTTTTTGCAAAAATGTGACCTAATCCTCATTTTTGCATTTCAGGACTAAGTGGTGTTCACTAAGCCCATTTCTTCAATGAGAAGTAGAAATGGGCTTTTTTTATGTAAATTTATTCTTTAAAAGTTTCATCTAAAGCTTGCTGGACTGCTTCAATGCGAGATTTGCAAGCTTTATAAGCACCAATGGATTCTTCAACAATCTTCATCAAATTATCAATATCTGGGCTTTCCTGAGATTCAAGTAATTCGGCATTTCGTTTTAAGATGGCATGACCTTCTTTGAAAGACAGTTCTTTTTCATTCATTAGGAATTACCTCGATAATATTGGCCTCAATAGCACCATCTTGCATTTCAATAGTAACGGCCGAGTTTGAGATTTGATGAACAGAACGAATTGCTTTGCCTTCAGATCTTACAATTGCATAGCCTTTGGCTTGAATCTGTCTCGGGTTTTGCAGAAGAATTTCTCGCATAAGCGCTTCGGTTTGCGTTAAAGAAAACTTAACCTGTTGCTGCGAAACAAATTGAATGCGTTCTTTCATTTGTTCGAGGAACTGGTGAGCAGAATTAAGTTGGCCTTGGGCAGAAGATTTAATATGTTGTAAATATTGATCACTCTTACTTTGATAAGTCGTAATTTGATGTTGAGACAAAAGTTTAATTGTTTGTAGGTTGTCTACAGCTTCTTGTACACGTTCAACAATATGGTTGCGAATACCCGCAATCACTTTACTTGGAGTATCAAACGAACGGTGTGCGATCTCATCAAGGATAGTACGGTCTTTTTCATGTCCGATACCAACCCAAATCGGTACGCTACGTTTACAGAGTAGGGCAGCAAGCTCATAATCATTTAAATAAGCTAAGTCATTTACAGCACCACCACCACGAATAATTACAATCAGATCGGGTGCAAAGTTATAACTATTTGCCCATTGCTTTAACCCTGTTGCCAACGACTCCATAAGGCTAACGGCAGCCGTATTTCCCTGAAAAGTCGCACTTTGATAAACAAAATGGCAGACCCCATTTCGCTCAAGAGCATCTGCATCTTTTTTAAAGTCCCCCAATCCTGCAGCATTTTGAGGAGCAATCACTAAAACATTTTGAATATCAAAAGGAGTAGGGAGAAGTTTATTCTTATGAATTAAACCTTCTTGAGTTAAACGCTCCACAATTTGTTGATAACGTTTTGCAATTTCCCCAAGTGTAAAACTTGAGTCAATCTCTTCGATATTGACTGAAAATCCATATTGCGGATCAAAACGCGCTCTAATTTTAATTAAAACATTTAAGTCACTTGCTAACTCAATTCCTGTTTCTCGTTCAAACTTAAGAACAATTTTACTCGCTGAAAATTTCCAAATGGTTGCTTTACAACTGGCGATGACTTTATCCGTATCTGCATCTTTCTCTGCAAGCTCTAAATAGTAATGTCCACCTTTAATATTTAAATTACGAATCTCTGCTCTAACCCATACCGGTTCGTCAAATGTCAGGCGTATCACTTCCTGCACAGTGCCGAGATATTCGCTGAGTGAGAACTGGGGATCAGACATATAAACTATAAATAATTGGATGAAACTAGATAGTATAAAAGCTATCCAAGCAAGGCAATTGCTGTCTATGAATATCGGGTTCTATTTAAAATAAATACAACAATTTAAAGAACTAAAAGTTAGAAATTGATATGCTAATTTAGACTAAATGGTTAAAATGAAAAATTAATAAAAAGATAATTGTTAATAATTACAACCGATTAAAAAATAAAGTTTGCTTTATAAAATATATAGGCGTATAAAGCTTACTTCCAATTGCGGGGTGGAGCAGTCTGGTAACTCGTCGGGCTCATAACCCGAAGGTCGTTGGTTCAAATCCGACTCCCGCATCCAAAAATATTATGCTCTGTGATGTACTACTTTTCGTGATACGAACTCATGAAAAGCAATTAGCTTATAAATAACCCTATATCAAGCTAAATATTAAATTCTAGACGAATTGTCCATACCTTAAATCTAGCGTTCTAATTAAATACCGTCAAATCACATGAGCTCAGTAATGAGTGAATACGATTGTGAATATAGTAAATGAATGGCAAATTGCCACAGCCGTAAATGGCAATGAAATTAATGTGAGGATCATTCCTCACGTGCGTAAGCAAAACTCACTTGATGGCTATCGTTGGGTAGAGGTTGGAAAGAAAATTCAGCTTCAAACTGGTGAAGAAATTGAGTTAAACCAAGATGGTAAAAGCTTCTATGCCGGATTTAATCAACTTTATCGTTTAAATACATATTGTTGATAAAACTATGGTAATAAAGCAAAAAAAACCTATCCTTTTTAAAAGAGATAGGTTTTTTTATATCTAATCGAAAAATAAATAATTAAAGTTATAAACAAGTAAACTACATGAAAACGATGAAATTATTATTTTAACTATATTTAATAACTAAATTAACCGGCCCGCCAGAACTGACGGCCCATCACTTTAAAGTTTTTCCCGTTCTCTTCAGTGACACGACGATCTCTAAATTTTTCATTTAAGCTATGCAAAATTAAAGAGCCATCTGCTTCTTTAAAAATTTGTTTAATCATTCCCTCGCCAGCGAAATAAACTGCATAGATTTCTCCATCAATCACTTCTGTTTGAGAAATATCAATACCGACCAAATCTCCATCTTTGATGTAATCGGTCATGCTATCGCCCTTAGCTTTAATAATGCGCATGCATTCCTGAGGAACACGCTTTTCTTTAAAGAAAGAAGCAGGGAAAGGAATTTTTCCATTAATTGCATCAAAATGGAATTCGATTGATTCGCCTGTACCACAAGAAAAACTTGCTTCAACGACTTCAATCCACACATATTGATCTACTACATCATGACTTACAACAGTAGGACTAAATACATCACTTTCTCTAAAAGAATCTTCTGTGTTACCAGTAGTGAGCCAATAAGCGTCTACACCTAAAAACTGTGCAATGAGTGGAAGAAAAGCAGATTTTAAGTTCTTTCCCGATTCTAAAGCTTGATAAGCAGGCTGAGACATTTTTACTGCTTCAGCAACTTCTGCCTGAGTTTTCTTAGCTTTAATCCTTGAATCTTTTAAACGGTCTTTAAGAGCCATAATGATCGCACCAGCTAACTTATAACAAATATATAACTTAAGTTATATCTAGTAAAACAACTGTAGTTATTGACTAATAATAACTATAGTTATAATATCAGTTATAAGAACTCATTGATAGAACGAATCAAATATTTTACTTAAGTATATTTTTAATTTTTATCAATGGCTTAGTAAGTAGTGATATTTATTCTGCCTCACTGGACGACAGAATATAAAAAATGGCGATAGTGAATCAGTGGTAGAGATCGGCTATCAAAAACAAAAAATGAAATAAAAAAAGCCCGATTCCGTGGATCAGGCTTAATGTTCGTCGATAAAGGGTATCAAGAACATGAAGAATCTAACAAAGAATTTAATGGCTCACAAAAGTTTCCGATATACGGCAGCGTGTTATCTCAACTTTTTGGTCAAAAAAAGATAAGTCATTGATGTATGCCAGTTTTAAGAGAAAAAAGAACGGCTAAGCTAACTGTGGTTGTGTAGCAGATTTTTATAAAAATATGAGAAATAACAATGGAGTAATCAAGATTATTTTTCAAATTTTAAGTATGAGACAGGATTAAATTATGGAAAATTTTTTAACATTAAATGGACTAGCTTCTGCTTTTAAGCTTTATGGTACGGTCATGATGATTGCTTTAGCTGTGAGCTTAGTCGTAGCAGTGGTTCTAATCATGCGTTTCCCTCGTTCACCTCAAGAATGGGTAGTCGGTTTGATTTGCACTATTGTCTCAAGCTTGACTGGTGGCTCATTCATTATCATGAAATGGGACTTGCATGAATGGGTGACAGATATATGGGGCATGATCACTTTAGGTGGATTCTTCTTTATTTGTGGCTTACCTGGCTGGGCAATTGTGAGATGGATATTTAACTTCATTAATAAACAAGAAGGGAAAACCATTGTTGAAGTAATGAAAGACTTAAAAAAAGCAAAAGATGATATTCAAAGTTAATACTAACAGTGAGTTTTATAAATGAGGACAGTCCCATGAATATTGAACAATATTTAGATGCACTTATAAAACGTGAAGGTGGTTATGTAAATGACCTCCTTGACTCTGGCCATGCTACTAAATATGGAATTACACAAGCTGTTGCACGTAGTTATGGATATCAAGGTGAAATGAAGGATTTACCTTTAAAGATAGCAAGAGATATTTATAAGAACCAATATTGGCTTGAGCCGCGATTTGATCAAGTTAATTTGATTAGTCCGATCATTGCTGAAGAGCTACTCGACACAGGAGTAAATTGCGGTATTGGTTTTACAAAACCACTTCTACAGCGTGCTTTGAACTTGTTAAACCGGCAAGGGAAAGAAGGTTGGGCGGATCTTAAATTGGATGGGGAATATGGACCCTCTACATTACAGGCTTTATCAATCTATATAAAGAAGCGCGGTAATGAAGGTGAACGGGTATTAGTACGTCTTCTGAATATTATGCAAGGCCAACGCTATATTGCAATTACCGAGAAAAATCCAAAGTATGAGCAGTTCTTTTATGGATGGCTTGCTAACCGTGTGAACTTATAAAAAGACCAACTTGTTAGAGCTGTTTTTAAGCATATAGGCTACAAAACATCTAACAAGCTGGTCCATTCTACTTTTTATAGGAGTACAAACTTTTTATTGAGTAATAAGTAAAATAGCGAGAAGAAAGAAAATACAACCACTGATTTTATTCAGTTTTGCAAAATTATTTCCGGCAAGCATTTTCTCTTTAAAAATAGAAGAAAAGTTGGCATAAACTAAATGAATTAAAAATCCAATAAGACAAAAGGTTAAAGATAAAACCAGAAACTGATTTAATATTTCTTTTTTAATATCAATAAACTGTGGAAAAAGGGCAATGAAAAAGACAATTGTTTTGGGATTAAGTAGTGAAGCAAACAATCCTTGATAGAAAAGTTTTGATTTCTTTATACCTTTCTCGTCATGTTCAGTTTCGAGTAAATCTTGTGTTGGGGATTTTTTTATGAAATTTTTATAACCTAAATACATAAGGTAAAAGGCCCCAATAAGCTTTAAGACCGTGAAGATCGTAGGATTACTGGTAATGATAAGCCCGACTCCACTTGCAGAAATCACAGCGATAATGAACATACCAATGATTAAACCGCTAATACCGAATAAAGTGGTACGGACACCATAGTTAATTGAATTTGTTACTGTAAATAAAACGCCTGGTCCTGGGCTTGATAATGTAAGAAAAGCAATGGTTATAAAAACTAAGAGACCATTCACGGAGTTACTTCCTGTTTATCATCAACATGTTAAGCTGCACACGTACTTTAAAGTAGAATAGGTAAAGTGTATATAGACAAGTCTGTATATTTTATAAAAAAGTAAAATATTTTAATTATTCCTAAAAGTAAGTGTTTGAGCTTATAGCAAAGCTTAAAAATCTATAGAAGACAAAATTTTAGCGTGTAAAAAAAAATAAGATATATATAATTAATATATTGATGTTAAATCAATAAAAAACTTGTAAATAGTTTTTAAAATCAATGAATAAGATGAGGGTGGGGAGGTTTGAATTAAGTAAAAAATCAATTAATCAAGATAGAGATTGCAATTCGTTAAGAAGCGTGTATAGTCGACTTTAACTACAAAAATATTCATGTAACCCTAAATCTCTCTTTTCGCAGTTTTATTTATAATCCTCCGTATATTATTAGATATTTAAGTAGAGTGTATATTTTTTAGTTTAATTGGTTCACCCAATAACAAATGATAATGTTTTTTAAAAAATTAGGATTAATTTATGTCTAATACTACTGGTACAGTAAAATGGTTTAATGAAACTAAAGGTTTTGGTTTTATTCAATCTGATGAAGGTAAAGATGTTTTTGCACATTTTTCTGAGATTCAAACACAAGGCTTTAAAGTTCTTTTAGAAGGTCAGCGTGTTCAGTTTACTGTGACACAGGGTAAAAAAGGCCCACAAGCTTCGAACATCACAATTGTGACGAATGCTTAAATAACGTAATTTGATGATTTTATTTGGTTTATTTTTTGGCAATTTGCTCAATTAAATAACATGAAATCATCTACGTAGTTAAAAAACCCACTTCTTCCTTTGTGGGTTTTTTATATAAAATATTAAATAAGTTGATTATTTGTTTTATATAATATAAAAATTAAATTTATGTTTTATAAGTTAACATTATAACTGGTATAAAAATGGATATTTGTATTGGCGGTATTTTAAACGGTAAAGTAAGAAAAAATAATGAAAATTGTTTCTGTGTTGGAAACCCTCATTCAGATGATGTCACTGAGTATCACAAGCAATACTTTCATTTAGATGGAAAGCTTTTATCATTTTGGGTATGCAGTGAATTCAATTTTCAAGAAGCATCACGAATAGCCGAGAGTTTCTTAAAAAAAGAGCAAAGATCGTTAAGTGAATGTTAAATAAAAACACTTTAAGCTTGGCAACTATAATGCTTAAATCAGATAAGCTAAAAATAATTTTTAATTACATATTTTTAACAATTTAGATTAATTTGTTATTCATAACGTCATAACTAATAGGGTAATCTTAGCTCAAAATATGATTTTGTTGTAAAATTAAACTTAACATTCATAAAAATTTATTAAATTTTTATTGTATTAACGGTCCATGACTTAAGTCATAAATAATATTTCTTTTTGTAGTATATCTAAAGGAAGGAAATAATTCTAAATGTTGAATATAGTACAACCTAATATTTGCTTTATTGGCAGCAGTAATTTGTCTTTAGCTTTAATTGGAGGTTTGGTTTTAAAAGGATTCCAAAAAGAAAAAATTAATCTTATAGAGGAAGTAAAGTTTGATAATGAAATTATTCTAAAGCAAAAACAGCATGAGGTAAAAAAGGCTGATATCGTTGTTCTATTACTAGACCCAAAAAACCTAAAAGCTATACTGGCGCCATTAAAAAAATGGCTAGCTGATAAAACAATAGTATCGATGATGGCTGGGGTTAATATTAAACAACTAGTAAGTATTACGGGTTCAAAAAAGATTATAAGAGTCATTTCTAACCCACCTGTATTAACTTATACGGGTACCCATGTGCTGATTGGTTCAGAATATCTAGAGCCTTTAGATAAAGAAGTAGTTGAGACAATTTACTCAGCAACAGGGAAGACCTATTGGGCAAACTCAGAATCGGAAAGTGATGCCATTATTGCTTTATCAGGTTCAGGTCCAGCGTACTTCTTTTATATTCTCGACAGTATGGTCAAAACAGGTATTTCTATGGGGCTAGATAAGCAGTTCGCTTTAGATCTCGCACTACAAGCAGCCTCAGGTGCCGTAGACATGGTCCGTAAAAGTAACGTTCAGCCAAGTGAACTATGCGGGAAGGTGACACTGGCTAATGGAATTACCGAATCTGCTTTACGAATGTTTGAACTAGGAAACCTTTCCGACGATATCCGACTGGCTTTGAGAGCAGCTTATCATCGTAGTAAAGAAATAGGTCTCGAGATTAATGCTGAGATTGCTAGGCATAGCTTTAACTGATAACCAAGTACCTTTCAATTTGGAGATAACTTATATTTTGAAAGGTACTTTTTATACTTAATAAGTCATTTAATGCCCTAAGAATGAAGCATATAATTACTTATACTGGTTCATAATCAAAGCTGTTTTTATATGACTATCTAGTTTAAATTATGGAATTTGCAAGAAATATTCCCAAATAATGTAGCCCAAACCAAACCCTAGCATTGAATAGAGTGTGATAATAAATAATACAAAACTAGCTTTATTTTTCTTTCTTAAAAAATTCATGTTAGCTACCTCGTGTCTGGATGTTTACTATCATGAAGAAATACAATGTGTAATCATAGATACAGAATTTTTTCAAAAAAATATAACAGATGAAGAAGTGTTATAAATTACTCTTTAATTAAGTTTTTCTTTAAATTTGTAAATCGAAAGACGTTAGGGACCTTAAGTCTAATTTTCAGTGGAAAAAATATGAAAATGGGTTTCCTATTGATTTATAAAAATATTATATTGAACGAGCTGTTGAAAAACAATCATTTACAATTGAAAGGAAACATTTCTAATTGGTTAGAATTATTAAATAAAATTGCGGATCAGTTAACGAAATTTGAATTTTTTTGTGGTTCATTTTGGTGCCATTTTACAT
>NZ_JBITPU010000010.1:0-138187 GCF_044684115.1 Acinetobacter sp. ABJ_C1_1 | reverse complement strand
TTATATATCAATAAATATATTGTATTTAAATATAATAAATTACGCAATTAATTTAATTCTTTCAAACATCAGAATTTTTTATTTTTATAAATTTAATCTAGATCAAAAATTTTGGATTTATATAATAAAAAAAATAGGCATAAATTTAGATATTTCAAAAAGTACAAATTCATATTTTAGTATTATTAACATATTATTTAATCATCATAAAAAAGGAACTCATTTGAGTTCCTTTTTTCCTTTATAAACCTAGCGTTTTTTCAATATATTCTAGGTTCGGTATATGGTAGCATCGATCTTGCATTCGCACATATTTAAATACTGTTGGGTGCTGTTCAGCTTCCTGATGCTCATCTATTTCATCGACAATTTCAGAAATACGTAAACGAACCGAGATCGGCATTGTTTTACACATTAATGCAAAACGTTGGCTGATATCTTCCCCTTCAATTACCAGTGCTACAGCATATTGATCAGTTTCGTTATGGACTGAGTAGATAGGTAGCTTTACATCATGCCACTCTATATATTTTACGCCATTTCTTACGTCCATGGCTGATAACACAATATTTTGGGGCAATAGCATAGGTACCTGATCATTACATTCAATGATATAGGCATCAATAAAACCAGTTGAAACCGTAATAAGATGCTGTAGCTCTTGTTGGTCCATATTACCGATCAAAGATGTATTTACACTACCTTTCATGATTTGACCTCGCTTTCAAAAGCTACAAGTAAAGCATCGATATTCTCTAGTAACTCTTCCTCTTGGAAAGGTTTACCCATATATTGACTTACACCTAACGAGAATGCTCGTTCACGATGTTTTTCACCTGTTCTGGATGTAATCATAATAATTGGCATGTATTGATGCATATCATGATGTCGTACAAGATTAAGTACTTCAAAACCATCCATACGTGGCATTTCAATATCAAGTAGCATTAGATCTGGCTTAATATTTTCTAGCTGCTCTATGGCATCAACACCATCTTTAGCTGTAACAACATCGTAGCCTTGGCGTTCAAGTAGTCGAGACGTTACTTTACGTACAGTTACCGAGTCATCGACAATCATAACGAGACGGCGCTCGTCTGATTCACGTTGTCTATATACTGCTTCATTAAGCTGCTTATGACGCGGCGTAGACTGAATTTGTCGCGCAATATTTTGTCCGTCTAAAATTAAGCACACCTGTCCATCACCTAAAATCGTGGCACCTGCAATTGCCCCAATGCTAGCGAACTGTTGACCAATTGGTTTCACTACAATTTGTGCTCGAGAACCAATTAACTGGTCAACAAGCAAAGCCACAGTTTGGCCATTGTTGGCTTTAATCATTAAGACAGGTAATGAATACATCATGCCATTTAGTCGTGGCATTGGTTGATTACCAACAAATTCTGAAAGATAACGTAATGGATAACGTTTATTTTCATACTCGAATAGTTCTTTAGGACTTTCAAAATACTGCTCTAAAGAAGCTGGCGAAACTCGAACAATTCGATCGATTTGAGCAAGTGGAATCGCAAATTGCTGATCTGCTACTTTCACCATTAAGGCATCACTTACAGCTACAGTGGTCGGTACACGAATAGTAAATGTTGTTCCCTTACCGTAAACAGAGTCAACGCTAACATGTCCACCTAAAGCCTTAATATCGCTCTGTACGACATCGAGTCCAACACCACGTCCAGAAATCTGAGTAATCTGTTCTGCAGTACTTAAACCTGGATGGAAGATCAGCTGTAGAATGTCTTGCTGTTCCAAGACTTGTTCGGGCTTGATCAGACCTGCGAGTAGTGCTTTCTGGCGCACTTTTTCAACATCAATACCTTGTCCATCATCACTAAAGACAACGACAACATCTGTACCTTGACGTTGAATATTGAGTTCAATACGCCCTGCTTCAGGTTTATTTGCTTGTTGACGCTGTGCTCGATCTTCTAAACCATGGTCAATTGCGTTTCTGAGCATATGCTCAAGCGGTGTTACTAAACGCTCTAAAATGTTACGGTCTAACTCACCTTCTGTATTATTTACAAAAAGCTCAGCAGGTCTGTTCAATGCGGTAGATGTCTGACGCACAATTCGCTGCAAACGCGGTAACAAACGCGAAAATGGAACCAGTCGTGTTCGCATCAAGCCTTCTTGAATTTCTGCCTGAATACGTGACTGTTGTAAAAGCAGACTTTCTGTATCTCTGATCTTGTGAGATAACGTATTTTTAAAGTCGACTAAGTCCGATGCAGATTCAGCAAGAGATTTCGACAACTGATTTAAAGATGAATATTGGTCCATCTCTAAAGGGTCAAAGTCGGTATAACGAGAATGCTCAATACCATGTTTGGCAATAATCTGTGTTTCTAACTCTCCTTCCATTCGACGTAACTGATCGGCAAGTCGTTGAATAGCCAATTCCATTTCAACCAAGGTATGACCAAACTGGCTCAAATCCATTTCAATTCGTGAACGGTTAATCGAGTTCTCACCAGACAAATCAATCATCTTCTCGATCAAGTCTGCTGAAACGCGGATCATTTCATTGTTCTGATCCAGACGTTCTGTTTGCTCCCATACGCCCATCATTGGCGGTGGTTCTGTACCATCACCTTGTATAAAGGTCATCACAGGTTCTGAGCTAAACAAATCAGTTTTCGTTAACTTAGCCGGAATTTGGATATTCGTTTCAAAGAATTGAATATTTTCTAAACTTTGCTGTAATCCATCGAAATGCTGATAGTTGTGCTTGAAAATAGCATCTTTTAGCCATGCAACTGCACTTTCGAGCAAATGGTCATAAATATTCGAGTTGAAGTGATGCAGTGCAAATTGTTCAAATGTATTTTCGAGTTGATAGGCAATGGCATAGACGGCTTCTAAACCGACCATTCGTGCACCACCCTTCAAACTATGCACAGCTCTTTGTAATTGAAGCAAGATACTACGGTTTGTACGCTGCTCAAACCATTGTTTCAATAGCACATCAGCCATTTCTAACAATTCAGCAGCTTCTTCTAGGAATGTCTGCTCAACAACAGCAGTAATATCCTGTTCTTCAACTACAGCTTCATTTTCTTGCAATGATGTAACGGATGTTATTACTTCAACTGGCGTAGCTAACTCAGCAACAACAGTATCAAATACCTGGTCATGATGAGCTTCTAATTCTGCAAGAACAGGCTCAATTTCTGCTGGCACCTCATCTATTAATACTTCAGATATCACCTCCTGTTCAGAGAATATCTCACTTTCAGTATCAAGTACTTCAACCACTGGTACAGGTTGGAAGTTAGAGTTTTGACCTGCTCTTTTTAACGCGTTAATAGTGTAAGGTGCTGCATAATCTAGTTGTTGTTCACGCATGATTTGTAGACGGTCAGCTAAGTCATCTTGGACCAAACGAATAAAATCAATTAAAGGTGAGGTTGCAACTAACTGCTTTTGAATTAAACGCTCATATATACTTTCTAATTCATGGGTAATCGAACCAAGATAAGTCGCCTGAACCATATTTGCTCCACCTTTCAAGGTATGCAAATAGCGCATTAGATTATTCAGGGCTGCAAAGTTTTCTTGCTCACCGACCCAAATATTGAGATCGGTATCAATTCCCTCAAGTAGCTCATCAGCTTCTTCAAGAAAGATATCTAAAAGGTCAGCATCAAAGTTTCGATTTACCTGTGTAGAGGAAATATACTGGCGATCTTGCTGTACACTCTGGCTTAATACAGTCCAGTCAGCAGAGTCTGATAGACTCTCTACCGTAACAACAGCTTCTAGCTCTGGTTCAATATTGAATAATGGCTCAACAGAAATCGAGTCTTGCTGAGACAGATCATTTTGAATGCTCGGAGTATGTAGCGTATAAAGTTTTAATTCTTCTAGAATACTTTGATGTTGCTTAACAATACCAACTCGCTGACCAGCAGCCAAGGCATCGAACAATTGAATAAGCTGTTGATGCGCTTTTTGATAAATCTCAAAAATATAGTCTGATTGCAATAACAAAGGTTTATCAAGCAATACATCATAGCTTTCTTTCAGTTGGCTGGTATATTCATGTAAACCAAGCATTGCTTGAGAATGTGTATGTTGTAACAACAGGTCAGCCTGTTCACTTAGACGTTCAAGATAGCTTGGAAATTCATTACGAATTCCTTTCTCAAAATCTAATTCTGCATCTAGTAGCTCAGAAACATCTAACAGCAATAATTGTGATACCAAACCATGAGAAGGCGTTAATGGATCTGTACGATCACCATGTTGCTCAACGTAAGCATCCCATGATTGATTAAACTGCTGTAATCTCGCTTCAAGCTGTTCACTTGAACTACGGTTAGATAGCAGTTCTAAGCTATCCCTAATAAACTCACGATATTGTTGTAATAATAAAATCTCATCTGAGTTAGAAGAAAGCTCTTCTTGCAATAGTATTTTAAATAAGTGCTCAACTTTGGTACTGGCGTCAAAAATTGTTTCGACCTGCGCCATTGCAGAACTACCACGTAAAGTATGCAGCGCACGTATTAGAGCATTATAGCTCTCATACTGGTGTAGCTCTTGATCTAAGAACTGGTGAATTGTAGCTAAATGCTCCTCCGCCTCCTCCATAAACAAGGTCAAAGTTTCATCTAGATTTATTTCAATTCCAGTATGCGCATCTTGAGTGATTGACTCAACTAATGAATCTTGCTCGATATAATCTAGCTCAAGTCCAGTTACTGTTTCAGCAGTAAGCGTATTTGAAAGTTGTAAAAGCTCTTCTAAAGCAGGTTCTAAACTTTGCTGTTGTTGTAGTTGTTGGCCTAATAAAATAAGCGGTCTAAAATCTACTGCATGTGCTCTTTTTTGCTTAAAGTTATCTACTAATTTAAGGAAATAGAACTTAAACACTAACTGAACATAGCTCTGGATAGCTGGAGTCAACTTAAGGCTTTGATTGATTACTCGATTGAGCGTATCTTCAACTGTCCAAGCAAGCTCAGCTGAAGATTTAGCACCAATCATTCTTCCAGAACCTTTTAAGGTATGAAAATGGCGGCGAATTTCAGTGAGCGTAGCAGTATTCTCAGACTGCATCCATTCATTTAGCAATGGTTGCAAATCAACAAAAATTTCTTCAATTTCTTCGACGAAAATGTCAAGAAACTCAGCATCTTGTTCAGAATAGCTATCTTCAGGTAGCGTCATTGCTTCAGTTAAAGTTTTTAATATTTCTTTCATAGCAAAGGCTTCTTTTGCTTACCCCCTGAGTGGGGAAAACTACAGAGTCAACACCAGAAAAATAGCTATTTCCCCAATATTTGTCTGGCGCTGCTCATACTTTTAAAAGAATAGCTATTATGAGAATAGCTATTCTCATCCCCCAATTTAGTCAGGTAATTTAAAGTCTGTTACTGACTCACGTAATGACTCCGACATGTTCGCCAATTCAGATACAGAACGAGCAGTATCGAAGGTTGCCGTTGTTGTTTGTGAAGTAATTTCTTGTACAACTGTCATGGTTGCAGCAATATGACTCGCAGAAGCTGATTGAAGTTTTGCTGCATCAGAAATGCTCGCAATTAAGTTTGCCAAGTCACCCGATACTTTTTGAATTTCGTCGAGTGCAATACCCGCATCTTTCGCCAAGTTAGCACCACGTACAACTTCCGTTGTCGTTTGTTCCATTGAAATAACGGCTTCGTTAGTATCCGTTTGAATCGTTTTAACGAGCGTTTCAATCTGTTTAGTTGCTGAAGCAGAACGTTCCGCAAGACGCTGAACTTCGTCGGCAACCACGGCGAAACCACGACCCGCTTCACCGGCCATAGATGCTTGAATTGCTGCATTTAATGCAAGGATGTTTGTTTGGTCTGCAATATCGTTAATGAGCGATACGATGTTACCAATTTCTTGTGAAGACTCACCCAAACGTTTAATACGTTTTGAGGTTTCCTGAATCTGTTCACGAATGGTATCCATACCCTCAATAGAACGGTTTACGACTTGTGCACCATTAGATGCAATAGATACCGAACGTTGTGCTACGTGAGCAGACTCAGAAGCGTTCGCAGATACTTGGTCAATAGACAATGCCATTTCGTTCATTGCCGTTGATGCACCTGCAATTTCTTGTGCTTGGTGCTCAGATGCCTCTGCTAACTGGTTGGTAATATTTTGAGTATCTTGCGTATAGCGAGCAACTTCTTGTGATGTTTCATGAATTCGAGAAACCAAGTCTCGCAATTGGTCAATCGCAAAGTTAATCGAGTCGGCAATCGCACCAGTAAAGTCTTCCGATACTGTTGCATATGAGCGTAAGTCACCATCTGCAAGATCGGCAATTTCGTCAAGTAAACGTAAAATCGCATTCTGGTTACGATCATATTCTTCTTGTAATGTCGCTACACGTTGTTTATCTGCTTTACTACGAAGAGATAAAAGTTTTAAGACAGAACCAATTAAGCCAAGAAGCGATAATGTAAGCAACGCAACTAATGCAAAAGCCTGCCAACCGTACTGTGTTTGCTCTGAAAGATCACCTAATGCAGTTAACATTGCATCAGATTGAGAGAAGATCTCACTAGATGATTGACGTACGTTTACGATCTGGTTCGTATTTTTGAGAACAGATGTCGCGGCAGATTTTAAAACTTTATCATACTCAGTTTTAATACCTTCCAAAGATTCACGCACTTCTGGGGATTCAACTTTAGCTACGCCTAATTCAGCATTTCCGTTTAGCTGTGCATCTAAGTACACACCAAAAGTCTCAATATCGACACTAAAGTCATGCGCTGAGTTTTCAGAGTTCTCTGTACCAACGAAAACGGAGTTAATAGAACGCAAAATACGTTCCGCAATAAATACCTGGTTTTTAGCAATCACGACCTGACTACTTGGTACTTTTTCACGGACCATCTTATCAACCATCAAGTTATATTCAGCTTGAATCTCAGGAATAGAATCACTAATCGAGATATTCATATTATATAACTGGTTAATTACGTTCTGTTGTGATGAAATCAAGTCAACGTCATAAGACAAAGATTTCCACAGAGTCGCTACTTTCTTATACTCTTTTGAAGATGTGCCATAAATATTTTCGACATTTTTGATATTTTTGGCGAAAACTTGACGCGATTCAATTAAGTCTTTCATCGCTTGAGGCGAACCAGAAGCTGTTGCTTCCGTAGCCTGTCTAGAAATCGTTTGTGATAATAAACGTAACTCACCCATACTACGAGTTAATTCGTTATGTCGAGGTACACTATAAAATAAATAAGCGAGCGAAGTTGAAGCTAATACTAAACATGCAGACGCTACATAAAGGATAGGCTTGGACTTTTTACTTTCCCCAAATAAACTGGCATATTGGTCAATTTGTGACTGGATTTTCGCAACAAAGTTGACATTCGATTTTTCGTTTACACCACGATTGCCACTTTTCTTTTTAAGTTTAAAGCCCATACAGCTTCTCCCCGGAAAAATACGCTGTTTATTAACAGCATAAAAATTAGTTTATAAATTTTGTCGATGCATTCATATAATGTGGGTTTTGCAATAATCGACTAAATAAAAAGACATGCCAGTGCTGATTGTGCTGGTGAAAATAACCTTGGCAATATTCTTTTAAATTTTCCTCCAAGTTTAAACTTTGAGAAAAAAAGCTTTTTTTATTAAAGTGTTGGATCCCCAATACCTGATCAACAACCAACCCCACATATTGGTCGTGATGGCTAATACATAACACTTTTTGGGCAGCCGAAAATGAACTTCGTTGCCCTGAAATAAAATGTGCCAAGTCAGAAACTGAAAGTAATCTTCCCCGAATATTTGCCAATCCCTTTACCCAACTTTGGGTATTTGGAACAGGTGTATATTTTGGTGGATAGATTACTTCTGACACTTCCCCAAGTGGTGCGACGAAGTATTGCCCTCTCATCTCAAAAGCAATTCCTGACCATCGCTCTGCTTCATTTTGGACTGAAGCGTAATTCTTGTTACCTCGTTTAGACAAACGAAGTAACTCGATAAATCCGTTCGCGGCCATACTCGATCCTATAAGACGGGTCTAGATCCCGCCATTTATGTTTTTATGAATGGATGAGTTAATTTAGAAATTGTTTAATTACATCGATCAATTGCTTTTCTTCAATCGGCTTAATCAAGTAATCAAGCGCGCCTTGACGTTTGCCCCATACTCGGTCAGTTGCCTGATCTTTAGTACTCACAATAACCACTGGAATATGCTTAGTGTCTTCATCACGAGTAATCTGACGTGTTGCCTGAAAGCCATTTACACCAGGCATTACAACATCCATTAACACTAAGTCAGGCTGTTCTGCTTTTGCCAAAGTTACACCATCTGCACCATTCGATGCTTCAAGTACATCATAGCCATGCTTGGTTAGAATTTCTCTAAAACGATAAGTTTCTGTTGGTGAGTCATCAACAATAAGAATACGTGCCATTTCTTTGCCCTTAAATTACTTAATTATGAACTTACATGATTACGAATCGCATTTAGCAATTCATCTTTGCTAAATGGTTTCGTCAAGTATTCATCTGAACCTACCACACGCCCTTTTGCCTGATCAAATAGACCATCTTTACTAGAGAGCATGATAACGGGAATGTTCTGATAACTTTGAGAGTTCTTAATCAGAGCACAAGTTTGATAACCGTCTAAACGAGGCATCATGATATCTACAAAAACGATATCTGGATTAGCTTCAGCAATTTTAGATAAAGCTTCAAATCCATCGACAGCAGTAATCACTTCACAACCTTCACGTTGCAATAATGTTTCTGCTGTACGGCGAATAGTTTTTGAGTCATCAATAACCATTACTTTCAGATTTTGGAACGCATCTTCCATTTAATCTTCCATCCCCATAACATAAAATATAAATGCAATTTAACTTAAATTTGTTTTTACAGATTTATACGCATTTTTAACATATCTATACTTCTATTTTCAATGAAAGGTTTTTGTCTACTTTCTCATTTATAAACAATAACTTTTAACCTCATCACACTTTCGAAAAAATTATCATTTTTTTTATAATATTAATATTTTTATTCAGTTAAATAATAACTAATATATTTAAGATTAACTATTTAAAAATAAGTGGCTTAGCTTTCTTTTTTGGGGAATTTTATGAATAAGCGGGTGAAATACGCCTTTTATAGGAACTGCTTGTCTGTATTTATAGGCATTGCCTCCTGCGGGGCACTGTTTTTATCTTCCCCAACTTTAGCTGCAAATGATGCTCCTAAAGCTGTCTGGTATCGCTATTATGATCAACATGGCATTGCCAATATCAGCACATCTGTAACCCCAGCTCATATCCGCTATGGATATGAAGCACTCGATCAAAATATGCAGGTCATTAAAAGAAATCATCCCTATAATTTAGAGGCTGATTTAAACCAATCCTCTCAGCGTGCATTATCAGCTCGGTACAGAGAAGAAGATAACAAGTTAAAAAAAGCATATAGCAATAGTAAAACTGCGGTAATTAAAAGAGACCAAGCTTTATTGGCAATAAAAAAACAAATGAATTATCAGCAAGAACAACTCAATCAGTTACAACAAGACAAAATTTTATTTAAACGTCAGGAAATGGAATATTTTCGTAAAGGTGAAAAAGTTCCTGAAAGGCATAAAACTTTGATTGAAAATAATCTAGTTAACATTTTAAAAGTTAAACAAACACTTGAAATACTTTCAAAAAATTATAATCGCACTAACAAAGAGTATGAAAATATTATCGAACGTTTAAAAAAGCTTGAATAAGCGCACAGCTTTATCAAGAATAGGGACAAAATAAAATTTGAATTACAGGATGATGCTGTATGCGCACAACGCATCTCACCCCTTCTACTTTTTTTAAATTAAGCTTGATCAGCCTGAGTTTGATTTTGGCTGCATGTCATCAGCAAGAAGCACCAAAAACAACAGCATCTGAACCTAAAAAAATTGAACTCATTCCTCAAGATTTAATTTCTGTAAAACAAGGTTCGCTTGCTGCTCAAACTGCTTTTACAGGAACTATTCGCGCACTACAGCAAAGTTCTATTCAAGCTCAAGTCAGTGCGACAGCAACATCCGTTAATGCAAATGTAGGTCAAAAAGTACAAAAAGGCCAAGTATTAGTCAGGTTAAATAATCAAGACAATGCTGCACGTTTAGCTCAGGCAGAAGCTAATCTTGCTTCTGCTCAGGCACAAGCAGAGCTCGCACGTAATTTAATGAATCGAAAACAAAGATTACTCAATCAAGGCTTTATTGCCCGTGTGGATTTTGAACAGAGTCAAGTAGATTATAAGGGTCAACTTGAAAGTGTTAGAGCTCAACAAGCCAATGTTGATATTGCTAAAAAAGCTGATCGGGACGGTATCATTACAAGCCCTATTTCAGGTGTGATTACTAAACGACAAGTTGAACCGGGACAGACTGTATCTGTTGGGCAAACACTATTTGAAATCGTTAATCCTGATCAATTAGAAATACAGGCAAAGTTGCCTATTGATCAACAATCTGCACTAAAAGTCGGTAGTTCTATTCAATATCAGATTCAGGGTAATTCAAAACAATTACACGCCATACTGACTCGAGTCTCACCTGTAGCAGACCAAGATAGTCGTCAAATTGAATTCTTTGCGGCTCCTAAAGAAGCGATTGATTCATTAAGTATCGGTGCATTCATTAATGGCATTATTTTGCAAAGTGATCGCAATCAAGGACAAACCATTCCTTTAGATAGTATTCAAAACCTGCAACAAGATCCTTTCGTATGGGTAATACGCAATCAGACTATTCAAAAGGTCAAGATTCGGGTAATTGAGCAACGTTACAATGAAAACATTGCTTTGGTACAAGGTTTACAAAGTACAGATCAAGTAAGTCGTATTCAGTTTGAAGATTCTGATATCAATAAAAAAGTGACGCTTACAGCCGAAAAAAATAAATAAGGTAGCAAATAGCTTATGTGGTTTACCCGAATCAGTGTGAAGTACCCCGTTTTTACCATTATGATGATGCTGTGCTTAATGGTACTCGGGTTAGCCTCTTGGAAACGCATGACGGTTGAAGAGTTTCCTAATGTAGATTTCCCATTTGTAGTGGTCACTACGCAATATGCCGGTGCTTCACCTGAAGCGGTTGAGTCTGATATTACCAAAAAACTCGAAGACCAAATCAACATGATTTCGGGCATTAAACAAATTACTTCACGTTCAAGTGAAGGGTCTTCGATGGTGATTGCCGAATTTAATCTTGATACCTCTTCAGCAATTGCTGCTCAAGATGTCCGCGACAAAATTGCTCCAGTTATCGCTCAATTTCGTGATGAAATTGATACGCCGATTGTGCAACGCTACGATCCTTCATCTAGCCCAATTATGTCGGTGGTATTTGAATCAAATACGATGAGCTTGGCTCAATTAAGTTCGTATGTAGATAAAAAAATTGTGCCGCAGCTTAAAACCGTTTCTGGTGTAGGTAATGTCAATTTACTAGGTGATGCTAAACGTCAAATTCGTATTAAAGTTCATCCTGAACAACTGCAAAGCTACGGTATTGGCATTGATCAGGTTATTAACACTCTAAAAAATGAAAACATAGAAGTTCCTGCAGGAACCTTACAACAAAAGAATTCTGAACTCGTGGTACAGATTCAATCAAAAGTTATTCATCCTTTTGGCTTTGGTGATTTGGTTATTGCCAATAAAAATGGCTCCCCTATTTTTCTAAAACAAGTGGCAACCGTTGAAGATACTCAAGCCGAACTACAATCCAGTGCTTTTTATAATGGAAGAACAGCCGTCTCTATCGATATTTTAAAAAGTTCAGATGCCAATGTAATTCAAGTCGTCGATAAAACTTACCAAACTTTAGAGAAGTTAAAAGCTCAAATGCCTGCGGGATTAAATTATAAAGTCGTGGCCGATAGCTCCAAAGGGATTCGCGCTTCAATTAAAGATGTAGTTCGTACCATTCTTGAAGGGGCAGGCTTAGCAGTTTTAATTGTTTTACTCTTTTTAGGTTCTTTCCGTTCTACCGTCATTACAGGTTTAACTTTACCCATTACCCTGCTTGGAACATTAACATTCATCTGGGCTTTTGGGTTTAGTATTAACATGATGACGCTGTTAGCCTTATCACTGAGTATCGGTCTGTTAATTGATGACGCGATTGTCGTTCGAGAAAACATTGTTAGGCATACAGAACTCGGCAAAGACCATGTCACCGCAGCTTTAGAAGGCACCAAAGAAATTGGATTAGCAGTACTCGCAACCACGCTTACCATTGTGGCGGTATTTTTACCTGTTGCTTTTATGGGCGGGTTAATTGGGCGTTTCTTCTACCAGTTTGGGGTAACTGTAAGTACAGCTGTTCTCATTTCTATGTTTATCAGTTTTACACTCGACCCAATGCTTTCAGCACATTGGAAAGACCCAGTAAAGAAAAAAGAAAGCCGACTACAACGTTTCTTTAATCATATTTCTAAATTATTAGATGGCCTTACCCATATTTATGAAAAGCTGTTGAAGCTTGCCCTACGCTTTCGTTTTATCACGGTCATTATTGCGATTGCTTCACTCGTCGCTGCCTTAGGTTTATCTAAATTGATTGGAACTGAATTTGTACCAGTCCCAGATAAAGGCGAAATTCGTATTCAGTTCGAGACGCCCGTCGATGCTTCTTTAGAATATACCCAAGCTAAGTTACATCAAGTTGATCAAATTATTAGACAATTCCCCGATGTGGTTTCTACCTACGGGGTTGTAAATAGCACAATAGACGCTGGTAAAAACCATGCTGGTTTAGGGGTGACTTTAAAACCAAAACAAGAACGTAGTTCAGACTTAACAACACTCAACAATGAGTTCCGTGATCGTTTGCAAACAGTAGCGGGTATTCATGTTACCTCCGTTGCTGCTGCTCAAGATTCAGTTTCTGGTGGTCAAAAGCCAATCATGATTTCGATTAAAGGGACTGATCTGAATGAACTTCAAAAGATTTCAAATCGGTTTATGACTGAAATGGGCAAAATTAAAGGTGTGGTCGATTTAGAAAGCTCATTAAAAGAACCAAAACCCACTTTAGGGGTTCATATTAACCGTGTACTGGCAAGTGACTTAGGGCTGTCTGTTTCTCAAGTTGCCAATGCAATTCGTCCATTAATTGCTGGTGACAATGTCACAACGTGGGAAGATCGTGACGGCGAAACTTATGACGTTAATATTCGATTAAATGAAAACAAACGCATGCTTCCTCAGGATGTGCAAAATTTATATCTCAACTCAAACAAAACTGGTGCAAACGGACAACCAATATTAGTTCCATTGAGTGCGGTAGCAACAACTGAGGAAAAACTCGGTGCATCACAAATTAATCGGCGTGATCTTGAACGCGAAGTACTCATTCAAGCCAATACGTCGGGACGCCCAAGTGGGGATATCGGCAAAGACATTGATAAAATGCAAAAAGCATTTAAGTTGCCTGCTGGTTATACCTTCAATACTCAAGGTGCCAATGCCGACATGGCCGAGTCTGCAGGTTATGCATTAACTGCGATTACTCTTTCCATTGTATTTATTTATATTGTGTTGGGTTCTCAGTTTAATAGTTTTATTCACCCTGCTGCGATTATGGCATCTTTACCCTTGTCATTGATTGGGGTATTTCTTGCCCTCTTCTTGTTTAGAAGTACCCTAAATCTATTTTCAATTATTGGCATTATTATGCTCATGGGGCTGGTAACCAAAAACGCGATTTTACTTATCGACTTTATTAAAAAGTCCATGGAACATGGGGAAAGTCGTTATGATGCTATTTTACAAGCAGGTAAAACCCGTTTACGCCCAATCTTAATGACCACAAGTGCGATGGTCATGGGTATGGTTCCATTAGCTTTAGGTTTGGGTGAAGGCGGAGAACAAAGTGCGCCAATGGCCCATGCTGTTATTGGTGGCGTAATCACCTCTACCCTGTTGACTCTTGTAGTTGTACCCGTCATTTTCACTTATCTGGATGACTTGAAAAACTTTATGCTGCGTCAAACTCGACGATTCATGTCATAATGCAGCAACTATCGTATAATCTGCGTTTTTACAACGCTTAACTTTTTTAGGACTTTTTCCATGCGCGCAAGCCGCTTTTTATTTGCAACGTTGAGAGAAACCCCAAACGATGCTGAAGTGATTTCACATCAGCTCATGTTACGTGCGGGGATGATTCGTAAATTGGCATCAGGTTTATATACATGGCTGCCGATGGGAACACGTGTGCTTAAAAAAGTTGATGCGATTGTTCGTGAAGAAATGAATCGTTCAGGTGCTATGGAAGTGTTCATGCCCGTGACTCAACCTGCAAACTTGTGGGAAGAATCAGGTCGTTATGAACAATACGGCCCTGAATTATTACGCTTCAAAGATCGTCACGACAACCCGTTTGTGCTTGGTCCTACACATGAAGAAGTAATCACGGATTTAGCACGTAACGAGCTAAAAAGTTATAAACAACTTCCTGTAAATTTCTATCAAATTCAAACCAAATTCCGTGATGAAATTCGTCCACGTTTTGGTGTAATGCGTTCACGCGAGTTCATTATGAAAGATGCATATTCTTTCCATGCAACTCAAGAATCATTACAAGAAACTTATGACGTGATGTACGACACTTATAGCCGTATTTTTAATCGCTTAGGTTTAGATTTCCGCCCAGTACAAGCAGATACTGGCTCGATTGGTGGTTCAGCTTCACATGAGTTCCATGTATTGGCTTCAAGTGGTGAAGATGACATCGCATTTTCAACTGAATCTGATTATGCAGCGAACGTTGAAATGGCTGAGGCTGTTTTAGTAGGTGAACGCGCAGCGCCTGCACAAGAATTTAAGTTGGTTGAAACACCAAACCAAAAAACAATTGCTGATGTATGCCAGTTCTTAAATGCTGATCCTAAACAATCAGTAAAAGCGTTATTGGTTCAAGGTGTTGCAGACGAAAAAGGCAATGTTCCTGTGGTTGCCCTATTCTTACGTGGCGATCACGAACTGAATGAAATTAAAGCTGAGAAACATCCTTTAGTTGCCGCTCCTCTTACATTTGCAACTGAAGAGCAACTTCAAGCATTTGGTTTAACGGCTGGCTTTACAGGTCCACAAGGTTTAGTTGAAAAAGGCTTAACTGTTATTGTTGATCGCGCTGCATCTGTTCTTTCTGATTTCGTTGCTGGTGCAAATGAAGCGGATAAACACGCAGTCGGCGTAAACTGGGAACGTGATGCCCAAATTACTGAAGTCTTTGATTTGCGTAATGTGGTTGAAGGCGACCCATCTCCAGATGGTAAAGGCACACTACAAATTAAACGCGGTATTGAAGTTGGTCATATTTTCCAGCTTGGTACTAAGTACTCTGAAGCTTTAGGCTGTAAAGTTTTAGGTGAAGATGGCAAACCATTTACTGTAACAATGGGTTGTTATGGTATTGGTGTAACACGTGTAGTTGCAGCTGCAATTGAACAAAACTACGATGATAAAGGTATTATTTGGCCACAAGCGATTGCACCTTTTGAAATCGCAATTGTTCCAATGAATGCGCACAAATCACCTCGTACGCTTGAAGCCGCTGAAGCACTTTATGCAGAACTTCAAGCTCAAGGTTTTGATGTATTACTTGATGACCGTAACGAACGTCCGGGCGTTAAATTCTCTGACCTTGAGTTAATGGGTATTCCACACCGTATCGTGATTGGTGAAAAAGGCCTTGATGCTGGTACGTTTGAATATAAAGGTCGCCGCGATGCTGAAGCGAGCAATTTAACTAAAGAAGAACTTTTAGCTAAATTAGCACGTTAATAAATACATAAATAAAAAAGCAGCTTTTAGAAGCTGCTTTTTTTACATTTAATTTTACGCCTCAACCGTTAAGTCTTTAATGGTTGCCGAAGATCCATTGGTTTTCACCGATTCAATTCCTTTATCACGTGATGCTTCACTGGCATAGAACTGACTCGTACCAATAATTTGATGATTTGCAGCTTTTAAATTGAAGTAAGGTTTCCCATTTTTTGCAGTTAAACGATCATATCGCCCATCGTCACCACTATTTTTTTGAACTGACTCAATACCATTGACTGCTGATGCTTTCGCTTTATATAGCTCACTATTTAAAATAATTTCGCCATTACTAGCTTTAAGTACAAAGCGATATTGTCCATCACTCGCTTGTGAAATCTCGTACCATCCTGCCATAAGAACCTCGTTTTTTTGTTGGTGTGGGTATGACTTTCGTTATTATTCTGGACGAAAGTTATTTGTTATTGATGACAATATAAATGAGCTGTGTAACTTTGGGTAGTCTACTTTTTATACATTATCGTAATAAAATTATAAGGATGTTGAAAGTTAAAAAGGTAGAGGTCTGATAGGCACCTCTACCGGAATGTAATTAAAATTAACAAATTAAGCTTTTTTTACAAATTCAGATTTTAATTTCATCTGACCAATACCATCAATTTTGCAATCAATATTATGGCCATCACTTGCATCGGGAACTAAACGAATTGTTTTTACTTTTGTTCCCACTTTAACAACCGAAGATGAACCTTTAATTTTTAAGTCTTTAATCACAGTGACACTATCGCCATCTGCCAAGACATTACCATTTGCATCTTTAATCACTTCTTGTTCATCAGCAATTGAAGCTTCCCCTTCCTTCCACTCATGTGAGCATTCAGGGCAAATTAATAAGTCGCCGTCTTGATAAGTATATTCTGATTGGCATTTTGGGCAATTTGGTAAAGACATAAAAAAATCTCAAAAAGTATATTATGCGAGATATGACTCATTTTTTAAAGTTTTAAATAAAAGACTTTTACCAAAAAAAAATTTATATATTCATTTCTCCTCTTTCTCTAATAAATAGTCTCTTAAAATAACCGCATGGTTATGCTCCACATCTTTTGCCGAAAATAAAAGAGTGACTCTATGCTTGGACACAATATCCTGTAACTCTTTAACTGCTGGGTTTGTTTCTAGTTCTTTTAAATAGCGCTGTTTGAACTCACTCCAATGCTCTAAGGACTCTGCATGAAACCACTTACGCAGTTCAGTTGAGGGGGCTATTTCTTTTAACCATAAATCTAAATGGGCATTTTCTTTACTTATCCCTCGACTCCATAGCCGATCAACTAATATTCGTTTTCCATCATTGGCACTTACATGTTCATAAATTCTTTTAATGTGTATTTCCATCTCTTTTTCTCACTAGACAGCCTGATTGTTTAGGCCTCATCAACACATTTAATATTTTGTTCTCTTTTAACCATAATTAAAAAGAAAAAAGTGAGTAGTTCTCTACTCACTTTTTTAGGGTGCCCACATTTTAAAAGGCGATTACTGATCTGGGATTTCGGCTTCTACTAACAGTGTTAATAACGACAAAGACTCCTGCCATCCTAAATAACACGCCTCTACAGGAATAACTTCCGGTATTCCTTCTTGGGTAATATGCACCTCTGTACCTACTAATACAGTTTTTAATGTAATGGTGACCTGCATAGTGCCAGGTAAATTTGAATCATCAAATTGGTCGTTATAACGAATTAATTCATTTGGAATGAGTTCGACATAAGTTCCCCCAAATGAATGTGTTGAACCTGTCGAAAAGTTGGTAAAACTCATTTTGTATGAGCCACCTATATTTGAATCAAAACTATGAATTTTCGCAGTAAAACCGTGGGGTGCCATCCACTTCACTAAAGCATCTGGGTCGAGAAAAGCACGATAAACCCGTTCAGCGGGTGCTTTAAATACACGATGTAATTTTACTGTACCTGTTGCCATTATATTCTCCTTGTTTTAAGTCCATTTAGGTTATAAAAATTGTGCTTAATAGCTTAAACCGTAGAATTTCTTTTAACGTATATTTTTGGTGTTTTTCCATTTATACCATCAGTTTCTGACAAAACTAAATTACGAAAACTAAGGCTGATTTTTTGATAAAAATGGAGCAAAATAGTCAGCAATCATAAAGAAACATATTGAATTTGAGATTAATTATGAGTCTGCTCGCTTTCTCCTCATATGCATTAAACGGTGTAGATGCACAGAAGTTTTTACAAGGCCAAGTGACTGTCGATACTGAGCGTTTAGCTGAAAATGAAACACGCTATACAGCCATTTGTGATCTTAAAGGTCGTATTCACTTTGGCCTGTGGCTAAAAAAGATTAACGCTGAAAGTTTTGAGATTGTTGTTACTCAAGATCAAGCTGAAGAGTTCACTAAGCATATTAAAAAATATGGTGCATTTTCAAAAATGACCTTAAGTGAACAAGGCACTGTGTTTCCAAAAGTTGTAAATGGACACACTGAGTTCAGTTCTACAGAAACTGATGTTTCCGAATGGCAAAAACAAGCCATCATGACGGGGCAAGCATGGATTGCTCAAGCAACTGAACATGAGTTCCAACCACAAGAATTACGTTTACATCAACGTGAAGGCGTCAATTACGATAAAGGCTGTTATTTAGGTCAGGAAATTGTGGCGCGCCTTTGGTTTAAAGCAAAACCAAAACACTGGTTACATTTAATTCAAGGCACAGGTGAAGCACCTGTTCCAGCAACTCAGTTAAATAACGATATTGAAGTGGTAAATAGTACACAAACCACTGACGGATATATTGCATTGGTTGTTGCGAAACCTGCTGCTCTAGCAGAACTTGGTCTTCAAGTTCTCGATTTGCCAGAAGCTTTAAGTGGTGATGTTGCTAGACCACAATAATTATATTTAGCAAATAAAAAGCCCGTGGATGACCCTGCGGGCTTTTTTATAGATACAAAATTCTAATAAATTCATTTAATTAGGGCATCAATTTTTTAATTTTTCTGTGCCATCATAATCGAGGTTGAAATCTAAGAGAAAAAATATGAAAACTAAACTTGCCACACTCATGTTAAGTTTGGCTTTTTTCGGTTCTGCTCATGCTGATGTAAAAACACTTGAACAAAATCTGAAGACAAATTATCCAGATTTACCTGTAAAGGGTGTTTATCAATCACCTGTGCAAGGTATTTATGAAGTATATACAAGCGGTCGTATTGTTTATACCAATCAAGATGCTAAATACTTCTTTGTAGGCAATTTAGTTGATATCAAACAACAAAAAAATATGACACAAGAACGAATTGCTGAATTGGGTAAAATTGATGTTAAAAGTCTTCCGCTAAATCAGGCAATTAAATATGTAAAAGGTAAAGGGGAACGTACTCTTTATATTTTCAGTGATCCTGATTGTCCTTACTGCCAACGTCTAGAACAAAACATGGTTGGGGTGGATAATGTAACGGTATATGTATTCTTATACCCACTGACCAGTTTGCACCCAAATGCTGAAAAAGTTTCAAACCAAATCTGGTGTTCAAAGAACCCATCTGAAGCTTGGACCAGTTATATGCTTAATCGCAAATTGCCGACTACTAGCAAAAGTTGCTCAAGCCCAATTCAAAAGAATATTGCTTTAGGTCAAAAATTAAATATCGATGGAACACCAACATTGTTCTTGCAAGATGGACAAAGAATCTCAGGTGTACCAAGTGATGCAAAACAAATTGAAGCATTACTTAAGTCAGTAAAATAAGACTATATGCCACTCTCTTAGCCAGAGTGGCATATCATTTTTCTCCACAGTTTGCTTTATAGACATCGTTTTATATACAAATCGGCTGTTTACTTTCATCCACCACTATTTATGATGAGAAGTTGAGTTGATTCAATACATCGACGGAATGATGTAGCTACGAAGTAAAAGGTTAAAAAGAAATGAAAAAATTACTCATCGCCAGCCTAATCGCCATTTCAAGTTCGTCCATTTTTGCGGCAGACAGTACAGCATCTGCGGCAAAAAATGATGTCTTTAAACAGGCAGAACAACTTTATGCAGCAAAAAATTATCCCGCTGCCTTTCAAGAAGTCCAGCGCCTTGCACAGACAGGAAATGCTCAAGCCATCTATAACTTAGGCTATATGACGCAAATGGGCCAAGGCACTGCCAAAGATAATGCCAAAGCTCTGAAATATTATGAAGATGCCTCCAACAAAGGTTATGCTCAGGCCAGTTATAGACTTGCGCAAATTTATGAAACTGGTGAATTAGGCGTTGCAAAAGACAGTAATAAATTTAGCCAATATGTACAAAAAGCATCAGCTCAAGGCTCTGATGATGCAACGGTAAAAATTGCGACCATTTTATTTGCACAGAAAAAGCCTCAATCTCATCAAATTGCTTTACAAAAGCTAGCACCTTTGATTAGAAAAGGAAACTACCCTGCTATTCAGGTCAAAGCACTTTATGATATTAGCCAAGGGGTTGAAAATAAAAACCCGCTAATGAAACGCCAAGGCATTGAAGCATTACAAGCGATCGCCCAAAAAGGTTATGCGCCAGCATCTATGGCTTTAGCGACCATGATGGCAAATGGAAATATCATTCCTCAAAACTTGCCTCAAGCAAAACAGATTTTTACTGAGCTTGCTAACCAAAATGTTCCTAACGCTAGAGAATCTTTAGCTTCAGTCGAAAAGATTATTGCTGAGAAGAATAAACAAGCTGCAGCTGCCCCTACACAGCCAGCATCTAAAAAATAGTAAAGAAACAATAGCCCCCCCGCATGGGGCTTTTCTTTTACCACCACAAAGCGATAAGCCCACTTACTCCAATAAAACCAATAATGGTGCTTATCATCAAAGGTGTTAATGCCCTTTCATTTAAACCGTATGCTTGCCCAAAAATACCAAAAGCAATTGGCATCGGCAGTGCCGCAATTAATGTTCCGGCATAGAGCATTTCTCGGCTCACATTTGGAGTCACTAAAAAAAGTGAAAATATCACAGTTGGCATGAAAACAACTTTAAACATGGCCAGCAATATACTTTGTAAATTTACTGCGGTAATACCAATCCCAACTAAACTTCCTCCAATGGCAAATAATGCTAATGGCGAGGCTGTCTTTCCTAACAGTTCTAAGGCTTGAGCAAGTTTTGAAGGTAAATGAATGCCGAGCAAAATACAGCTCATTCCAACCAGAATTGCAATAATTACAGGGTTTTTAAGTAAGTTAATAAAAGTCTTTTTAAGAAGTGGTAAAAGTTGCTGTTGTTGATGCAAACCGGCTTCAGCCAAAATGAGCATTAAAGCGACGATTAATAAGTTTTCAATAATTAAAGTTAAAGATATATAGATCGCAGCATGGCTACCAATGAGCATAGTCAAAATAGCCGTACCCATAAAGCCTGTATTCGACATAGAAGCCCCCATAGAAATAACGGCGCTATGGGTTAGGCTATTCTTAAAAAACTTTCGATAAATGATAAAAGCCAGAGTAAACAAGATTAAAGAGCCACCACCATAAGCAATAAAATAAGCGGGGTGCCAAATCTCTTGTAAGTTTTTATTGGCTAAAGACTGAATTAAAAATGCAGGAAGAGCAATTTTAATAACAAATGCGCTCAGGGCCTTAATCTGCTCAGGTGTTACCAATTTAATAAGGACACTACAGTACCCCATCAACAACAAAAGTAAGATTGGTAAAATTACCTGAAAAACCACAGAATGTTCCCTCACTCATCTCAAAATAAGAACGGGCAAATCTTAATTTGCCCGCTGATAAACTAAAAAGAATCAAAAAGCTGTTTTAAGCCATGTGGCTGACAACGCAAATATTGAGGTGCAATTTTAACTTTTGCTCCAAGTGTAGCGGCTGCATGCCACGGCCAACGCGGGTCATATAACATAGCACGAGCAAGGCCTATTGCATCAGCTTGCTGATTTTCTAAAATTTGTTCAGCATGTTCTGGCTCGGTAATCAGCCCTACCGCAATCACAGGAATAGACACATGCTTCTTAACCTGTTCTGCAAACGGAACTTGGTAGCCCGCTCCAATGGTAATATTTTGATGTTCATGTAAACCACCGCTAGACACATGAATATAAGCTGCTCCTAGCTGCTCTAAAGCTTTTGATAAACCAACCGTAGATTCAATATCCCACTGTTCGTTACCATCCATCCAATCAGTTGCAGATAGACGTACTCCTACTGGATAACCTTCAGGAACCGCGAGCTTAATTGCTTGAAGTACTTCAAGTGTCATACGCATACGGTTTTCTAAAGAACCGCCATATTCATCTGTTCGTTGATTCGCAATTGGCGATAAAAATTGATGCAACAAGTAGCCATGTGCTGCATGTACTTCAATTAGCTCAAAGCCAGCTTCAACTGCACGTTTTGCCGCAGCTGCAAAGTCTTGTTGAACTTGTTTAATTTCATCGATTGTTAATGCATGTGGCGCTGCATCGTGAACTGAAAAGGTACTTGTACTTGGAGCAACTGTTTGCCAGCCATGTGGCTGATTTTTTGCAATTTGGCCTTTACCCAACCACGGCTTTTCAGTCGATGCTTTACGTCCAGCATGCGCTAACTGAATTCCAAATGGCATAGGAGAAAGTGTTTTAACTTTCCCTAATAAAGTTTTGATCTGGTCACGTTGCTGATCATTCCAAAGTCCAAGATCTGCATAACTAATTCGACCTTCCGCTTGTACAGCAGTAGCTTCTACAATACATAACCCAGCTCCAGACAACGCGTAATTTGCCCATTGCTGTTCATGCCAATAGGTAATTTCGCCTTCATCAGTTGCCGAATACTGGCACATTGGGGCAATTACAATTCTATTGACCAGTTGTAGTGAATCAAAATTAACCGTTTCAAATAATTTTGCCATTTTAAATTCCTAGAATTGTTTAATTACACGTAAACCTGCGCTCCAGTTACGCCCATCAGCGGGTTCAAAGTAACGGTCATTACCGTCATTCACAATCACTGAACCTGCATAATTTTTATCAAACAAGTTATCTACGCGAGCAAAGCTTTTGACTTTCCAATCACCTAAATCCCATGCATAACCAATATTTGCTGAAGTTACACTGTAGCTCGGCGCTGCGTCACTGTTGGTATCATTCACGTATACTTTGTCCATATACTGTACATCTACACCACCATATATGCCGTGGCTCGGTTGCCAAGCTAAAGAGACAAAAGTCTGATTTTTAGCAATACCCGGAATCGCATTTCCTGATGGAATTTGAGCAATATTTCCCAAAGCTAGAATATCAGCATCAAAAGTTGCATCTAAATAGGCATAGCTTGCAGTTGCTGTTAAATCTCTCCACAACTTTTTGTTCCATGCGAACTCCACTCCTTCACGCAAAGTTTTATCTGCGTTACGGAAGGTTGAACGTCCGTTTGAGCTTCCTGCTGAAACAATGTCATTTTTGGTTTTAGTTTGAAAAACTGCCAAAGTAAAATCACCTAATTTGTTTCGTGATTTTAAACCAGCTTCATAGGTATCACTGGTCGATGGTTTTAAGTCAAAATTAAAACCTGGCTTTGTCGTATCAGTTTGATATGCCATTTCAGTAAAGGTTGGTGTTTCAAAACCTTTGGCATAACTTACATATGCCATGAGCTCAGGTAGAATTTGCCAGCTTAAAGCAGCAGAAGGTAAAACTTTATCGTAATCGGTCTTACCACTATCGTCGCCATTACTTAAATAGTTATCTTTAGATTTGTAATGCACATTACTATAGCGTACACCACTGTCTAAACGCCATGTGGGTAAGAACTGCCATGAAGCTTGTAAATATGGATCAATATTCCACAAAGTATTATCTTCATCACGACGTAATTTACCTTTAACACCGTAAGAAGGTTGGCCGTTTACCAAGTTAAAATTTTCATACCCTTTACGATCTTCATCCATCGCATCAAGTGCAACACCGAGGCTTACAGTGGTATTTGGAAGTAACTCTTTACCTGTCCAACGGAAATCAGCACCATAATAATTACGTTCGAAATCAATCACGCCACCGGCATGATTAATACTGGCATCTTGTGTCGATTTAGGTATAGATTGATACTGAGTGACTTGTCGATTACCTAAATATGCCATGGCATAGAGTTCATTTTTATCATTAATTGGCTTAGACCATGTCACCCCTGTTTGGGTTTGCTCAATGTCTTTACGGACATTAAATTGCTTTAAAAAAGGCACTTGTTGCTTTGGGTTCCCATTCCACTGGTCATGCGTTAAGCCTTGCGGATCGTCTGCATTAATTTTGACATAGTTAGTCACCCAGTTGATTTTACTACCATCATCAAGATTCCAACTGAGCTTTGCATTATTTAATACTTTTTCTGCACCACTATGTTCTCGGTAACCATCAGTATCGAAGTAAGATGAACTAATAATATAACTTGGCTCATTCTCACCCTTTGCTCCACCTTGTAACACTAACCCTGCTCGGCTTTTATCGTGACTGCCGCCCGAATAACTGAGCTCAATTGAGTCTTTCCCTTGCCCTTCTTTAGTAGACGTTAAAATTGTCCCGCCCGATGAGTTTCCATAAAGTGAAGAGAAAGGCCCTGTTAGAATTTCAACATGGTCCAGACTACTTAAATCAATATTAGAGGTTTGGCCTTGCCCATCTGGCATTGTTGCGGGAATACCATCCACATAAAGGCGAATACCTCGAACACCAAAAGTAGAACGTGCACCAAAACCACGCATAGATAGCTGCAAATCTTGCGCATAATTTTCACGATTACGAATCTGTAAGCTCGGAATACCTTTCACAACTTCAGTTAAATTGACTTGCGAAGAAGTATCAGCTTGAGGTGCATCTATTCGAAAAACCGAAGCAGGTGTTTGTAAGTAAGTCGTATCGGTACGCGTTGCTTCCACATGTAAAGTAGGCAATTTGGCAACGTCTTGGGTTAAGTCTTCTGCCCAAACGAGTGGACTCGAAATGCAGCCCATACTCATCAAAATACAGTAATGAAGTCGGTCTAAGCGTAATAAGGACATGCTTATTTCCTTTATTTATATTGTAGTTATCATAACAAAAAGCTGTGTCTTGTCTGGATATTGAATTCGATCTGCATAGTTGTAAATTTAGAACACTATTTCGTTATTTAAAAATTAATTTCTAAATTTTAATTATCGACTTAACGAAGGATGATCTTTCCAGCAATATCGTTCAGGCCAGTCTTTTGCTTCTTCAGCGTAATCAATTCCAATGCGTGGCGTTAAAACAACTTCTGGTTGTGTAGTGGCCGCTTCAATCCATAGCCCAGATTCTTCACCTAGAGTCTGGCCTTTTAAACTACGGTCAATACCCAAATAACGTGTCAGTTTGCCCGGTCCAGCTAAAAGCTTATATTCTTTTTTTGTTGAAGCATTACTTAAAAATACAGACCGAATCATCACTCCTTCAGGCACACCCTCTGTTTGAGTAATAATGTTGAGCATTTCATACATGCCATAAATTAAATAGACGTAAATCGTACCACCATGGCGATACATCACTTCTGTTCGTGCGGTACGTTTGTCATTGTAGCTATGGCAGGCTTTATCACGCACGCCCAAATAAGCTTCTGTTTCACTAATTGTACAGCGGATAACTTGTCCATCAGGCTGTCGCTTACATAATACGCAGCCGATTAAATCATATGCTACTTCCGAAGTTTCTCGTTGAAACCAGCTTAATGGTAAAATATCTGACATAGTATTCTCTGAAATATTACATACCACACGTTATACTTGATTAATCCAGTATATCTGTTAATTCTGCGAGTTGGCATGCCTGAGTTACCCGAAGTCGAAACCACTAAAACCAGTCTATTCCCCTTATTGAATCAAAAAGTTCTAAGTGTTGAAGTACGTAATCCGAGCTTACGCTGGCCTATACCAGAAGACATTCAAAAACTCGTTGGGCAACGTCTCATTGGTTTAAATCGACGTTCAAAATATATTTTGGCAGAGTTTGAACAAGATCAAATGCTCTGGCATTTAGGCATGTCAGGAAGTTTTCGTCTAACCGAGCCAAATGATGAACTAAGAAAACATGACCACCTGATTATTCAATTTGAAGATCAGCAGTTACGTTACCATGACCCACGTCGTTTCGGTTGCATCCTTTGGCTTAACCCTGAAACTCAAGGCAAACTCATAGATACTTTGGGGCCAGAGCCTTTAAGTACTGATTTTCATGCAGAATATTTAGCTTCTAAGCTAAAGAATAAATCTGTCGGCATAAAAATTGCACTTATGGATAATCATGTAGTGGTTGGTGTAGGCAATATTTATGCAACTGAAAGCTTATTTAATGTTGGCATTCACCCAGCACAACCTGCTGGTGATTTGACTATGCAACAAATTGAGAAACTCGTTGTCGAGATTAAACGAATTTTAAAGTCGGCAATTGATTTAGGTGGCTCAACGTTACGTGACTACAGTAATGCTATGGGTGAAAATGGTTATTTTCAGCAAACACTTCTTGCTTATGGCCGTGCTGGAGAAATGTGTGTTAACTGTGAAACCCAATTAGAAAATTTAAAACTTGGGCAGCGTGCCAGTGTATTTTGCCCACAGTGCCAACCACTTAAAAAGCTGAGAAAGCCTTAATTTTTTGGAGGAAGACAACATGCAAACAGCAATTGTCCGACATATTTTAGTCAAAGATAAAGACTTAGCTGAACAGCTAAAAAAGAAGCTACAAAGTGGTGCAGACTTTGCCAAACTTGCCAAGCAATATTCCACCTGTAATTCAGCTAAACGTGGCGGTGAACTTGGCGAAGTCAAAAAAGGACAGTTGGTACCTGTTATCGACAAAGTCGTTTTTACAGCTGCTGAACGCGTGTTGCAAGGCCCTATTAAAAGCCAGTTTGGCTATCATCTTTTAGAAGTTAAATTCCGAATGGGCAGCTTACGCTGATTCCATTAATTTAATTATGGTTTTTCAGAAGATTGAGCCTGTGCATTCATTTGATATGTCCAGGCTTTAATATATTCACCCGACTCTAGTTTCACATCAGCGATGACACGCTGGTATTGAAAACCTTCAAAATCATCTAGCATCTGCCAGTTTTCAGCAAGTTTTTCTGTGCTAAACACATAACCTTCTATCCAATCGGCTTGCGAATCTAACTCAAGTGCTTTTAAACCTTTATCAGGTCCCCAATCTAAAATATGAATTACGCCTCGTACACTGGCTTTTGTCCAGTGACCATCGATTTGTTCTAAAATATGAGCATTAGCTTGATTCGGACATAAAGTGCCATATACAAATAGCTGATTCATTAATTCTCACCCCTTTAACAATATGCCCAGTTAAAACGAATTGTAAGTTTATCAATATATAGGGCCATACTTAAAATTAAAAAAAATAATTGATCAATAAAAAACGGCACTCTAGGTACCGTTTTTTATTTGAAATCTACTTAAGCTTGCTTTTTCAACTCATCACGAATTTCACGCAACAATTGCACATCTTCAGGAGTTGCAGCTGGAGCTTCTGGCTCATTCTTATCACGGCGAAGTCTGTTTAATAATTTCACCATTAAGAACACAACCCAAGCCAAAATAAGGAAGTTAATTAAAATGGTTAGGAAGTTACCGTAGGTCAATACGTTGATACCTGCTTTTTGTAAGGCATCCAAAGATTGTAAATTATTAGGGTTTGCACCTAATACGATAAATTTTTGAGAGAAATCAACACCACCACCAGTAATTACAGTGATAAGCGGCATGATGATATCTTTTACTAAAGAGTCTACGATTTTGCCAAAAGCACCACCAATAATTACACCAATGGCTAAATCCATCATATTGCCTTTAATGGCAAATTCTTTAAATTCTTGAATAATACTCATCTAAACATCTCCAGATGTTGGGGGGAGGAACACATCATATTTTTCTTTTTCAATGGCCTCTTATCCATTTAGATAGTACTCGCCATGATATTGATAATTTAATATTTTTTTCAAAAAAAGAAAGCTATTTCACACTTTGATAACATATTTGTTTACAAGAAAAATATGAATTTAAGCTTATTTTCAGCTTTGTTTGCTTTCAATAAAAAACCGCTAAAATTAATTTAGCGGTTTTTCTTTTTCATTTAAGAAAAATTATTTATCACGGTTACGTTTACGTTCGTTTTCAGTCAGGTAACGCTTACGGATACGGATTGATTTTGGAGTAACTTCTACTAACTCGTCATCTTCAATGAATTCAAGCGCTTGTTCAAGCGTATATTCAATTGCAGGTACTAAAGTTAAAGCATCATCTGTACCAGATGCACGAACGTTAGTTAATTGTTTCGCTTTAGTTGGGTTTACAACCATATCATCTGAACGAGAGTTAATACCCACGATCATACCTTCGTAAACTTCTAACTGTGGTTTAGCAAACAAACGACCACGGTCTTGTAAGCTGAACAATGCATAGCCCAAGCAAGTACCTTGAACCATAGAAATCAACACACCGTTTTGACGTTTCGCAACAGTACCTTGTTTAACAGGGCCATAATGCGAGAAGCTTGAAGTCATGATCCCTGTACCAGAAGTCATGGTCAAGAATTCAGAACGGAAACCGATAAGACCACGTGAAGGAACAGTCGCTTCAATACGGATACGGCCTTTACCGTCAACTTCCATATTGGTCATCTCGCCTTTACGGTGACCCATTTGTTCCATTACAGCACCTTGATGCTGTTCTTCAACGTCAAATGTTACGTTTTCGTAAGGTTCTTGTCTTTCCCCATCAATTTCTTTGATGATTACTTGTGGACGTGATACGCCCATTTCAAAACCTTCACGACGCATGTTTTCAATTAAAACTGAAAGGTGAAGTTCACCACGGCCAGATACTTTGAAACGGTCTGGACTGTCAGTATCTTCAACACGTAAAGCTACGTTATGAATTAATTCGCGATCAAGACGTTCACGGATATTACGTGAAGTTACGAATTTACCTTCTTTACCAGCAAACGGAGAGTTGTTTACTTGGAAAGTCATAGATACTGTAGGTTCATCTACAGATAAAGCTGGTAATGCTTCAACATTTTTCGGATCACAAATCGTGTCAGAAATGTTAAGTGCATCAATACCAGTAATACATACGATGTCACCAGCAGATGCTGAGTCAACATCAATACGCTCTAAACCATGGTAACCCATGATTTTCAAGATACGACCATTACGTGTATTGCCATCTTTGTCAATTACAGTAACAGGAGTGTTTAATTTTACTGAACCACGTTGAATACGACCAACACCGATAACACCTACGAAGCTGTTATAGTCAAGTGATGAAATCTGCATTTGGAATGGACCATCAACGTCAACTGCTGGTGGCTCAACGATGTCTACAATCGTTTCGAACAACGGAGTCATGTCTTCTGCAAGTTCTTCAGGAGCTGGACCCGCTACACCACGTAAACCTGATGCATAAACGATTGGGAAATCTAATTGCTCATCAGTTGCACCAAGGTTATCAAACAAATCAAATACTTGATCGATTACCCAGTCTGGACGCGCACTTGGTTTATCAACTTTGTTGATAATAACGATTGGTTTTAAACCACGAGCAAAGGCTTTTTGTGTCACAAAACGAGTTTGTGGCATTGGGCCTTCTTGAGAGTCAACAAGAAGTAATACGCAGTCAACCATCGACATAACACGTTCTACTTCACCACCGAAGTCGGCGTGTCCCGGGGTGTCCACGATGTTGATACGGTAAGTTGTATCAGTACGTTTATCCAACCAAGTAATAGAAGTGTTTTTCGCTAAGATGGTAATACCACGTTCACTTTCAAGCGCATTCGAGTCCATGACACGCTCAATCTCGCCTGCTCGGTCACCGAGAGCACCTGATTGCTGAAGTAGTTTATCGACAAGTGTGGTTTTCCCGTGGTCGACGTGCGCAATAATTGCGATATTACGGAGATTTTTGATATCTGACATGAAAATTAGAAACGCCTGAAATTTGAGGGCAAATTATACAGAAAAACACTACTCTTGAGTAGTGACAGTTTATTGACATTGACAAAAAAATTTCCCAATAGCCTGTATTTCGTTTTGTAAAGATAGGTATCTCGATTAGAATAGCGCCAATTTGCGAAATTGCGGCGTACTTACCCCCATGTCCAATCAACCATTACAAGACCATCTTGACCTCGTTTATGGACTAGATGACCGACCAAAACCCTTCGTGGCTTTTCTAGCAGCTTTTCAACATTTGCTTGCAATTATTGTCCCGATTGTTACACCTGGACTTCTCATTTGTTTAGCTTTAGGCGTTTCACGTACCGAAACTAACATGATTTTATCGATGTCTTTGGTCATTTCAGGAATTGCAACTTTCTTACAATGTAAAAAAGTTGGCCCTTTTGGTGCAGGTCTACTGATTGTTCAAGGTACTAGTTTTAACTTTATTGGTCCGATTATTGGTATTGGTAGTGCAATGGTTGCCGCAGGTACACCAGTAAATCAGGTTATGGCTGCTATTTTTGGTGTGGTGATCGCTGGTTCATTTATTGAAATGGGTGTTTCACAAATCCTGCCATGGGTAAAAAGACTTATTACTCCCCTTGTGACTGGTATTGTTGTACTTCTGATTGGTTTAACACTTATTAAGGAAGGTCTTATTAGCATGGGTGGTGGTTATCAAGCCATGCATGATCATACTTTTGCAAGTGCAGACAACCTTATTATGTCATGTACCGTACTTGCCATCATTATTGTCTTAAACCGTATTCGTGTAGTTTGGATTAAAAGCTCGGCTATATTAATTGCTTTAGTCATTGGCTACATTCTTGCTGGTTTCATGGGGTACCTAGATTTTTCTGGTCTAAAAGACGCGCCTGTTATTCAAATTCCGACACCAATGCACTTTGGCTTAAGTTTCTCATGGGGCTTATTTATTCCAATGGCATTCATTTATCTGGTGACTTCATTAGAAGCAATTGGTGATGTTACAGCAACAAGTAAACTTTCAAACCAACCTGTCGATGGGCCTCAGTGGATGCAACGCATCAAAGGTGGCGTGTTAGTGAATGGAGCTAACTCTTTACTTGCAGGATTATTTAACACTTTCCCTAGTTCTGTTTTTGCTCAAAATAATGGTGTTATTCAACTCACTGGTGTGGCAAGTCGTTACGTGGGGATCTGGATTGCAGCTTTACTCATTATATTAGGTCTATTCCCTGCTGTAGCTGGTGTAATACAAGCTGTACCACAAGCAGTATTAGGCGGAGCAGTTATGGTGATGTTTGGTGCGGTTGCTGCATCAGGCATTAACATTCTTTCATCTATTCACTTAGACCGTCGTGCCCTTTTAATTATCGCGATTTCACTTGCACTTGGTTTAGGTGTTGCTCAAGTTCCACAAATTTTGGAACACTTACCAGAATTATTTAAAAATATTTTTAGTTCTGGCGTAGCAACAGGCGGTATTGCGGCATTAATTTTAAATGTTGTACTTCCTGAAACACACAAATAAACCATTTTTATTTTTTGATTACTGCCCAGTTCCCACTGGGCATTCTTCTTCATGAGAGATGTACATGGATCCTAGAAGTGAAGTGGTATTAAGACAGCAAGACTATTTAAAAGGTAGACTCTTGTTAATTAATGCTCCCAATGATGCTTTGGTAAGTCAATTACCTGCTGAGATTGATGCATCAGTCTGGACATGGAATTATTCAGATTACCAAGGTTTTATTAATACAGGCACGACAGCACATTTCTCGGTTGAATTTCCATCACAAGAATTTGATCAGGCTATAATTTTTGTTCCAAAATCAAAAGAGCTTTTAAACTATATATTACATGTGGTGATGAGCCATCTAAAAACTGGCCAATCAGTTTTTTTAGTAGGTGAAAAGAAAGGTGGTGTTGAAAGAGCTGCTAAACAACTACAAAGCTTTGGCAAAATACTTAAACTTGATAGCGCTCGACATTGTCAATTATGGCATTTAAAAATTGAGAAAACTGAAAAGATCAAACCTATTGAGAGTTGGTTAAAAACCTATACAGTTCAAGCAAATGAACAAGAACTTACCATTTGTGCCCTCCCTGGCGTTTTCAGTCAAAATCATCTAGATGTCGGAACTGCTGTTTTACTCCCTTATCTAAATCAAGTGAAATCAGGTAGAATTGCCGACTTCGGGTGTGGCGCGGGAATTATCAGTTGCTATTTGGCAAAAGTAAATTCAAGTAATATTATCCATGCCCTAGATATTGATGCCTTCGCTTTACGGTCAACGGAAATGACTTTTAGTCGAAATGGAATAGGTTCAGACCAGTTGAGATTGCAGCCCGTTACAGGAATTGCAGACGCCCCAACAGAACTTGATGCCATTGTCAGTAACCCTCCCTTCCATCAAGGTATTCATACCAATTACGATGCAAGTGAAGGACTCTGCCAGAACGCTAAAAAACATTTAAAGGTATCAGGTGAGCTATGGATTGTAGCAAACCGTTTTTTAAACTATCCGATCTTAATTGAGAAGCACTTTGGTCAGTGTGAGATTAAAACTGATCTACAAGGCTTTAAGGTGTTATATGCCTGTGCATAACAAACTATGTAAGGAATCTCCATGAGCGAAACACATGCTCCTGAAAAACTCCAGCGAAAGCTTGGGGCTCGTCATCTGAATATGATCGCCATTGGTGGTTCCATTGGTACAGGTCTCTTCCTTGCTTCTGGGTCGACCATTGCAAATGCAGGTCCAGGCGGGGCATTACTCGCCTACTCTCTCATTGGTATTATGATTTACTTCTTAATGACCAGCTTGGGCGAACTTGCAACTCATACACCGACATCTGGCGCATTCTTCACCTATGGCAGTCGCTATGTAGAAGATGGCTTTGGTTTCGCTTTAGGTTGGAACTACTGGTACAACTGGGCAATTACGGTTGCGTTTGAGCTCGTTGCAGTACAGTTTATTATGAAGTTCTGGTTTCCAGATATTCCTGGATTTTACTGGAGTGCGCTCTTCCTCGTCATTATTTTTATGATTAATGCGATGAGTGTAAAAGGATTTGGCGAAAGCGAATTCTGGTTCTCAATGGTTAAGGTTATCGCTATTGTTGCCTTCATTATCATTGGTATTGCCATGATTATTAAGGTGATGTTGACACCAGGAGTGGCGACATTCGGCAACTGGACCTATAAAGATGCACCATTTGTAGGTGGTTTACAGGCCATGATTGGGGTTGCCATGATTGCAGGATTCTCATTTCAAGGAACTGAAATGGTGGGTGTTGCTGCGGGTGAATCAAAAGATCCCAAGAAAACAATTCCACTGGCAATTAAACAGATTTTCTGGCGAATTTTATTATTCTATGTGTTGTGTATTTTCATTATCGGCACACTCATTGCCTACGATGATCCAAACCTATTACAAGCCGCGACAACAGAAAATGTTGCACTTTCTCCTTTTACCTTGCTTTATGAAAAGGTAGGCTTTGCTTTCGCTGCGAGCTTAATGAATGCAGTTATTTTGACTGCTATTTTGTCAGCAGGTAACTCGGGCATGTATTCTTCTACCCGTATGTTATTTGACATGGCTCAACAAGGTCGTGCACCGAGATGGTTTGCCAAACTCGACAATCGTGGCGTTCCAATGAATGCCTTATATGCGACTACATTTATTGCTGCATTCTGCTTCTTAACGACTTTTATTGGTGAAAAACAAGTCTTTAACTGGCTACTGAATATGTCAGGGATGTGTGGCTTTATTGTCTGGTTAGGTATTGCAATTTCACATTATCGTTTCCGTAAAGGCTATATTGCTCAAGGCTATAAATTAGAAGATTTAGCTTACCGCGCTAAGTTTTTCCCATTTGCACCTTGGTTTGCCTTTATTCTCTGTTCTATCATTATTCTTGGACAAAACTATCAAGCTGTTTTGGGCGGAAAAATTGACTGGATGGGCTTACTTTCCACCTATATCAGCATACCGTTATTCTTAGTAATTTGGCTCGGATATAAATGGAAAAATAAAACTAAATTAATCCCTTATGACCAAATGGATGTAAAACCAGAGCAAGATTAATAGTAAGTTTAAAGAGTCAATTAAAACTATCTAAACGTCAAAAACTTGATCTTTAGTTAAAAACAGGTAAAATGCCGTTCAGATTTTCAACGGCACTTTTTAAAAAGGAGGACATCATGCCAACACTACAAGGTAAAACACAGTAACGATTTGGCACGATGTCAGCTCACGGACAAGTGTACAAATTTAATTCACTTGTCCGAATGCTCGAATTTAAGACCTAGCATTCGCTAGGTTTTTTTATGCCTATTCGGACAGAAAAATAAGAGAAAAATTATGGGCATACAAAAAATATTAAACGAAGAGGCACTCTATGGTGTCCCTGTTAAAATTTTCACTCAAGATATAGATAGTGAAAGTATCGAACAGCTCAAGAAAATGGCACAGCTGCAATTTATATACTCACATATTGCTGTTATGCCAGATGTTCATGTAGGAAAAGGTGCGACTGTAGGAAGTGTCATCCCGACTAAACATGCCATTATTCCAGCAGCAGTCGGTGTAGACATTGGCTGTGGAATGAATGCAATTCGTTTAAATCTAAAGGCTTCACAACTTCCTGATAACTTAAGTCGATTACGTGATGCAATCGAACGTAAAGTACCTGTCGGTTTTGCTTTGCATAAACAGGTCAAAGCTAAAGCGTCAAGTATTATTCCGCTCGAAAAGCGTTTACAACCAATTATAAAGAAGCATCCTGGACTTGTTCGAATGCTTCGGCAGTTTGATGCGACTTGGCACAAACAATTAGGCACATTAGGAGGTGGTAATCACTTCATAGAGTTATGTATTGATGAAAATCAAGATGTATGGGTAATGCTACATTCAGGTAGCCGAGGTCTGGGTAACGTCATTGGTACTTATTTTATTGAGCTCGCCAAGAAAGAAGCACAACATCGCTTTGGACATGTACCTGATAAAGACTTAAGTTATTTTGCTGAAGGTTCAAACAGTTTTAATGATTATGTAGAAGCTGTGGAATGGGCACAAGAATATGCTTTTGAAAATCGCAAAGAAATGATGCGATTAGTCTTAGAAGCAATTCGACCTCTTCTACCTTCATTTCAAATGACAAAAGAAGCAATTAATTGTCATCATAATTATGTAAGTCGAGAAACCCATTTTGGTGAAAATCTTTTAGTTACCAGAAAAGGAGCGATTAGAGCAGGTTTAGATGAGTTAGGAATTATTCCAGGTTCTATGGGAGCACGTTCTTATATTGTTAGAGGAAAAGCTAATCCTGAATCTTTTTGCTCTTGTTCTCACGGCGCTGGACGTAAAATGAGCCGAAGCAAAGCTAAGATCCTGTTTAACCAACAAGACTTAATTGAGCAAACGCAAGGTATTGAATGTCGCAAAGACAGTGGCGTTGTCGATGAGATCCCAAGTGCTTATAAAGACATAGATGAGGTTATGGCAAATCAGTCAGATCTTATTGAAGTCGTCCATACACTTAAACAAGTTTTATGTATTAAAGGTTAAAACATGAAAATTAAAGAAATGCCAAAAATTAAGGTTCGTAATCACGTAGCCCTGTCACCTTTACTTCAAAAAGGTGGCATGCATGAGACAGAAAAACCTCGTGCACAACATCGTAGAGAACGACAAGACACCAAACAACTGTTAAGAAAAGGTGTTTGGTAAAAACTTATCTATAAATAATTAACTGAATAAATGTCATCAAGGAGATATACAAATGAAAGAATACTTTAAAAATTGCAATAAAAAAAGCGACTCTAACGAGTCGCTTTTTTACTGTTCAGAAACTCAAATTATTGAGCTTGTTGACCAGGTTGAACTACTACAGTACGGCTACCAGTGATTGTCGCGAATACACGACGGTTCATAGCACGACCTTCTTTAGTTTTGTTGTCAGCAATCGGTTGATCCCAAGCGAAACCTTGAGTAGACAAACGAGAAGCGTCAACATTGTATTCGTTTACAAGAGCTGATTTAACAGAGTTAGCACGAGCTAAAGATAAACGTTCGTTCAACTTACGTGGACCAGTGTTATCTGTGTGACCTTCGATACGTGCAGTAGCGTTAGGGTATTCAGTTAACTTCTCAGCAACTTTAGCGATTTCTGGCTTGTATTGGTCTTTGATGTTTGACTTGTTAGTATCAAAGAACACACGAAGTTCCATGTTAAGGTCTTCAGTTAACTCTTGTGGTTGTGGAGCAACTGGAGTTGGTTCAACTGGAGCAACTTCTACTACAGGAGCAGCAGGCTTCAAGTGACCACCAAGAACTACGTTTAAACCAGCAAGAGCTGTATAACGCCAGTATTTTTCGTCAAAGTCATAAGTACCACGAGCTTCTGTACGAAGAGATAAAGCATCGTTTAAGCGATAGAACGCACCGATACCAGCGTTACCGATAGTATCTTTTTTGTCTGCGTAAATGCCATCAAATTCAGTTTTAGTTTGACCAGCACCTAATAATACGTACGGCTTAAATTTGCTGTCGTAGTTCTTAGTGATCAAATCTGAAGTCGCATAGAAGTTACCAGCAACAGTTTTTTGTTTATATTCAGCACCAGCTACGCCAGTACCATCAAGATCACCCTTAACTTGGTTATATTCAGCTTCAAAACCTAACCAAGGAGTTAATTCAACACCTAGTGCAGCACCAACGAATAAATCATCTTGTAATTCAGCATGACTTGTTAATTTATCGTTGTTATGCTCGCTGTCTTGCCAAGTGTAACCAACTAATAATGGAGTAACAGTTACGCCAGCATTAGCAGCAGCTAATGGAGCAGCAACCAGCATAGTAGCAAGTGCAATACGACTCAATTTCATGGATATCCTCCAGAGATAACAATTGTTGTTCAAGCTCAGCCTAAATTTATTGGCCCCTGAGATATTTTTACCCCAGTATTATTTTTAAGCTATTCACATTTGAATCATACAAACACTTGATAAACTTTCCAAGTGCTTGATAATTTTAATCAAGTAAATTATTGACAAAATTACTTACAATTTCCGTTGTAATTCGGTAATTTTTTACTCAACTAGCAAATATGAACAACTTCTTTGTTTCGCTTGCGGTGATTTTACCAGTATTCTAGCCAACTGATAACCCTTATTTAATTTTGTGTTTCCTTATTATAAAAAATAATATAAATCATTGTCAGAAAACATAAAATTGCTCTATTTATACATATATTAAGGTTTCTTAATGTTTAGATCTCCTGGTTTTACTATAGTTGAGCTCTCTATAACCCTCGTAATTCTTGTGATTATGTCAGTTATAGCCATTCCTTTATACCATCAATTTATGGCATCTGCAGAATTAAAAAATACGCCGCATGTACTCACAATTCACATACAAAAAGCCAAGTCTGACGCAATTATCAGGCATAAGAACATTGTTATTTGCCCAAGTTCCGATCAATTAGTTTGTCATACAAACTGGAATAACCGCTTAATCAGCTTTGTAGATAACAACCGCAACCTACAACATGATTTAAATGAAGAATTATTAACTTCTATAGATCTTAACCATACTTATGGCTCTATGAAATTACAACGTTTTGGTAAAAAACAAAATAGTATTGTTTTTCAAGGTAGCTCGGGACTACCAATCGAGTCTAATGGTAGTTTTATTTATTGTTCTTATGATCAGCTTAAAAATTTTAAATTAGTTCTTAGCAAAATGGGACATGTACGCTTAGAAGAACTTCAAAATTGTTAGAACTCTACAGTCTAATACAGAATCCAAGCCATCCCCCATTTTGCAATATACTGCTTAAGTTTTAATGTTTTCTTAATTTGAGATAAAGAACAATCGGAGATTACAACAATGACTGACATCGTAATTGTTAATGGTGCTCGTACTGCTATGGGTGGTTTTCAAGGATCACTATCTGGTCTCACTGCTCCAGAATTAGGTGCAGTAACAATTAAAGAAGCAATCGCACGAGCAGGTTTGCAGCCTACTGATGTCGAAGAAGTCATTATGGGCTGTGTACTGCCTGCTGGTCTAAAGCAAGGTCCAGCACGTCAAGCGATGCGTAAAGCTGGCTTACCAGATTCTACAGGTGCAGTAACGATTAACAAGCTTTGTGGTTCTGGCATGAAAGCTGTTATGCAAGCCGCTGATATGATTAAAGCAGGTAGTGCTGAAGTTGTTGTTGCTGGCGGTATGGAGTCTATGACAAATGCACCTTATGTTTTACCAAAAGCACGTGCCGGATACCGTATGGGTCATGGCGAAATTAAAGACCATATGTTCTTTGATGGGCTTGAAGATGCTGAAACCGGTCGTTTAATGGGTTCTTTTGCTCAAGATATGGCAAATACTCGTGGCTATACTCGTGAGCAAATGGATGACTTTGCAATCCGCTCTTTAAAACGTGCTCAAACTGCAATTACTGAAGGTTATTTCAAAGATGAAATCGTTCCAGTTACCGTGTCTACACGTAAAGGTGATGTCATTGTTGACCGAGATGAACAACCTTTAAACGCAAAAATTGATAAGATTCCTTCGCTTAAACCAGCCTTTGCAAAAGATGGAACAATCACAGCAGCAAATGCGAGTTCTATTTCTGACGGTGCTTCTGCACTGGTGTTAACATCAAGTGAAGTTGCAGCGCAGCGTGGCTTACAACCACTTGCTAAAATTGTCGCGACAGCTTCAAACTCTCAGCACCCTTCAGAATTTACCATCGCTCCTGTTGGCGCTATTGAAAAAGTACTTAAAAAAGCTGGATGGAATGCTCAGGACGTTGACCTTTGGGAAATTAATGAAGCATTTGCTATGGTTACTATGTGCCCAATTGATGATTTCAAACTTGATGCAGAGAAAGTCAATATTCACGGTGGTGCATGTGCACTTGGCCATCCAGTAGGTTCTACAGGTTCACGTATTATTCTTACACTTATTCATGCACTCAAACGTACTGGTGGTAAAAAAGGTATTGCTGCACTTTGTATTGGTGGCGGAGAAGCAACAGCTGTTGCCATTGAACTTATTTAATTCAATTTCCCTATTTAGGAATCCCACTTCGGTGGGATTTTTTATGGAAAATTTACAAAAAAAGACCCACAAAATCACTTTTAAGTTTTAACTTATTCCTTTAAACGAAAACAACAATGGACAATAACAATGCAACTCAATCACTATCTCAATTTCCAAGGTCAGGCAGAGCAAGCCTTTAATTTTTATAAATCGGTCTTTGGTGGTGAATTTGCTATGCTGAGCCGTTATAGCGATATGCCACCTAACGAGGGTGTAACCTTATCGGAAGCCGAAAAAAATTTAGTGCTGCATGTTTCTTTACCGATTAATGAATACACAGTACTCATGGCATCAGACACTATCGATCAGTTCTGTACGCCAAATAGTGTATTTACTAAAGGTAATAATCATTACATCGCAATCAACCTTGAAAAAGATGAGCAAGAAAAAGCGAAACAGCTGTTTGATGCTCTATCTGTAAATGGTCAAATCGAAATGCCGCTAGAAAAAACGTTCTGGGGCGCATTGTACGGTGCATTTACCGATCAATTTGGCATAAAGTGGATGGTTAACTGCCAGCTTGATACATAATATTTTTAATATCTGCCCCTTATAGAGATACTTATTATTTCTATAAGGGTTTTAAACATTAATATTAGAATATTTCGCAATAATCATTAAACCAACTGTAATAAAACCTATCCCTACCCATCCAGCCACATCAATATTCTGCCCAAGAAAAATCTTTGCTAGAAAGGCAGTCGCCAACACGCCCACTCCGGACCACAATACATATAAAATTCCCGCCTGCATATATTTCAAAGCAATAGCAGCACATGCAAAAGACACAATATATAAAATCAGCGCAATCGCCTGAGCAGTTTTATTAACTAATCCATTGCCTTTAGCAGAATAAAATGTTGAGAGCACATCTGTCGCAATAGCAAATATTAACCAGCAAGCACCGGGATTTATTTTTAAAATTAAGCCTAACATTCTTATTCTTCATTTATTAAAAGGTATTTATAAAAAAAGCTGAACCTGAGTTCAGCCTTTATATTTAAAACGATTTAAGCACCAGTTTGATAACTTGCTTGCGGTACAGCTGTTGAAGCTTGATACGGGTTGGTAAAATCTTGCAAACCTGCCGCAGCTTCTTGTACGTCTTTGCCTTCTTTCACGACAAAACTGTCAAAACCAGAACGTTTTAAGTAGTTTAGAACATCCTTAAACACATCACCTGTTGCACGTAGTTCACCTTGGAAACCTTGACGGCGTAATAGTGCAGCGAATGAATAACCACGACCATCACCAAAGCCTGCAAACTCAATGAAGATTGCATCAAGTTCATTTAATGGAAATGTATGATCTTCAGGTGAATCATTTACAGTTACATACAAAGCTTTTTTGCCTTGAACGTTAGCTAACTGGTCTAGTTGAGCTGTTGTTACCACAACATCACCTTGGGGAACCACACCATCTTCAGCAATGATTTGATAAGTATTGTCTGCAATCGTGCCGTCTTTATAAAGCACAGGTAGAGCTGTATTAAGCATATGCACGCTCCTTAAATGGTTGAATTCCTACACGGCGATATGTATCTACAAAACGCTCACCTTCTGTACGTAAATCAAGATAAGTATTCAATACTTCTTCGATAACGTCTGGTACAGCATCTGCTGCAAATGATGGCCCTAAGATATCACCGATCGATGCATCATGGTCTGAATTACCACCTAATGTAATTTGGTAGAACTCAGCGCCTTTTTTATCTACACCTAAAATACCGATGTTACCAACGTGGTGGTGACCACAAGCATTCATACAACCAGAAATATTTAGATCTAAATGACCAAGATCATAAACTTTGTCTAAATCATCAAAACGACGTGTAATCGCTTCAGCAATAGGAATTGATTTCGCATTTGCAAGTGAACAGAAATCACCGCCCGGGCAACTAATAATATCGGTAATGAAACCAATATGTGCACGTGCCATATTTTGTTGTTCAAGCGCTTGCCATACATCGAACAAATCTTTTTGAGGTACATCTGCCAAAGCAATGTTTTGTTCGTGAGTGGTACGAAGTTCACCGAATGTATATTTATCTGCAAGATCTGCAATAAAGTTCATTTCTTCAGTGGTCATATCGCCCGGTGCGATACCTGCACGTTTTAGAGAAATCGTAACAATACGATAGCCTTTCACTTTATGCGCATGCGTGTTGATATTGAACCATTGCTTGAATTTTGGATGCTCAGCAAATAAAGCCGTAAAGTCTTCATCTGCTAAATCTTGATAATCAAACGGAGTGAACTCTTCATCCAGTTTTTTCAAGATTTCTGGCTGAATTTTCAATGCTTCACGTGTATGTTCAAATTCAGCTTCAACTTTCTGAGCAAATACTTCAGGTGTTAATGCTTTAACTAGAATTTTAATACGCGCTTTGTATTTATTGTCACGACGGCCATGTAAGTTATAAACACGTAAAACCGCTTCTAAGTAAGCAATTAAATCTTCACGTGGTAAAAACTCACGAATAACGCTACCAATGATTGGAGTACGGCCTAAACCACCACCAGCCATAATTTTATAGCCGATTTCGCCCGCTTCATTACGCACGATGTAAACACCAATATCGTGGAATGCCGTTGCTGCACGATCTTTTTCTTCAAGTGCAGAAACTGCAATTTTGAACTTACGTGGCAAGAATGCAAATTCAGGGTGGAATGTACTCCACTGACGAATCAACTCACATGTTGGACGTGGGTCTGCAATTTCACCAGCAACCACACCTGCATACTGGTCAGTTGTTGTGTTACGGATACAGTTACCACTCGTTTGAATGGCATGCATTTGCACAGTTGCAAGTTCTGCCAAAATATCTGGCACATCTTCAAGTGCAGGCCAGTTCAATTGGATATTTTGACGTGTAGATACGTGTGCATAGCCACGGTCATACTTTGTTGAAACTTCAGCAACTTTACGTAATTGTTTAGAATTCATTAAGCCATACGGCACGGCAATACGCAGCATAGGCGCATAACGTTGCACATATAAACCGTTTTGCAAACGTAATGGACGATATTCATCTTCAGAAAGTTTGCCAGCTAAATAGCGTTCAGTCTGATCACGGAACTGAGCAACTCGTTCATTAACCAGCTGCTGGTCGAAATCGGTATATAAATACATGGCGTATGGCTAGTAGATTCATTATTAAGGCGGATAGCATAGCGAGCTTTTATTCATCAATAAAATGCTTTTTTTGCATATTTAATAACGGTTTTATTGATAAGCTTTAATATAAATCAATATAAAAAAGCCCAGATCAATCTGGGCTTTTTTATAGCAAAGGTTTATTTGTTATCTGGCAATGCATAAGCCACTAAATAGTCGCCCATTTTTGTACCAAATGAACCATGACCACCGGCCATGATCACAACATATTGCTTACCATTGATTTCATAAGTCATTGGTGTTGCTTGTCCACCTGCTGGTAAACGCGCTTCCCAAAGTTTCTTACCATTCGTAACGTTAAAAGCACGGATGTAGTTATCTTGAGTTGCACCAACAAACATGACATTACCTGCGGTAGAAATTGAACCACCTAAACCAGGAACACCAATTTTCACAGCTGGTAATTGGAACAGTTTTGGCAAGCTATCACGGATAGTACCAATACGTTTTTTCCATACAACCTGATGCGTTTTCAAATCTACGCCAGCAACATAACCCCAAGCCGGTTGTTTACAAGGTAAACCAAGCGGAGATAAGAATGCGCTGATTTCGACACCATAAGGTACACCATACATTGGTTGTACACCCTGCTCAGTTCCCGCACCTTTTGCAGTTTCTGCACGGTTTGGATCAGCAGGAATTAAACGGCTTACGAATGGCAGACCAATCGGGTTCATTACAGCAACTTGACGGTCAGGGTTAACCGACATGCCGCCCCATTCAAACACACCTAAGTTACCAGGGAAAACTAAAGTACCGTTTTCAGATGGTGGTGTATAAATACCATCGTAATTTAGACGTTTGAAAGATACACGACACATGAGCTGATCAAGCATTGTGGCACCCCACATGTCTTTATCAGTCAATTTGTCTTGTGGCGCCAAGTTCAAGTCAGAGAATGGCTGAGTTTTTGAATAATGCTCGCCTTTGGTTTGTGGTCCGCGTTTCACTGTTTGTGGAACTGGTTTTTCAGTTACAGGAACAATTGGCTGACCATTACGACGGTCAAGAACAAAGGCATTACCTGTTTTAGTCAATACATAGATTGCTGGAACAGTTTTACCTGTTTTGTCTTTAATATCTGCCAAAGATGGTTGAGATGGTACGTCCATATCCCACAAATCGTGATGAGTGGTCTGGAAGTTCCATATTAATTTACCAGTTGAAGCATTAATCGCTAACATTGAATTTGCATAACGTTCTTTCAACTCAGTACGGTCACCACCCCAGATATCTGGAGTACCTACACCTGTTGGTACATAAACGATATCAAGTTTGGCATCATATGCTAAAGGTGCCCAAGCATTTGGCGAGTTATGAACAAAGGTTGTACCTTCGCCTGGCATTGCATTTGGATCTGCTGCACCCGTGTCGAATGCCCAAAGAAGCTTACCAGTGTTAACATCGTAGCCACGAATTACACCAGATGGCTCTTTACTTGAATAGTTGTCTGTTACCGAACCTGCAATTACGACAGTTGAACCTGTCACAACACCAGGAGATGTTGGGTTATACCCACCTGGATAAGCATATGGCATGAATTTTTGTAAATTCACTTCACCATTTTCACCAAAGTCAGTACATGCTTTACCAGTGTCAGCATTCACAGCAACTAAACGCCCATCGTTGACTGGTACAAATACCTTACGTGGACATTGTGTAGAGCTAGATTTCTTGCTTTGAAGACTCGTTGCAAACTCACTTGTATTGTTTGCATCGTAGTACATTACACCACGGCAAGTTAAATGCTGGAACGATTTATCCGTTTTAAGCTTCGGATCAAAACGCCATTTTTCTTTACCAGTCGCTGGATCAATCGCAATTAACTGTTGATGAGCCGTACAGATAAACATGTTATTACCAATTTTAATTGGCGTAACCTGATTGGTTGTTTCACCCGAATCGTTATCTGTTTTGAAATCACCAGTACGTAATGTCCAAGCCACTTTCAAATCTTTGACGTTTTGGTCATTAATCTGTTTGAGTGGAGAATAACGCTCACCAGCTTGAGTACGACCATAAGCTGGCCAATCACTCTCTGCTACACCAGGAACGGCTTGAGCAGTTTCTGGTTGAGGTGTTTTGATCTCACCATTAATTTCTTGCGGATCGTTGAAGATAGAATAAACCATCAACACGATTGCAATCGCTAAAGTTGAAGATAAGGCAACTTTACTTGATCCAAGGTTGTTGATTCCACGAGTCACAGCCGGAACCAATAACCATAAACCAAGAATACCTAAAATATCTAAACGTGGTGCAAGCGCCCAAAAGTCTGTTCCAACTTCCCAGACACTCCAGATAATGGTACCTAGCATTAATGCGGCATACACCCACAAAGCAGTTGAAGCGCGCTTGTAGAGTTGCCATGTAACAATGAGAAGCAAGACTCCAGCTACAATGTAGTAAATTGAACCGCCTAGTGTAGCGAGCCAAATACCTCCAATTAGCAGGAATAACGCCAATAACCCAATAATGATTACGGTAAAAGTCGTTAAACCTGATCTTGAAGAAGGTTGATTCATAAACCACCTCTTATCAATCATCATTTTTATCGGAAAGATGTGCCAAAAACCTTATAGAGAAATGGCATCACCAATACATCTAAAACAAAATTCAGGCATAAAGAAAAAAACGGAAGGTCTGGATACTTCAATCAATGATTTAGCCCTCGACAATCCGTTTTTCGGAATAATTACTTAGAATACGGTTGAGAATTTAATACCGCCTACCCAAGTGTTATCACCATTTTTTAATGCACCAACATGACGAACATATTGCACATTTGGACGAATAGTTAGCCAGTTAGTGGCATGAATACCGTAGTAAAGCTCGGTATTGTATTCAGTGTCATATTCTTTGGCTTGAATATCGCTCCAGTCATCATTGATATGAATACGAGCAACGCCAAGTGCCAACTCATCTTGAGGACGTTGATTGAGCAAACCTTTATAGACCAAGCCTACATTTTGCATGTTGTCGACTTTGTTGGTATCTGAGTCATGGAAAGTCAGGTTCACAAAACCTGTTAAACCACGATCAGTTTGATCAGCTGGCTGGAATAATTTTTGTTTTGCAGTTACCCAAACACCCTGCTTATGAGATGTTTTGGTTGGATTGGTAATTTCCTCTGCATCAGCAGTGCTGTAGTAATAACCTAGACGGTATTCACCCGCCATGCTTTGCGCACCCAATTTAGGTAACCAAACTACTTCTGCCGGAATAATTGCACCGTGAGAACCGTCTGTGCTCAGGTTAAAGCCTTTGCCTCGTTCCAAGTTCTCTGGGTTATATTCATATACACCGACTTGCGTATATAGATCAGGTTGCAAGTTATATTTAACACGCATTGCCCATTGGCTAACTGGCCAGTTATACCATTGGTCACCAACCCAGTTACCCACTTGTGAACCACAAAGCGCCAAGTTCTGGAAGTCACAGTCAAAACTATTAAAGTCTTCACCTTCACCAAAACGACCGACTTTAACGTCTAACTTCTGATCAAGGAATTTTTTCTTAATCCACAAGTCTGTTAAACGCCAAGTTTGCTCACGCCCCCACACTTCTTGTGCGGAACTAATGTGTCCAGCTAAAGCTGGAGAATGTTCAGAAAGCGATTGCCCATCACGATAAGTTAATGTGATTTGAGCTTCTGTATCTTGCCACCCTAAAATTTTACCTAGGTCCAAATGCGAACCTAAAGCGAGTTGCCCTGTATAAGCACTACCATGCGAAGATGTATTCTTTGAATCTAAAATACCGGCATATTCACCGGTATATCCAAAAGAAAAATCATAACCTTGTGCTTGCAACGCTGTGCGTTGCCCGTTCCAATCACCCAACATCCAAGAACTATTTGGGTCAAATGCAGCAGCAGCTTGTGCATGCTGAACAAAAAGAGTAATTGATAAAACGGATAAACAGGAAACCATCAAAGATTTATGCGTTTTCATGTTTACGTACCTTTTATGTCTTTGTTTATAAAGGTTACGCTAATTTTATGTAAAGAAATTATTCAAAATGTTAATCAATTGATTAATCAGATAATAATCTTAATACACACTGTATAAGAAATAGCCCCAAGACATTACCACTGTCCCTCGCCAAGCTTTTGACCTACAAAGGAATATCGCATTTGTGAACGTGAAAACTTAATTGGGCATGCAATCTGCGGTTCTGTATCAGCCGTATTATTTTGCAAAGGAACATTCACAATCCATCCACGTTGTTGTGCTAACGGCGTGTTTAAAGCCTCACTCAAACTCAATACTGGCTCTACACAAACATCGAGATTTGCAAAAACTTCATGCCATTCTTTAAATGTTTTGCTTTTAATTTTTTCTTGAATGGCTTGCTTAACTTCTTTCCGATCTTCGGCATCTAATGAAGCGCCTTTTTGCAGCAGCACGGGTAAATCTAATGCAGCAGACAACCTAGCCATAAATTGTGGCTCAAGACTACCAATAGAAAGATAACGACCATCTTGAGTCATATAATAGTCATAGAAAATACCGCCATTGAGCATGCCCTGCTCTGGTGCCTGCTCAACTTGACCTGCAAGTGCGGCTGATGCTGCCATGCTATTTAGACTCGCCACACAGTCGGTCATCGAAATATCAATATATTGTCCCATACCACTACGACTGCGTTCGACAACCGCAGCCAAAATAGCAATAACTGCATGTAATGATCCGCCTGCAATATCGGCAACCTGAATGCCAAGCGGTGGCGGACCACTATCTTGTCGGCCGCTATAACCTGCAATACCCGCTAAAGCTAAATAATTAATGTCGTGCCCAGCTCGATCTTTATAGTTTCCAGTTTGTCCATAACCTGTAATTGAGCAATAAATTAAACGCGGGTTAATTTCTGCAAGTGTTGCATAGTCTAGCCCTAAACGGCGCATAACATCTGGCCGAAACTGCTCAATCACAATATCAAACTCAGAAATCTTGGCTTTTATCAGATCAATACTGGCAGCATCTTTTAAATCAAGAACAATCGACTGTTTATTTCGATTTAGATAACTATGTGCAGTCGCCTGTCCATTGGCATAGGGCGGCATAATCCGGATGAGATCTGGACGTGATGGAGATTCGATATGAATAACTTCTGCGCCCATATCGGCTAAGTACATTGTGGCAAAAGGTCCAGGTAAGAGCGTCGAGAAATCGAGAACTTTAAGTCCGTTTAATGCTGTCGTCATCGTATTTTTAACCACTATTATTCGAATTTTCTTTTATATTAGTTAAGCAAATATTCTAAAACAATGTCATGTTCAGCCATTTACCTTGATCATTTCGGCAATTTAACATGTAAAAAGTGCTTTTACTCTGTTGTAAATCGCCAATTTATTTTTTTAGACGGTCATTTAGGTCAATTTAAAGTGAACATCAAAGAGACTGAAGGATTCAATATGAGTCGCGATACGATTAGCATCCACTTCGTGAATGCGGCTTTGACAGGCGTAAAACGCCTTGGCATGGATGTCGAGACGTTACTTTCACATGTGGGTATCGAAGCGGAACTATTACGTCAACCTAAAGCTCGAATCTCACCAGAACAATATACCCGTTTTATAAAAATGCTATGGATGGTCACCCAAGACGAACATGTCGGTTTTGATGTACAACCGCGTCGTTTGGGCACTTTTGCCATTATGTGTCAGTTGATTATTCATGCAAAAACCTTGGGACAAGCTCTCGAACTTTCATCTCAATTTTACAAGTTATTTGGTGATGAATGGTCGGTAACGCTAGAACGTGACAAACACGAAGCGCGTTTGGTTCCTCTCATTCCAAAAACATTAGATCCAGATCATTTCATTACTGAAAGTATGCTCATGATTTGGCACGGTTTGGCGTCGTGGCTTATTGAACGTCGTTTACCTTTAGAGCGTGTTCATTTTAGCTATCCACGTCCTGCACATGCAGATGAATATGATGCATTATTCTTTGCACCAGTCATGCAGTTTGATGCACCTCGCACCGAAATAACTTTTGCAGCTGATTATCTTGACTTACCAATCCGCCAAGATGAAAAAACGCTTGAAGAGTTCCTAAAAGCAGCCCCTGCTCAGCTTTTAGTAAAATTCAAAAACACCAACTCATTGACTTCTCGTATTCGTGACGTACTTAAGAGTCAAATTGGCGAAGAAATGCCAACGCTTAATGATGTTGCATCAATGCTGTATTTATCTCCACAAACCTTACGTCGCCGCTTAGCTGCTGAAGGTAAAAGCTACCAAGGCGTAAAAGACGCTTTACGTCGAGATGCTGCTATTCACTTGTTACTCAACCCTGAGTTAACACTTGAAGATGTTGCTCAACAGGTTGGCTTTAGTGAAACCAGTACCTTCCATCGTGCATTTAAAAAATGGACTGGTGTAACTCCTGGTTTATATCGTCAGCTACACGGTTACCACTAATACTTAAATCTCTTTAGTTTCACATTTAGCTCAAGTTCAACTTGGGCTTTTTTGTATCTCTATTGGCAAAAATCATCACCTGACTGGTGCGCTTATCGTCATTGCACTCGCTCTTAAAACCAGTACACTCAAAACACAAATAAATTTTAAGCAATAAAAAAAGGAACTGTTATGAGCGAGGCTTATATTATTGATGCCATTCGCACACCACGCGGAAAAGGAAAAAAAGACGGCTCTCTTTACGAAGTAAAACCAATCACATTACTCACCACCCTATTAAACGAATTACAGCAACGCCATCAGCTTGATACATCTAAAGTGGACGACATTGTTCTAGGTTGCGTAACACCAATTGGCGATCAAGGTGGTGACATTGCCAAAACCGCAGCAATTGCAGCAGGTTGGAATGATGATGTTGCTGGTGTACAAATCAACCGTTTTTGTGCTTCAGGTTTAGAAGCAGTCAATATGGCAGCAATGAAAGTTCGTTCAGGTTGGGAGGATTTAGTGGTTGCTGGTGGCGTTGAATCAATGTCACGCATTCCAATGGGTTCTGATGGTGGGCCGTGGGCTTTAGACCCAGAAACAAACCTTAAATCATCATTTGTTCCGCAAGGCATCGGGGCCGACCTCATTGCAACTTTAGATGGCTATAGCCGTGAAGATGTCGATAACTTTGCAGTGAAGTCACAACAAAAAGCAGCAGCAGCTCAAGCAAATGGTTATTTTGACCAATCAGTTGTGCCAGTCAAAGATCATTCAGGTGTGGTGATTTTAGAGAAAGATGAATTCATCAAAGGTAATACCACACTAGAAGGTCTTGCAAAGCTCAACCCAAGTTTTGAAATGATGGGGCAAATGGGCTTTGATGCAGTTGCTTTACAAAAATATCCAGAAGCACAAAAAATCAATCATGTTCATCACGCAGGTAACTCATCAGGTATTGTCGATGGAGCAGCTGTAGTTTTATTAGCTTCAGAAAAAGCAGTGAAAGAACAAAATTTAAAACCACGCGCTAAAGTTTTAGCGACTGCACTAGTCGGTACTGACCCAACCATTATGCTGACTGGCCCTGCACCTGCTGCACGTAAAGCTTTAGAAAAAGCTGGCCTCACGATTGATGATATTGACCTATTTGAAGTTAATGAAGCATTCGCGGCAGTTGTTATGCGTTTTATTAATGAGCTCAACGTTCCTGCTGAAAAAGTCAATGTAAATGGCGGTGCGATTGCTTTAGGCCATCCGTTAGGAGCAACAGGTGCCATGATTTTAGGCACACTACTTGATGAGCTTGAACGACAAGATAAAAAGCGCGGTTTAGCGACGCTCTGTGTTGGCGGTGGGATGGGTATTGCCACCATTATTGAACGCGTATAAAAATTAGGGATATAAAAGATGAGTGCAATTCAATACGAAAAAAATGCCGACAATATTGTCATTTTAACGCTTGATTCAACTGGTCAATCTGCAAACACCATGAATGCCGAGTTTCGTGACTCACTCGATGAAGTCACCCAAAAACTTAAAGCAGAAACAGAACTTTCAGGCGTTATTTTTTGCTCAGCAAAAAAAACGTTCTTTGCAGGCGGCGATCTAGATGAGCTAATTCAAGTTCAGCCAGAACATGCGACTGACTTTTTTAATATGGTTGAAAAGCTAAAAGGTCATTTACGTACAATTGAAACGCTAGGAATTCCAGTTGTTGCAGCATTAAATGGCACTGCACTTGGCGGTGGTTGGGAAATCGCATTAAGTTGTCATCACCGTATTGCGATTAATGACCCGAAAAGTAAATTTGGCCTACCAGAAGTCACTTTAGGTTTACTACCAGGCGGCGGTGGTATTGTACGTATGGTACGTCTGCTTGGGCTTCAAAATGCATTTCCATTTTTAATGGAAGGCAAACAGTTCGGTGTCGATAAAGCAAAATCCTTAGGCTTAGTCCACGATACTGCCGAAAATGAACAAGAGCTTTTAGATAAAGCAATTGCTTGGATAAAGGCCAATCCAAAATCTCAGCAGCCTTTTGATGTAAAAGGCTACAAAATCCCGGGTGGTGATCCAAAAACTCCAGCAGTTGCACAAGTTCTTGCGATTGCTCCAGCCATGTTAAAAGACAAAACCAAGGGCTGCTACCCTGCTCCTGAAGCGATTATGGCTGCCGCAGTTGAAGGTGCCCAAGTCGATGTCGATACTGCTCTGCGTATTGAGTCTCGTTACTTTACTCAACTTACAACAGGCCAAATTTCTAAAAATATGATCGGCACTTTCTGGCATGGTCTTAATGCAATTAAGTCTGGTGCGAGCCGCCCTGCCCACGTTGCAAAATGGCAAGCCACTAAAGTGGGTGTGTTGGGTGCAGGCATGATGGGTGCAGGTATTGCATATTCAACAGCAATTAAAGGCATTCCTGTTATCCTTAAAGATGTATCTGTTGAAAATGCTGAGAAAGGCAAAGCATATTCTCAGAAATTGCTAGACAAACGTGTTTCACAAGGCCGCATGACCGCAGAAAAACGTGATCAGGTTTTATCGCTCATTACGGCTACTGCTTCAGCTGAAGACTTACAAGGTTGTGACCTGATTATTGAAGCCGTATTTGAAAACCAAGAGCTCAAAGCGAAAGTCACTCAAGAAGCCGAACAATACTTAGCGCCTAATGGTGTAATGGCATCGAATACATCAACCCTGCCAATTACAGGTTTAGCTCAAGCAAGTAAGGATGATAAAGCTTTTATCGGTCTGCATTTCTTTAGCCCTGTCGACAAAATGCAGTTGGTTGAGATTATTAAAGGTAAAAACACCTCCGCAGAGACACTTGCTAAAGCCTACGACTTTGTACAGCAAATTGGAAAAACACCGATTGTTGTCAATGATAGCCGTGGCTTCTTTACCAGTCGTGTGTTTGGTACTTTTATTCAAGAAGGTATGCGATTACTTGCAGAAGGCATCCATCCAGCGCGTATTGAAATGGCAGCACTGAAAGCTGGCATGCCGGTAGGACCACTTGCGATTCAAGATGAAGTGTCTTTAACTTTAACGGAGCATGTTGCTAGCGAAGCACGTAAAGCTTTACAAGCCGAAGGCAAAGAGCTACCGAAAACACCAGTAGATGAAGTGATTCATACCATGATTCATGAATTAAACCGTAAAGGTAAAGCTGCTGGCGCAGGTTTTTATGATTATCCTGAAAATGGTAAAAAGCACCTATGGGAAGGCTTAAACCGTTGGCAAAAAGATCATGATATCTCCGAGCAAGATATGATTGATCGTATTTTGTTTGTACAAGCCTTAGATACCTTACGTTGTTACGAAGAAGGTGTGTTGGAGTCGGTTATTGATGCTAATGTCGGTTCTATTTTTGGAATTGGTTATGCGCCTTGGACGGGTGGAGCGATTCAGTTCCTGAACCAATATGGTATTGATAAAGCAGAGAAACGCGCAGAAGAATTAGCTGCCAAATATGGTGAGAGATTCACCCCACCAGCATTACTCAAAACCAAAGCTGAGCAGAAACAAAATATTCAATAATTTAAATCTATTAAATATTTAAAAACTGCATAAACCTTACCCATATAAATATATTTTATTTATATGGGTTTTTCTTTATGTTCTTTAAGATTTCTGCCTACAGCCTAAATATGCTATAAATAGACTTCATTTTTGTGCTTCTACAGCACATTCGAGAAATCCTTATGTCCGATAAAAATTCTTCCGAGTCAGCAGTTTTAGGCTGGAAATTTGTTCTGATCGTTGGTGTTTTAAGTGCGATTTTCCTTGGCTTTTTCTATTTAGCAATGAGTAATGAACCTGACTATATGCCAGGTGCTCAGCGCAAAGCTCAACAGCACGAAATGCAACAAAAAGTTGAAAAATCGACAGATCAACAAAGTCAGCATGACAACATGCCTGAAATGGACATGCAAGAACATCAGCATTCACATCAGTAATCAGATATTTTTCAAATGACAGATTTTTCCCGCAACGCACTGGTTGTAGAAGGTGGAGGCATGCGTGGTGCCTTTACCAGTGGTGTACTTGATGCTTTTCTACAACAACAGTTCAATCCTTTTGACTTATACGTTGGTGTATCTTCTGGTTCGACCAATGTGGCTAACTACTTAGCAGGTCAACAAGGTCGGACTTTAACCTTCTATGTTGACCATTCATTACGTCCTGAATTTATCGATTATAAGCGCTTCTTTAAAGGTGGCGATTTACTCGATTTAAAATGGATGTGGGAAATTGGTGAAAAAGAACATCCTCTTGATCAACAGAGCCTTTTTGCCAAAAATCCAGATTTTTATATGGTGTTGACGCATGCTAAAACAGGTCATGCTGAATACCTTCGTGCTGGTAAAGATAATCTGTTAAATGCACTGCGTGCTTCTAGCTCAATTCCGGTTTTAACGCGTCATCCCGTCGATATTATGGGTGAACCATACTTTGATGGCGGCGTTGCAGATGCCCTACCCGTTCGCTGGACGGCTCAGCAAAGTGGCGTTAAAAAACTATTAGTTTTACGTACTCGCCCGAAAAATTACTTTAAAGCCAGTAGCCGAGGTGATCAATTCCTCGCGAAATATGCGTTTAAACATCACTATGGTTTTGCAAGTAGTTTGCGTAATCGCTGCGCCCGCTATAACGCTTCGGTAGATTTTGTTCGTAGTCAAAACCCAGACCAGCAAATTTTAGAAGTGTGTCCACCGTCTCTTAAAAATATGGCAGGCCGCTTAACCACAAATCCGAAAAAGCTTCGTTATAGCTATGAAGTCGGCTTAGAAACAGGGCTACAAGCCATCGAAAACTGGAATGCAATGAAATAAATCTAAATTGAGATTTCTAAAAAGAAGTCTCAATTTAACTCTAAAACCATATCAATATGTGGAATGCCACAGTCTTGGTAAACCTCTCCTTGCACTTTAAAACCTAAAGCTTCGTAAAAAGCTGTCACATAGGTTTGTGCTGAAAGCTTTAAGTAAGGCAATTTATGTTGGCGCGCATATTCAATAATATGCTGCATTAAAATTTTACCTATACCCTGCTTTCGATAAGGCATTAAAACAGCAACATGCCCTACGCTATGCTGCGGCAACAAACGTGCTGTAGCGATAGGCTGCTCTTTGTCATAGACAATAAAATGTAGAACTGTGGCATCCAAGTCGTCCCATTCATCTTCAGGTGCAATTCCCTGTTCTTGGATAAAGACTTGTTCACGGATGTATTTCGCATCTTTCTCAAGCTGTTCCCAACCACCCGCTATAATTTTATACATCCACTCACCGTCCTAGCATTTGCAGCCAATATTTTCGATTGGCAACTGATCTTGTAACAACAATTCCAAGGTCTGTTTTTTAATTCCGTACATTTCTTTCAATGCTTGAATTTGAGCCATAATCTTTGCATCAGGTTGAGAAACATCTTTGCGTTTTGTTGCCAAAATCATTTTATTTTTGCTGGTATGCTCAAGCGATACAAACTCAAAAACTTTGGTTTCATAACCATATGCTTTTAAAAGTAACGCACGCAAAGTATCGGTTAACATTTCAGCTTGTTGCCCAGCATGAATACCAAACTGTAGCATCGGTTGTAGAACTTCAGGACTATGTAGTTGTGGACGTAATTCTTTGTGACAGCATGGCGCGCACATAATCATTGAAGCGTTTAAACGAATTCCGGTATGAATGGCAAAATCAGTCGCAATATCACACGCATGCAAAGCAATCATAACGTCCAGTTTTTCTGGCTGATAACTACGAACATCGCCTTCAAAAAAGTCCAAATGATTAAAATGCACTTTGTCTGCCACATTCTGGCAGAACTCCACCAAGTTACGGCGCAACTCTACACCCGTAATTAAAGGAATCTTTTGCTGTTCTTGTAAATAATCATACAAAGCAAAAGTTAAATAACCTTTTCCTGAACCAAAATCGACAATGCGTAACTCTTTTTGCTCTGCATCAATCTGCTCATACGCACTCGCAAAAATTTCGATAAATTTATTAATCTGCTTCCATTTACGAGCCATACTTGGAATGATTTGAGCTTTCTCATCGGTAATGCCAAGCTCTTTTAAAAATGCACTACTCTGCTGTACATAACGCTGTTTCTCACGATCATGCGCTTGTACAGTTGGAGCTGTATTCGTACTTTGTTTTTTACCCATATTAAGCATGGCTTTTTTCTTATTTTTTTTAAGCTGAATTTCTTGAAGAGTTGAAAATAAATTTGCTTGTTTACATTGAACAATCAACGTTGCAATCTGTTCCAAACCCTCTTCAAAGGTATAGTTTTTGGTCACATCTTGAGTAGTATAATGATATAAAGCTGAAAGCTGCTTTTTCCCATTTAACTCTACAATGCGGAAAGTGATTTTTTCTAGCTGTGCCAACTCTCCTTTATATTGGCTCAAAATCAAACGCTCAAAACTCTGCTCATCAAGCATTTGTTTGATTTCATGAAAGAATTGCTGTTCTTGCTCAAAGGAGAAAACCGACACAGATATACCTAAAGAATGGTGACTCATATAAACTGAAAGTTTAAAGGGTATAGGATTAAAAATAAAATAACTTTACGACTGTTTTGTATTTCTATACATTTGTATTTTTAATCAAAAAATAAACTTATGAGCAAAACGGTGTTAGAAACTTACGATCCTAAAGAAGAACTTTTTAATGCCTACAGCCATGGTGCTGGCGTTGTTATGGCCGTGGTTGCCTCTATCCTTTTAATTATGAAAGGATCTTATCTTTCCACCGGGCAGTGGATCGGTTTATGGGTATACTCATTTAGTCTGATTCTCGTTTTTACCAGCTCGACTCTGTATCATTTTGCGCAGACTCAAAACTTACGTTACTGGTATAAAAAACTCGACCACACCGCTATTTATTATTTAATTGCCGGTACATATACCCCATTCTTAAGCATTGCGATACCTACACAAAAGGCTCATGTTTTACTTATTGCACTCTGGAGCATTGCTGCAATTGGTACACTTTTCAAGTTAGTTTTTATTCACCGTTTTCAGAAAATTTCATTACTTGCTTATGTTCTTATGGGATGGCTTGCCGTTTTTGTAATGGATGATATGCGTACCTATTTAAGTAAAGACGCTTTGATGTTATTGATTACTGGAGGTTTAGCTTACACTGTTGGAGCATTGTTTTACGCGTTAAAAAAGGTAAGATATACCCATGCGATATGGCATATTTTTGTACTTTTAGGTGCAGGTGCACACTTTCTTGCAATCTATTGGTACGTTGTTTAATCCATTTTTCACTCATATTCAGTGATCCTGAAAGAGTCATGGATGATGTTCTTTCACACTATTCTTTTAAGAAAAATATGCCTTTAAAGAGAATAGTAAACTAAAAATAAATTTTAACTTATATAAGGACTTATATGGAGTCAACCTCTGCGACAGCTGCTCCTGTAGTAGCCACCAATTCGAAAACACGAGTTTTATTTGCAAGCTTAGTCGGTACAACCATTGAGTTCTTCGACTTTTACATCTATGCAACTGCTGCCGTGATTATTTTTCCTCATCTATTTTTCCCTGCCAGCAGTGGCAGTGCTGCCGTTTTACAATCACTCGCAACATTCGCAATTGCCTTTATTGCCCGCCCTATTGGTGCAGCACTATTTGGTCACTTAGGGGATCGTATTGGACGTAAAGCAACACTAGTGGCAGCTTTGCTGACCATGGGTATATCAACGGTATGTATTGGCCTACTTCCAACTTATGCACAAATCGGGATTGTGGCTCCATTATTATTAGCAGCTTGCCGTCTAGGACAAGGCTTAGGTCTAGGGGGTGAATGGAGTGGCGCTGTACTACTTGCAACCGAAAATGCACCAGAAGGTAAGCGTGCATGGTATGGCATGTTCCCACAGCTTGGCGCCCCTATTGGTTTTATTCTAGCAACGGGTTCATTCTTACTTTTAAGTGCAGCTATTCCTGAACAAGCATTCATGCAATGGGGCTGGCGTATTCCATTCATTGCGAGTGCAATTTTGGTCATTGTTGGTTTATATATCCGTTTAAAACTCCATGAAACTCCAGCATTCCAAAAAGTTTTAGATAAACAAAAAGAAGTTAATATTCCATTTAAAGAAGTCGTTACCAAACACACAGGTAAGCTTATTCTCGGTACGATTGCCGCAATCTGTACCTTTGTTGTGTTTTATCTGACTACAGTGTTTGCACTTAACTGGGGAACGACGAAACTGGGTTATGCACGTGGTGAGTTTTTAGAACTTCAACTTTTTGCGACACTTTGTTTTGCAGCTTTCATTCCTTTATCTGCTATTTTTGCAGAAAAATTTGGGCGTAAAGCAACATCAGTTGGCGTATGTATCGCTGCTGCGATCTTCGGATTATTCTTCTCTAGCATGTTAGAGTCTGGAAATACGCTCATCGTCTTTCTTTTCTTATGTACTGGTCTATCAATTATGGGTTTGACCTATGGCCCGATTGGTACAGTTCTTTCAGAGATTTTCCCAACTTCAGTTCGTTATACAGGTTCAGCATTAACCTTTAACTTGGCTGGTATTTTTGGTGCATCGTTTGCCCCACTGATTGCCACAAAACTTGCTGAAACTTATGGTTTATATGCGGTTGGTTATTATCTGACAGCTGCATCACTTTTATCATTAGTCGCATTTTTATTAATACGTGAAACAAAGAACGTAGATGTGAATAATCAGATTTAACTATTTTCAAACACCCTCATATAAAAAAAGCCGGTTCAAAATTGACCGGCTTTTTTATATATGAAAATTAATTCATTGATGCAGGGTTTGCTGGTGCAACACTGTTTGTTGGCGCTGGAGCAGTTACATTACTTGCTGCTACAGCTGCTGGACCCGCAACTGCTGCTTCACCAATTAAAGCAATTTTTGCTTTTTCTTGGCTTTTTGCAGATAGAGCTGGGTTAGTTGCCACAATACGATTAATGTTTGCAGAGTTTGCTGGAGCAATCGCAGCAGTTTGTAAAATGATTGGGCGATTACCTGTATTACCCAATGTATAACGAATACCTGTACGAGGACTAATTACCGTCGTATTCTCTTGTTTCACTACAGCCTGAGCCGAAGTGGGGCCTTTTGCTGCAAGAACCTTATCAACCGTTGTGGTTTGAGGGGCTGAAGCTGTTTCTGCTGCGAAAACAAAACTTGGTACAGCAAGAACAGTTAAAAATAAAGGTTGTAATACTTTTTTCATTGTCTTTCCAACATACACTCTGGATGAGAAGTAAATAGCATTTAATACTTAAAACTGCAAACATTATTCACAGGCTTACTACAAACATAAAAAAAGCAGAACAATTGTTCTGCTTTTTTTTATCAAGCAAATTAAATTTTGCCGTGACACTGCTTATATTTTAAACCAGAACCACATGGACATGGTGCATTACGGCTTTCTGGTACTGGGAACATTTGTTGTTCATCAGCCGACTCATTGAGTGTTTCTTGAGACGCAGTCACTGCACCTGTTAAGCCATCCACATCATCATGTTCAAAAGAAAGCTTCATCGACTCAGCTTGCTGCTGCTGTTGAGCTTCCATTTCTGCAAGTTCTTCTGGTGTTGGAATATGTACACGAGACAAATCAGTCACAACATCAGTTTTAATGACGCCTAACATATTCACAAACAAGTTAAATGCTTCTTTTTTGTATTCCTGTTCTGGGTTCTTTTGCGCATAGCCACGTAAGTGGATACCTTGACGCAAATAATCCATTGCAGCCAAATGATCTTTCCAGTGGCGATCAAGAGAATTTAGAACGAAATGACGTTCAAGCATTGCTGCTGACTCATCACCCATTTGCGCACGGCGTTGACGATAACGTTCAAGCACTTCGTCACTAATACGCTCAACCAGACCTTCTTCATCAAGACGACGATCTTGTTCTAACCATTCTTGAACTGGAAGCTCAATACCTAAATCAATACGTAAAGCATTTTCCAAACCTTCAATATCCCATTGGTCATGAATTGACTCAGGTGGAATAAAGTTGGCAATCATGGCTTGCATGACTTCACGATGCATTTCTTCGACGTAATCTTGTAAAGTATTTTCAGCTAACACTTCATCACGTTGTGAATAAATGATCTTACGTTGTTCATTATTCACGTCATCGTATTTCAATAAGTTCTTACGAATATCGAAGTTACGTGCTTCAACTTTACGCTGAGCATTTTCAATAGAACGACTTACCATTTTGTGTTCAATCGCTTCATTTTCTTGTAAGCCCATTGCACGCATCATGGCAACAACACGGTCACCTGCGAAAATACGCATAAGGTCATCTTCAAGAGATAAATAGAAGCGAGAAACACCAGGGTCACCTTGACGGCCCGCACGACCACGTAACTGGTTGTCAATACGGCGTGATTCATGGCGTTCAGAACCAATAATGTGCAAACCACCCGCTTGCAATACATCTTCGTGGTCTTGTTCCCACTGTGCTTTCAGACGTGCTTCATCTTCTGCTGTCGGGTTTTCAAGTTTGGCAAGTTTCGCTTTCCAGTTACCACCCAAGATAATATCTGTACCACGACCAGCCATGTTGGTTGCAATTGTTACTGCATTCGGGCTACCCGCCTGAGCAATAATATCTGCTTCACGTTCGTGCTGTTTAGCATTCAACACTTCATGGTGAATACCAGCTTGCATCAATTTAGAAGATAGAATTTCACTGGCTTCAATGGTTGCAGTACCAATCAGAATTGGTGCAACACCTTGCTCACGAATATTCATAATTTCTTGAATAATCGCATTATATTTGCCATTACGGTTTAAATAGATTAAATCGTTTTGGTCGTTACGAATCATTGGACGGTGAGTCGGAATAATGACAACATCAAGACCGTAAATTTCTTTCATTTCCGCAGCTTCAGTATCAGCAGTACCTGTCATACCTGAAAGCTTTTTATAAAGACGGAAATAGTTCTGAAATGTAGTCGTTGCTAAAGTCTGGTTTTCAGGCTGAATTTCCAAGCCCTCTTTTGCTTCAACAGCTTGGTGTAAACCTTCTGACCAACGACGGCCCGGCATTGTACGGCCAGTATGCTCATCAACAATGATGACTTCACCATCATGAATAATATAATGCACGTCACGTTGGAATAAGAAATGTGCACGAATAGCGGCAGATACATGGTGAACAAGGTTTAGGTTTGTTGCTGAATATAAGCTTTCGCCTTCAGCTAACAAGCCCATTTGAATGAGTTCTTGTTCTACAGTTTCATAACCGATTTCAGTCATTTCAACTGAACGCTGCTTTTCATCAATCCAGAAATGGCCACCATCAGCAACTTTTTCTTCTTTTTGCGGACGTAATTTTGGTGGAATCGTATTGATTGCAGTATAGAGGTGTGAAGAGTCTTCACTTTGACCAGAAATAATTAATGGAGTACGCGCCTCATCAATCAAGATTGAGTCAACTTCATCGATAATGGCATAGTGCAAACCACGTTGTTTCTTTTCTGCTAAAGAAAACACCATGTTGTCACGTAAGTAGTCAAAACCAAATTCGTTGTTGGTACCATAGGTAATGTCAGCAAGATAAGCCGCTGCTTTTTCTGACGGTTCTTGCATTGAATAAATTGTACCAATGCTTAAACCTAAGAACTCAAATAACGGACGGTTTAACTCAGCGTCACGCTGTGCCAAGTAATCGTTCACAGTAATCACATGAACGCCTTCGCCACTTAATGCGTTTAAGTAACACGCCAAAGTACCCATAAGGGTTTTACCTTCACCGGTACGCATTTCGGCAATTTTGCCTTCGTGAAGAGTAATACCACCAATCAATTGCACATCATAATGACGCATGCCCATTACACGTTTTGCTGCCTCACGACAAACCGCAAACGCTTCTGGGAGTAACTTATCTAAACTTTCGCCATTGTTATAACGTTGTTTGAATTCTGGAGTTTTTGCAGATAAGTCTGCATCGCTTAAAGCTGATATCGTCGGCTCGAGCGCATTGATTTGCTCAACAATTTTGCGCATGCGTTTGAGTTCACGCTCATTTTTTGTACCGAAGATACCTCCGATCAGACTTGCCAACATGGATAAACTCTCTAAATCTTGCTTGGTCAAATGAATAAATTTTTTCTCAGTCGTTTATTATGGTGTCAGAAATTTGAAGTACAAGGGGTTTGCACAAAACCCATAAAAAAAATCTGATAGTTAGATAAACGGTTTTACCGTTTCTCTAAGCCCCTTTAATGCATCTGACACCCAAAACTCAACATTAACGCTTATCTATTGAACACAACTTCCGAGAAATCTAATTTAGCAAATTTATCTTAAAGTTACATTGGTTCAGTCCATAAATTAACGAGTTTTAGTCATATATATTTACACTTATATAAAAACTTCATAATAAAATACAAAAACAATAATTTTAATAATAAATAAATTGCGGCATAGTCATTTCAACATATAACAAATTTTAAACAACTGAGGACAGATCATGACATTACGATTAGGAGACACTGCCCCTGATTTTCAACAAGAATCAAGCGAAGGCACAATTAGTTTTTATGATTTTCTAGGTGATAGTTGGGGTATTTTATTCTCACATCCTGCTGACTATACCCCTGTATGTACAACAGAATTAGGCTATACAGCAAAATTAAAAGACGAATTTGAAAAACGTAATGTTAAAGCGATTGCCTTATCTGTAGATGACGTAGAATCGCATAAAGGCTGGATTAACGACATTAACGAAACTCAAAACACTACGGTTAACTTTCCAATTATTGCTGACAAAGACCGTAAAGTATCTGAGCTCTATGGCTTTATTCATCCAAATGCCAGTGAAACACTTACAGTTCGTTCTTTGGTCATTATTGATCCGAACAAAAAAGTTCGATTAATTATTACCTACCCGGCTTCAACTGGTCGTAACTTCAACGAAGTGTTACGTGTCGTGGATTCATTACAATTAACCGATAAGCATAAAGTGGCTACTCCGGCGAACTGGCAGCAAGGTGAAGATGTTGTGATCGTTCCATCTTTAAAAGATGAGGAAGAAATTAAACAACGTTTCCCTAAAGGTTATACCGCAGTAAAACCTTACTTGCGCCTCACACCACAGCCTGAGCAAGATTAAAGCCTTTAAAAAGGCTTTAATCGAAGCGCAAGACAAGCGAAGCGCGTAGGCAGGTATCTGAAAGACTCCCTGTAAGACAATGATTAGAAAGAACGCAAAGAAAAATAACTAAAACATATACACGAATGTTTCCATCTCCAAGCCATCTCACCCGATGGCTTTTTTTTGCATTATTGAATACACATGGTTTTTACTGTCGAGATCAGTTATAACTCCCAAGGAGTTTGTGCAAAAAACAACAATCATGATCCATAAAATTCATCATTTAAAATGCGGCAGTATGTGCCCTGTCTGCGCGCCTTTATTTGGACAGAAAGGCTGGAAAGCCGAAGTTGTATGTCATTGTCTTTTAGTAGAGACGGACCGCGGGCTTGTACTGATTGATACAGGATTTGGTCTGCAAGACTATTTACACATGCAACAGCGCCTTGGCTCTTTAGTCAAACGTTTGGGGAAAATTGAGTCGAATCTTGAATTCAGTGCAATCCAGCAAATACAAAAATTGGGATTCCATCCTAAAGATGTACAACACATCTTTGTGACTCACCTCGACTTTGATCATGCAGGCGGCATTTCAGACTTTCCTCATGCCACAGTTCACGTCTTAGCCACTGAATATAATGCTGCGCAATTACCTAATTTTAAAGGAAAGCTTCGCTATAGAACCAATCAATATAATCAGCATCGATACTGGAATTTCGTTGAATATCAGCAAGGTGAAAAATGGTTTAATCTTGAAAAAGTAAAAGGTTTCCCGTTATTCCAAGATGAAATTTTAATGGTGCCATTATTAGGCCATTCCGCTGGACATTGTGGTATTGCCATCAAACAACAAAATCAGTGGTTGTTATTTTGTGGAGATGCTTACTACTCACACCTAGAGCTAAATCCTGCAAATAAATTAAGATCACTTACCCTTCTGGAAAAAACATTTGCAGAAGATAATGAAAAGCGTCTTATTAACCTTAAAAAATTACAGCATTTGGCTCAACATGAGCCAACGATTGAAATTATTTGCGCCCATGACCCTCATGAGCTTCGACGGTATCAAACATGAAAAAATTCTCACTCATTGCCCTAGTTCTGTGTTTAAACCTACAGGGATGTATGCAACATGAAAGCATTGCACATGAGCACAGACCCAAAGATTGGGGAACTTTAGTTTCTCAAACACATAATTTCTATCAAGTGAGCAATGATGTTTTTCGTAGCGAACAACCAAATACTGCAATGATCCCCGAATTAAAACGCTATCAAATCGGAACTATTATTAATTTAAGAGCTAAAGATTCAGATGAATTAGTATTTAAAAATGAGAATTTTAATCTTGTTCACGTTCCTATCGACACATGGGCAATTAACCGACAAGACCTGTTAGAAGTCATGCAGCAAATTAAAATTGCCAAGCAAAATAACCAACGTGTTTTATTACATTGTTACCATGGTTCAGACCGTACTGGTGCCAGCGTTGCGATGTATCGCATTATTTTTGAACACTGGGCAATTGATGATGCAGTTAAAGAAATGAAGGAAGGCGGATACGGTTATCATATTATTTGGAAAAATATTGACCGTTTATTCACCCCTGAAAATGTAAAATGGATTCAACAACAATTGTCGAATCCATCTTAACTAGATCTTGAGTAAACCATAGATCAGATTAGCGCTGATCTAATGGCACCCAATCAATGACCCAAGCTGACTTCATGTTTAAACTGGAGTCAGACGTAATTTTCTTACGAGCTGCATCTGCTGTATCACGGTCTTTTGCTGGTCCAACCATAATACGAATACCTTTACTGGTTGGGCTTGTCGTGACCTTATAACCTTTAGCGCGTAGTTTAGATACAACTGCATCTGCATTTGCCTGATTAGCAGCCAATGCAACTTGTACCATCCACTTTTTATCGCCATTTTCAAGCAGCTCACGCGCTTTCTCAGCTTCAGCTTTTTTCTCAGCCTCGGCTTTATGCTTAGCTTCAGCTTTCTTTTCTGCTTCAGCTTGTTTCTTTGCTTCAGCTTTCTTGTCAGCTTCAGCCTGATGTTTAGCTTCTTCAGCCTTTTTCTCAGCTTCAGCCTTATGCTTTTTAGCTTCAGCAGCTTTCTTTTCAGCCTCGGCTTGTTTCTTAGCCTCGGCTGCTTTTTTATCAGCTTCAGCCTGACGTTTTGCCTCAGCCGCTTTTTTGTCGGCTTCAGCTTGTTTCTTTGCTTCAGCAGCTTTTTTATCTGCATCTGCTTTAGCTGTATCTACTGGCTTTTTTGTATCAGTCTGCTGTCCTTTTGCCTTACCTTCCCCACCTGCAACCTCAGGAGGAATGTTATCCGAACTTTCTTGTGCAGCAGCACGACGAGCATTAATCGCAGCATATTCTGCAGCAGCTTTACGCGCTGCGTCTGCCTCTGCCTGTTGCTGCATTGCCAAGAATTCGGCAGCACGAGCTTCTTGTTCCGCTACAGCTTTTTCACGCGAACGGCGTTGTTCTTCAAGAAGACGTTTTTCTGTTTCCACATCCACTGCAAGCGGCTGTAGTTGTACCATCTGCCCTTCTTGTGCTGATTGCTTTGGTTTAGCTTGTGGCTTCGGTGATGTAGAGGTTTGTGGTTCAGCACCCACATGTTTTATTTCTTCATTTCCTTTTAGAAGTAATGCTGCCAATAAAACACCACCACCTAATAAAACAACGCCACCCATCCAGCGTTGTTTGTTATTCATTGACATTCTTCCAAATACTCCCAAATCGCTTCTAAAGTATGAAACGAACCACAGGCTAAAATCAGCTGATTGTTATTTGTTTGCTCAAGCGCTGATTTAAAAGCCTCTTTGATATTGCCAAATTGTTGTATTGCCTGGCCCTGTAAGGCGTCATTCAATTGCTGAATCGGTGCAGCACGCGGCACATTCAACTCAGCAATTTTCCAATGTAAAACAGTAGGTTTCAATAAATCGACTACTGATTTTATATCTTTATCTGCCAGCATTGAAAATACTGCGACAACTTCTGTGTACTGTTTATTGTATTCTAAGAAATTTCGCAATTGCTTTAACAAAAATTCAACACCATGTGGATTGTGTCCGGCATCAAAAATTATGGTTTTTCCATTGACTTGACGCACTTCAAAGCGTCCTGCCAAGCGTGCATTTTCAATACCCTGCTCTAGTGCCGATTGTGAGATTTCAAGGCCACTATTTAATACAGCAGCAACTGCCCCTGCAATATTTTCAATTGCAAGTGACCCTAATGGCAGTTTTAAAGTAGTTCCTTCACTTGCAAAATACCAGTGTTTTCCATCACTGGCGAGTTTATAAAAATAGTCTCTATTAATTGCGTATAGCGTCGCTTGTGAACTATTGGCTTTATCTTGAATAGCTTGAGGTAAAACTTGCTCGCCTGCAAAAATTACAGGAATATCAGGACGTATAATGCCTGCTTTTTCAAAAGCAATTTTCTCTATCGTATCGCCTAACCAATCAGTGTGGTCAAGACCGATATTGGTGATTACAGCAATATTAGGGTCGATAACGTTGACGACATCAAGACGTCCGCCTAAACCGACTTCAAGCACCCATACATCGCATTGTTGCTGCTTAAAAATGACAAAAGCAGCCAAAGTGGTTGCTTCAAAAAAAGATAGGCTTAAATCGCAATCGCGACGAGCCTGATCAACTTGTACAAAAGCGTCAATCAGGCTTTGATCATCAACCTCGACTCCACCTAACTTGACCCGTTCGTTAAAACGATAGATATGCGGTGATTGATACAACCCAACTTTATAGCCTTGCGCTTTTAATATAGATGCAAGTGTAGTTGTGGTTGAACCTTTCCCGTTTGTTCCGGCAACAGTAAAAACTTTAGCAGCGGGTTTAGTCACGCCTAATTTTTCTGCTACGGGAATAACACGTTCCAGACCAAGATCGATCCCTGTAACGTGAACATGGCTCCAATAATTGAGCCATGTATCTAAAGAGTCTGTTGAAAGTGGAGCTTGTTGTTTCAAGGTAAGTTCATCAATTTCGATACAAGTCGAGATACAGTATCACGTAAAGCATGACGATGAACAATCTGATCGATTACACCATGATCAAGCAAATATTCAGCACGTTGGAACGGTTCTTCCAATGTTTCACGTACAGTTTGCTCAATTACACGTTTACCAGCAAAGCCGATCATTGCTTTAGGTTCTGCAATATGGATATCACCCAACATTGCTAAAGAAGCTGTTACACCACCATATACTGGATGTGTTAACACCACGATATAAGGTAAACCCGCATCTTTTAATTTTTGAATTGCTGCAGAAGTACGCGCCATTTGCATAAGCGACAACATACCTTCTTGCATGCGTGCACCACCAGAAGCTGCAAAGCAGATTAATGGTTGGCGTTTTTCAATTGCAAGCTCAGCCGCCTGAACAAAACGATCACCTACTACAGTACCCATTGAGCCGCCCATAAAGTCGAACTCAAAAGCGCATGCAATCATGTCTACGCCATTTAAGTTACCTTGCATGGCAATTAATGCTTCCGTTTCACCAGTTTTAGTTTGCGCTTCACGCATACGTTCTGGATACGGTTTGCTATCAACAAACTTTAATGGATCTTTCGCGCTAAACTCTTGACCTAATTCAGTCACAACATTGTCGAAGAACCAGTTTAAGCGATCGCGAGCTTTCATTTTTAAGTGTTCGTCACACTGTGGACATACATACGCGTTGAAAGATATAGCGGTACGTGTCACTAAAGCATGACATTCAGGGCACTCAATAGTCGGCTCAGTAAATGTTGCTTTGAGAGTCTGTTGCTCATCTGCAACTTCAATACCTGGAACTGGACGCTGTGTCCATGGCGTCGAAGGGCTAAGAACTTTCCCTGATTTCACTTCTTGATTCATACTAACTCATCGAGCGCTGCTCGAAGCTCCTTGACTTTATTCACCGTCTGTTCAACAGCTTCATCAGCTGTTAACGTTGCAAAAGATTTAACGAAAGCACTACCTACAATCACGGCATCTGCAACGCTACCCATCGCTTTCGCTGAAGCAGCATCACTAATTCCGAAACCAACGCCAACTGGAACGTTAGTTACACTTTTGATTTTTTCAATACGCGCAGCCGCTTCAGAAGTATCTAAAGTCGCTGCACCTGTTACACCCTTAAGTGAAACATAGTAGATAAAACCACTTGCCTGATTTGCTACGTGTTGAATACGTTGATCGGTTGAAGTTGGTGCAAGTAAGAAGATTTGGTCCATATCATGCTGTTTTAAGATCGCACCAAATTCTTTTGACTCTTCTGGTGGTAAGTCCACAAGTAATAAGCCATCTACACCACATTGTTTCGCATAAGAAACAAACTTCTCATAACCAATCACTTCAACAGGATTGAGATAACCCATCAAAACTACAGGTGTTTCCTGATCCTGTTCACGAAACTCTTTTACCATGTTCAATGCATCTAAGGTGTTGGTCCCTGCCGCAAGCGCGCGTTCCGCAGCAAGCGCAATAACCGGACCATCAGCCATTGGATCTGAAAATGGTAAACCAAGCTCAAGAACGTCTACTCCTGCCGCAACCATTTTATGAAGTAACGGAACAGTTACTTGTGGCTGTGGATCACCCGCCATAACATAAGATACAAGCGCTTTACGTTGTTGGGACTTAAGCTTTTCAAAACGGGTGGCAAGACGTGACATAGGGTTGTGCTTTCCTTGAATTATTTAAAATTGAGGAGTTGTTTGTAGAAATACAAGAACACCGCATTTTAACGCTATTTTTTGTTCATTGAACAGGTCTAACGTTATGGCGATATTCGATTGTATGATTCATACAACCCATGGCGTACATTTATCAATATTTTGAAACTTTTCTCAATGATCAAAGCTTCCTATTTTTGAGCCATTATTCGTTTGCAATTTGAATAAAAAAACATCAAAAACTCTATTTCTCTGTATTTTTATGGGTGAGTTGCAATTGCTTTTTATGGGTTAATAACGTTTGCCCTGTTAAATTTTTATGTGCCCTTGCAAGTGCAGACTGATCGGAATAACCCAACTGCTCGGCAATTGCGGTAAGACTTTCATTTTGACTTAACAATATCTCGCAGCGCTTCATGCGCTCAGTATCTAAAATTAATTTAAATGAAGTGTTTAAGGCCTGTAGTTGACGCTGCAAGCTTCGTACTGAAACATTAAGTTCGATGGCAATATCTTCTATTTTTGGAGCCTGCTGCTTGTGCTTCAAATATTCTTGTACGATCCAATGTATTTGCTGAACTAAATCGGTATGTATTTTTCGTTGAACCAAAGCTTCTTCAGCTTGTTTCACTAAAAGCTGCACTAAAGTCGGATCTGCATGCTGGGGACGAACATTTAAACTTTCACTTGCAAAAGTTAATGCATAGTAAGGTCGGTCAAATGACAATTTGCACTGAAAGAAGCGTTGATAATGAACCAATGGTCCCCGAGGTCGGTGTACAAACTCGACATGCTGTAAAAGAAAATCATGCAAGGGAGCAATCTCTTTAGCAAGCTGTACCATTGCGGCTAAGGTTAACTCACTAAGTACAATATTACTGTCATCAACCAAAGGCCAATACAAGCGAATTTTGGAAGCATCTTGCTCAATTTGGATGGGGACAACTTGCTCCCCATCAATGACTAGACGGTGGAATTTAGCAATATACTTAACCACTTGACCCAAAGTATCACTTCTAGATGCCATGTAACCCAGCACGCCAAAGTTGGCAGGTGTAATACAGGCTGCCATTTCTAAAGCCAAATTGGTCACTTGTAATTGAGATTCAGTCAGTTCTAAAAGCTCAATAAAAAGGTGTAAGGAGGACTGAGCATCAATAGAAGCAGATAAAATATTTTGTATTTGCCGAGTTTGAGTGTCATTTAAATTGAGTGACTGCCAAGCTATTCCCTTTTCTTTTAAATACGTATTCCAAAGATAAAAGTATCCATTTGAGATCGTAAACTCTTGCATGGCGTTTCCTTTTTTTACTGCCATCTTGTCGCAAACTGTATAAAAATTGGCGATAACTGTCAAAACAAAGCCGACCATTCACGACATACTAATGAAAAGCTTAGTTGCGAGAAATACAAAGATGAACGCACATGTTTCTTATCAGGTCGAGCCAGTAGTTCGCAAAGATCTAGATTTTCATTTAAACGAAGCACCACGCTTTTGGTTTAATAACGATCCTTTTTTGACTCGCATGTTTGATGCACTCAGCTTAACCTTTCCAGATGGAGAGCGTTACTTCATTGAATGTGTACGGATGTTCCGTGACAAAATTGATGACCCGGAACTACAAAATCGAGTTGCCGATTTTATTAAACAAGAAGCTCAACATGGCATTGCCCATGACAAAATGAATCAGCTTATGAAAGAACAAGGTATGCCTGTGGATGAGTTCACAAGCACACTTAAAAGGATTTTCCGTTTTGAGCTTACCAAACGTTCACCACAATATAATATTGCCATGACTGCTGCCGCTGAACATTTAACAGCATTAATGGCAGAAACCTTTTATAGCAATAAAAAAACCTTGGAAAATGCTCATCCTTATGTACGCGCGCTGTTTGCGTGGCATGCCATTGAAGAAATGGAGCATCGCGATGTGGCATTTGATGTCATGAGACAAGTAGGTGAAGTTCCAGAGTCAACACGTCGCTTTGTACTTGTTTTAACAACTGTACTCATGTTTGGTTTTACACTTTATAGAACCAACATTATGTTGAAATGTGATGGCTTTAGCCCTAAAGAAAGGTTATCAATGACACTCAAAGGTTTACCTTGGTTCTTTGGAAGAAATGGCACATTAACAGCTATGAAAAAACAATATTTGGACTGGTTTAAAAAAGATTTTCACCCAAGCCAACATCCTGTTATTCGTCAGTATCCTGTTTGGATTGAAACTTTAGAAAAAACAAATGACCCAATCGCAGCGGGTGAAGCATTTTGGCAAGCAGGTTTATAACCTGCTTGTTACCACTTTGCATAATGTTGTTCTAATAGCCCGTATTGCTCATTGCAAGTGATTGTATCGATTGCCTCATGCTCAATAGTGCCGCTAATTTTGGCTTGCCACTGATTGAACTGGCTTCCGATCATCCTTAAATTAATATTTTCGTATCGACACCAACCAATATGGACGTGCAGATTAAGCTTTTGATCTAAAGAGCTAATTTTCCATGTCTCATCATTTATTTTTTCAAATAAAACATCTGTAAGTGGAAATAAAACGCCATTCACCCATAAACAGTTTTCATTACCAAAACTTTCATTAACCCCAGAAGCCAAATTTAGCCCAATACGTCTCCCCTGCTCATCCCAAAAATTACATGAAAGCCAAAACCAAGCGGTCTCAGGGCGTAAAAAACCACAAGTATCATCAAGCGATGCAAATGTCTTTTCATCGAATTGTATAAGTTGATTCTGTTTATTAATGAACATTCCCTCTACAGCCAAAGTGGTCTGCTTTTGGGTATACGTCCAACCATTAATACCTGTTGGGGTACACAAACTTAAAATATCTGTTCCAGCACAAAAAATACGGGCACTCAGGCAAATTTCACCATATTTAGTCACCCGAATGTATCGCACACCATTGGCATGCTGAATATCGATCTGATAAGGCGATTTAGAAAAATAGCTTTGATTAAACAATGGCTGCTCATCAAGATGAGTTTTATGGCCTAAAGGTTGAATGGCGTTCCACTCAATGACTTGCCCCGTTTCATGATCATAAATATAGAAAAAGCCATGCCCAACCCAACCAATATCTGCAATTGCGAGACCAATACTGTAATGCTTATGCTGAATGCCACAGAATTTAAATTTTTTATACTTTAATTGCTTACGCCAGCCCTTTAAGACCTTGCCATAAGGCGTTTTATAGATATAACGTTGTACATGAATGGTCGACGGTACAGATTCAAAACGCCCATAACGAGGCTGTCCATTTTCTTGAATTAAATCCATTATTTATTATCCGTTGATTTCCTGCTCATCTATTGACTAATAATAGACTGATCACTGACCAATTGGCTACTCATCTGTTTTGATCTTCAAATGACTTTTGTTGAGCCATAAAAAAAGAGCATATTGATATGCTCTTTTTTCTATTATTCACTTAAATCGATATACGATAACTTAAACTCTTTGAGGGTCTATTTCAGTAGCTACGACCCCATTCATCAACAAAATCAAATTCAACTCATGATTTAAGTGTAATTCAATTTTTAAAAGTTAAGCGTCATCATCACTTGCTTGTTCTGGTTCTGGCTCTGGCTCTTGCTCGTTACTGTCCTGATTTTCCAATTTTTTCTCAGCGATTTTTGCTGCTTCATAGCCAGCAAAAGCACCTGCTGCTTTTTCTAGAAAACCTGCATCTGGATCTAATTTATCGACGCCTTGTTCCGCGATAATTGCACCAGCAATTTTACCTACTTCATCTAGAAGACCCATTTTGATTACTCCAAAGAGCTTATGTTGAGCTTCTAGTCTAGGCAGATGGATTGTAAATAGTGCTACAAAAAAGTTGCGATTTGAGAGAGCTATACATGAGATCAGCAATTTTTTATATTTTATTTTTGCCTTTAAGCCTTTTTTAAGAACATTTACAGAAGTAAATAAGTGTTTTCCCAACGCGTTGGATTGAACTCACCTTGTACTAACTGGATGTAACGACCTGCTATATGGTCAATCGGAATGCAATCATCAATATCTACTACACGGTCGGTATGTGGTTTATGCCACTCTTGATCTATAAACTGTTTACCTAATTGTTTGGCACTTACCGCATCTGATGCCACGACCAAATGGTAACTATGTAACTCACCAAAGGCATTAGGTGTATATCCACCCAGATTAATCAAATACAACTTTTGATCTGAAGCTGACGGCGCTGCATCAGAAAAATGGATTTGATAGTTCTGCCCTTGAGAGTTAACACCAGAGAGCTTGGCCCAAGCATCGATATGCAACCCTTGAGCCTCACCAAACCAAGCCTGTTTAAGTTGAGGATAAACTTCTTCCAAAGTATCTCCTACAGCCATGACTACATCATGAACTTCTGTATTAGCACGCGCATGACGTCCACCCAACATTACCATAAACAAGCTTGGCATTTTTTCCTCTTACATCTCAACCATTTCTACGCCATCAATGCGTGCAACTGTCATTAAATCTTTATCACCACGACCTGAAACAGTCGCAATAATAATCTGATCTTTAGACATGGTTGGTGCAAGCTTAGAGACGTATGCCATTGCATGCGAGCTTTCAAGCGCAGGAATAATTCCTTCGATTTTGGTTAAGTCACGGAAACCTTGAAGAGCTTCTGTATCGTTAATTGGCACGTACTGTACGCGCTTCATATCTTTCAAGAAGCTATGTTCAGGACCAACGCCCGGATAATCAAGACCCGCCGAGATACTATGTGTCTCGATAATTTGGCCTTGTTCATCACTCATTAGGTAAGTACGGTTACCATGTAATACACCCACATGGCCTGCATTTAATGGCGCAGAGTGTTTACCAGTTTCAATACCAAAGCCAGCAGCCTCAACACCATACATTTTTACATTGGCATCATTTAAGAATGGATAGAACAAGCCCATTGCATTTGAACCACCACCTACACAAGCAACTAATGCATCTGGTAAGCGACCTGCTTGCTCCAAAATCTGTTTACGAGCTTCACGGCCAATAATTGACTGGAAGTCACGAACAAGTTGAGGGTAAGGATGCGGACCTGCAACTGTACCAATGACATAGTAAGTCGTATCAACGTTGGTTACCCAGTCACGCATTGCTTCGTTCATGGCATCTTTCAGCGTTTTAGAACCACTTTGTACAGGAACAACTGTTGCACCCAACAAACGCATACGATAAACATTCATGGCTTGACGTTTAACGTCTTCTGCACCCATATACACAACACACTCAAGACCTAAACGTGCTGCAATTGTTGCCGTTGCCACGCCATGCTGGCCTGCGCCAGTTTCAGCAATAATACGTTTTTTACCAGAAAGCTTTGCAAGTAGTGCTTGACCAATCGTGTTGTTTACCTTGTGTGAGCCTGTATGGTTCAAGTCTTCACGTTTAAGGTAAATTTGCGCACCGCCTAACTCTTTTGACCATCGCTCAGCATAATAAAGTGGACTAGGACGACCTACATAGTAGGCGAGGTCACGGTCGAATTCTGCCAAAAACTGTTCATCATTTTTCATGCGGGAATAGAGATTTTCTAAATCTTCTAATGCCGCCATTAGAGTTTCTGACACAAAACGTCCGCCATGGATACCGAAATGCCCATTTGCGTCTGGGAATTGGGTATAGTCAATCACATTATTTTGCTGATCCACGTTGGACTCCTTGCATAAATCGTTCAATGAGTTGTTGGTCTTTTATACCTTTTGCGGACTCTACGCCTCCGCTCACATCTACTGCAAAAGCACCGGTAGTATGAATAGCGTCAATGACATTGTCAGGGGTTAAACCACCTGCCAAAATTAAAGGAATATCAAGTTTCGGGAATTTAGACCAGTCAAACTGATGTCCTGTGCCCCCTTTAAGCTCAGGATGCCACGCATCGAGCAATACAGCACTGGCACCAGCTACCTGATATTTTTGAATTTCAGCAACTACATCCAGATCAGGTTTGACCTGAATCGCTTTATACCAGCGACGCTTACAATGGCGAGCAATATCTTGGCATTGTTCTGGAGTTTCATCGCCATGTAGTTGTAATACATCTAGGGGAACACAATCAAGTACATCCTGAATTTCAGCAGCACTCGCATTTACAAACAAACCTACCATTTGTACATAAGGCGGAACGTGTTTTGCTAATTCTTGTGCTTGTTCACCTGTTACATTTCTTGGACTTGGCGGAAAAAAAACAAAACCTATTGCATCTGCTCCAGCTGTGACTACTGCTTGAACATCCTGCTTACGAGTAATTCCACAGATTTTTGCTCGTGTACGTTTTTGGTTTGATGGGCTCATGATCTGCCTAAACTACAACCATTTTTTAAAATAAACGCCATTGTAATGCAATTTTTGTCCCTTGCGTAAAAGTTCTCTGGGAATTGCTCGAAATGACGTTGTAGGAAGCAATTCAGCACTTTATACTGCATTCAAATGGAAGCAAGTGTAAGCAATTGATGCTTTAGGGAAGCTGGTGAAAGTCCGGCACTGCCCCCGCAACGGTAACAATGTAAAGCATATTTTTTAAGTCGAGATCGACTTACACCACTGCAGTGATGTGGGAAGGTGAATATGTCCATAAATGAATTATGGCGCTGAAGTCCGGAGACCTGCTTGTTTCATCTATCTACCCGATCATTCACGTGGGGTGAATGTATGGAGCATGTTATGTCTAAGTCTTTTCAACCTACTCGTCTGGTAGGGGCTATCGCTATTGCGATGGGGTGTTCACCTGTTATTTTTGCTGAAGATACAACTAACGCAACTCAGCTCGATCCAATTGTAGTGACTGCTTCAAAAAGCGCAGAAAAAGCGAGTGAAGTTCCGGCGCGTATTTCAGTGATTGATGAAAAAACCATTGAGCAGAATCCATTATTAAACGTTTCAGATATTATTCAACGAGACCCATCCATCTACGTAAAACAAAGCGGTGGTCTAGGTCAGATTTCTGAAATTTCTCTTCGTGGTACTAAATCAGTTCATACATTGGTTCTTAAAGATGGCGCTCGTTTAAATAGTCAAAATGAACTTGGTCCTTTATATCCAGCATTTTTAGATACAACAGATGTTCAACAAATTGAAATCTTAAAAGGCCCAGCATCAGTTCAATATGGAAGCGATGCTATTGGCGGTGTAGTTCAGTTAATTTCTAAAAAACCTGAGAAAACAAGTGCTGAGCTAACAGGTATTTATGGTGAAAATAATACCTATAAGACTATTGTTAATGCCAATCTTGTAAGTGATCAAGGTTTCTATGCTCAAATAGGTGGACAACGCTTAGAAAGTGATGGAACACGTATTTTTGAAAGCCAACCAGAAAATGAAAAGGCTGGATATGATCAAAAAGGTTATCACGCTAAAGTAGGCTTCTTTCAAGAAAACTTAATAGATGCTTCTGCTTCAATTAGTGAAAATAAAGGCACTAATGTTTTCAGTAATGATTACATAACCAACACAGCACAGCGCCTATTCGAAAATCGAGTTATCAACACGAAAGTTGCTTATAATATTTTGCCTGATCTCATCATCAATGCACACTATGCAAATGTTCAGGATAAACAAAATGTTCCTGCTTACGACTCATATTACAATACTGAAAACAATGAAAGCGATCTAAACCTGAAATGGAAATTTACTCCAAATCAGAACATTTTGGTTGGTGCAACATATAACGATGCAAATTATAAAAGTAATACCATTCTTAACTCAGATAAAAGTGTAAATAGCACGGGATATTATTTACAGCATCAACTCAAAAATGATCTTTTTGACACCCAAGTTGGCGTTCGCTTAGAAGACAACCAACGCTTTGGTACTCATACTGTTGGACAAGGTGCTATCCGCTATCATTTCTTACCTAATGCTAGTGTATATGCAAATATCGGCAGTGCTTTCAGAGCTCCAACCTTGAATGAACTATATTCACAATGGGGAGGTAATGAAAACTTAGCGCCAGAAAAAAGCACTTCTTATGAAATGGGTGTGAACTATGATCTTACCTCTAATGTGAGTACTAATTTTTCTGTTTATCATACAAAAATTAAAGATCTTATTGCCTACAATGCAGGCACTAATACAAATATAGCTAAGGCGAATTTTACTGGTGGCGAAGCTGGAGTAAAGTGGCATCAAGATGATCTGTTCTTATCTACTGAATATGCTTACGTAAAAACAGAAAATGAAAAAGACAATACAGAAATTGCTTATCGCCCTCGCCAGACTCTCACTGTAAGCACAGGTTTAGAGAATGCAATGTATGGAATTAGTGCCTCGTTAATCGCTAGAGCTAAATCTTATGCAGATTCTGCAAACTCTATGCGAGTACCAGGTTACGCAACAGTAGACTTAAATGCTTATTGGAACGTTATTCCTAACGTAAAATTATTTACCAATATTCAAAATGTAGGTGATGTTCAATATCGTGAAGTATTAAATACATATCCTTCAAATGACTGGTATGTTAATTCAGGTCGCCAAGCTTCTGTTGGCGTAACTTTCCGTTATTAATTTTTCAATCTGATTATAAAAATATTTTATTAACTCCAGTTTCGGGGTAATGTTTTGACCGACATTATCCCCTTTTTTATGTTCAGGATATCCATCATGGGACACCGTTTAAGCAAAATCTATACACGCACAGGCGACTCAGGCACAACAGGTTTAGGCGATGGCTCTCGTGTTGCCAAAGATGATTTACGAATTGCGGCACTTGGTGATGTTGATGAACTGAACGCAATTATTGGTGTACTCCGTGCACAAATCACAGCCAGCCAAGTGACTAATAAAGCAGATTGGGACAAAAGCCTGAGCTTGATTCAACATTGGCTTTTCGACTTAGGTGGCGAAGTCTGTATTCCAAATTACAATTTACTTCAGCCCGTTTGTATTGAGTTTCTGGAAAAAGAAATTGACCGTATGAATGAAGATTTGCCTATGCTGAAAGAGTTTATTCTGCCATCTGGCTCTTTATCTTGCAGTTATGCTCATCAAGCGCGTGCTGTTTGCCGTCGTGCAGAACGGTCACTCATGTCAGTACAAACGCGTGATCAAAATATTCAAGCCACGGCGCTCCAACTTTTAAACCGTCTATCAGACTGGTTATTTGTCGCATCTCGTGCTCTACAGCGTGCCGAAGGTGGACAAGAAGTCCTTTGGCAAAAAAATATTAATGAGATTATTTAAAAATAGACTAACTTAAGTATGGTCTCTACTTTTGAAGAGACCATAACCAACAATAACTGAATAGAAGAAAATTATGCGCATTATTGGTCATCGTGGTGCACGCCGAGAAGCTCCTGAAAATACATTAGGGGGTTTTCAGCACATAAAAAACTTAGGTATTCGTGGTGTCGAATTTGATATTCGTCAGCTTCAGGACCAAGAATTGGTCGTTATTCATGACGATAATTTTTTACGTACAGCTGGAGTCGACCAAATTGTTGAGCAATCTACTTTGGCTCAAGCTTTAACATTTGATCATCGCAAAAACTGGCCCAACTGGCCAAATTCAGAGCCAACACCCACTCTTACAGATGTTTTAAAATTGCTTGATAACTTCGAGCATATTGAAGTTGAGGTTAAAGCTGTCAGAGATATGGCTTTTGCAGAAAAGTTAGTTCAAAAGCTTGAGTCTGAATTACAGGGTTATGAAAAAGTCGTAACTATCACAAGTTTCGATCTTCAAATTTTAACTGCCTTACGTGATATCAACTCACAATTTAAGCGCGGTTTGTTAGTTGAAATTCCAGTTGGAGCCACAGCAATTGAACTCGCTCATCAATTTGGTTGCTGTCATATTGGTTGGTATGACCAACTTGCTACAGATGAAATGATTCAACTATCTCATCAAGCAGGTTTAAACATTAGTGTCTGGACAGTAAATGATGTAGAAAGAGCAAAAAAGCTCCGTGATTTAGATATTCAGGGTTTAATTACAGATATTCCCACGACAATGCTCGAAGCACTTTAAATGGAAAAAGGTGGTATTAACCACCTTTTATTTTTTCTCTGCCTGAATTAGGCGTTGTCCGTTCTGATCAAGTAAATACAAGGTATTACCTACCAACTGGAAGCGTTGAATACGTTGTAAAGAGTCAACTAGTTCTGCTTCTTGAGCCAAAGCGCCATCACAACTTGAATGACCCGCATTCACTTCCATATCGAGTTTCTTTTGGTTGAAGTCGAAACTATATCGACCAAAAATACGGTTACATCCCGTATGACCAGACACAGTTTTGACTGCGGAGTTCAATGAAAGAGTCGGCCATTGGTTAAAGAATTTTGCCTTATGACCGTTGATTTGAGTAATTTGCCAATCAATATCTTGAACACCGTCTGGGCTCACTTTCTTTTTGACTACTGGTGTTTGTACATGGTGTGTTGGTTTTACATGGCCTTTTTGAATATTTTGTTGCGGCGTGCTTTGGCAGGCTGCCAATACAAGGCTGATTGCGATGAAAAGACATTTCAATGGCAATTTTCCTGCAATATCAATGCTATTCTTTTTTCTCAATCGCTGTATTTTCATTACACAACTTCTCCTATCTGAAATGTTGCCAAGCATGGTTTAATTCTGTTACGGTTCTTTCAATACATCTGTACAATAATGTTAGTGATTCTCACTATGCACGTGCTAATATGATGTGCAAAATAGCAATAAATCTTGATGATTGGTTTTGCTATGTCGTTTTGTCTTTTTACCTTGTATGACAAGGTTTCTAGGAGCGCTGCCGGATATGACTTCCGCCCCACTCAAGGCCCCAATTAACTGGACCGCTAGCATTACCTTAATTGGTTTACCAATTCTTGCTGCAATCATAATCCCGATTTATGCGTATTATTATGATTTTAGTGTAAGCGCATGGGTAAGCTTATTTTTTCTTTTAGCTTTAAGTAGCATGGGGATTACTGCTGGTTACCATCGTCTTTGGGCACACCGTGCTTATGAAGCGTCATTACCACTTAAAATTCTTTTAATGATTGGCGGCACATTTGCTGTACAAAACAGTATTCTGTTTTGGGCATCTGGTCACCGTACTCACCACCGCCATGTTGACCATGTGGATGAAGATCCGTACTCAATTGAACGTGGTTTCTGGTATGCCCATATGGGTTGGATGATCCGCGATCATTCTCCATCTAAACCTGACTTTAAAAATGCACCTGATTTGCTCAATGACAAACTCGTGATGTTCCAGCATAAATACTATGCTTTGCTGGTTGTAGCAGTTCATGTCGGCATTTTAGGTTTAGTTGGTTGGGCAACTGGCGATTTATGGGGAGTTGTTCTTCTCGGTGGCTTATTACGTTTAATCATTAGCCATCAAGTAACATTCTTCATTAACTCACTTTGCCACATGTTTGGTAAACGTCCTTATACCGATGAAAACTCAGCACGCGATAACTTCTGGTTAGCGATTGCAACATGGGGCGAGGGTTACCATAACTATCACCATATTTTCCAATACGATTATCGTAATGGTGTGAAATGGTGGCAGTATGACCCGACTAAATGGTTAATCTGGACATGTTCTAAAGTTGGTTTAGCAAAGAACTTACGTCGTATTCCAAGCTTTAATATTAAAAAAGCAGAATTGGCAATGAAGTTTAAATATGCTGAACAAGACCTTGCTATTTATGGTCATGACGTAAATGCCGATATGAGTCAAATGAAGCAACGCATTGCTCAAGAATATGAAGCATTTACCCACACTTTAAATGACTGGGCGAAACTCAAAGAACAAGAGTTACAAGCGAAGAAAGCAGCTATGGCTGAAAAGATTCATAAAATGGATCATAAGTTAAAGGTTGATTTCCAATTGCTTGAACATCGTTTGAGTCATCACCGTGAGTGTTTAGAAACTTTAATGCGCAACATTAAAAAGAACACAAACGTCGTACCAGACTAATACGAGTCTAGTTCGAAATAGCGCCTGTAAAGCCATGCTTTGCAGGCGCTATTTTTTTGGCTCGTTTTTAACTATGGTATAGTGAAGTTCGCCTCAAATATTTAGTCCAGCCTATGCAATTCAATCCGCTTTATTCATCACTCAATCCAAAGCTTTTTCATATACAACAGCCTTCTCCTCTGCGTGGTGCGAAAGCTGGTCACTTTAATTTAGCTTTAGCCGAAGAGTTACAATGGACAGATGAAGAAAAACAAGCTTGGGTAGAAATTTGCAGTGGTCAGCGGACTTTCTCAGAGTTTCCCCCTTTAGCAATGGTTTATGCAGGCCATCAGTTTGGACAATGGGCAGGTCAGCTAGGCGATGGACGTGGTTTACTTATTGGCCAAATTCTTAATAAAAAAGGCCAAACCATCGATTTGCATTTGAAGGGCGCAGGCCCTACTCCCTATTCGCGTATGGGAGATGGTCGAGCAGTTCTACGTTCAGTTGTTCGTGAATATTTAGCAGGTCATGCCTTAAATGCGCTAGGAGTCGCATCGAGTCATGCAGTAGGTTTTACAAGCTCTGCTCAAGGTGTACAGCGTGAAAAACTAGAGCCAGGCGCAATGCTGCTTAGAACATCTGAATGTCATATCCGTTTAGGTCATTTTGAATGGATCAATCAATATGCACCAGAGTTATTAGCTGAGTTCACTCAAAAATGTATTGAATGGCACTATCCAGAATGCCAAAAAGAAGAACAACCTATTTTAGCTTTTGCTAAAGCTGTGATTAGAAATACAGCCATCATGATTGCCAAATGGCAGCTGCTCGGTTTTGCTCACGGCGTGATGAATACCGATAACTTAAATATTACAGGTTCTACACTCGATTTTGGTCCATATGGTTTTATGGAACGCTTTCGCCCCAATTGGATTAACAACCATTCTGACTACCAAGGGCGTTACACCTACCAAAACCAGCCAAGTATTGCACACTGGAATTTATGGACTTGGTTAAATAATCTAGTTCCACTTGCTGAACCTGAGCAAAAAGAGCAATTCAAAGAAGAATTAGCTGCTTGCTTAGAAGAGTTTGAACCCACCTTTATTGAGCACTACACCACTGGATTGTGCAAAAAAATGGGACTTCCTCATTTCCACAAAGACAGTACTGAATGCGGCTTAAGTTTTTTGCGTATTTTGCAAACGGAGCAGCTTGATTACACTCAAAGCTTTATTCGACTACAAAATAAAGAATACAAAGCACTACGAGATGATTGTCTTGATATTCGACAGTTTGATGAGTTTCTTACCCAATATGAAAGCATTCGTGAGCACCAAGATACAGATGAACTTGATGCAAACATGCAACAAGCAAATCCAATTTATATTTTACGTAATCATATGGCACAACGAGCGATTGAAGCAGCGGAGCGAGATGATTTTAGTGAGGTAGACCGTTTGTTTAAGCTACTCAATCATCCTTATACAAGACAGCCAGACTTGGAAAAACCAGAAGATTTAGGACCATTACCAAGCGATGTACCTGATGTAGCGGTGAGTTGTTCGTCTTAATATAAAAAACTAAAACTCTCTTAAGTGGCTTAGCTTAAGAGAGTTTCTTAATCATCAAAGAATAATATATGAAAATTAGACCTATCATTATTTGTACACTTCTATTCATTCCACTCGGAATTGCTTTTTATAAGTATGAAAAATATTTACCTACTTTTTCAGGCTCTCATGAAGCACTTACAAGTAATGAGATATCCCATCTTATAAAGACAAAACCTGTAACCTCAATTGAAGTGTTTAAAAATCAACGCATACTTCTACTCAAAAGTAATCAGGAAGTAATTCGTCGTTATCCTATTCGTTTAGGCTTCAACCCTGAAGGGCATAAAAATTTTGAAAATGACGGTAAAACACCTGAAGGTGTTTATTCTATAGACTGGCGCAATCCCCAAAGTGCTTTCTATAAATCATTACATATTTCCTATCCCGATGCGAAAGATATTGCTTATGCCAAACAGCATAACCAGCCAACAGGCGGAAATATCATGATCCATGGATCAGTTCCAAAATCCTTACTCTCGATGCCTTTTAGTTCAACCTATATGCCACACAAAGATTGGACTTTAGGTTGTGTCGCAGTTAGAAATGTAGATATAGATGAAATTTGGCAGTTAGTTCCCAATCACACCAAGATTATAATTTATCCATAATCTTTGAAAACTATCCACATTTTCTGTGGATAACATTGTGGTTATCCACAGAATAACTTTTCCAAACAATTATTCTTCTGGATATTCGAAGCGATACCCTACACCGTAAACAGCTTGAATCCACTCATGACGGTTACCAGTTTCCGCTACTTCCGTGATTTTTCGACGCAAGTTTTTAATATGGCTATCAATAACTCGGTCAGCGACATCAAAGCTATCCGGATTAATATGGTCTAATAATTGTGCACGTGAATAAACTTGCCCCACATGTTCTAAAAATAGCTCAAGTAGGCGAAATTCTGTCGGCGTTAAACTTAAAGATTTTTGTTGATACCAAATTCTTTGTTGAGCTTTATCGATCCGGAACGAATCATTTTGTTCTGGCTCGGCCTTACGTTCCAAACGACGTAAAACTGCTTGTACACGGGCAACTAACTCTTTTGGACTAAAAGGTTTGCACACATAATCGTCTGCTCCCATATTTAGACCTAAAACACGGTCAATTTCTTCAGTACGCGCAGTCACCATAATAATCGGTAAATCTGACTGTTCACGCACCTTACGGCAAATGGTTAAACCATCCATTCTTGGAACCATTAAGTCCAGAATCATTAAATTAGGTTTGCGTTGTTGAAAGCTCGTATAAGCATCTTGACCATCATGAAACATGCTAACTTCGAAACCAGCAGCCTCAAGATAATCACGCACTAGCTGCGCTAACTCGACTTCATCCTCAACCAACATTACATGTTTCATGGGCCATTTTTCCTTTTATTTAACTCTGCTTTTCAAAGGTCAGTACACAACGTAGACCACCTAATGGTGAGTGCTCAAAACTGAGTGTACCACCAAGCGCTTGCGCAATTTTACAAGATAAAGCTAAGCCTAGTCCTGTTCCACCTGTACTACGCGTGCGCGAATCATCGACACGATAAAAACGTTCACCTAAACGAGACAATTGTTCATCATTTAAACCAAATGGGCTGTCATCGACATATAAAGTCCAATTTTGGGCGGTTTGACGTGTATGAATATGAATTTTTCCACCTGTTTCGGTATAACGAATACTATTACTAATCAAATTCACGATAATTTGTTTAAACCGGTCACGGTCTAATAATAATGGAACGCCCTCACCTTCAACCTCAATTTCTAAGCCTGCCTGTTCGAGTTTAGGTCTAAAATTTTCGACCTCTTGAAGTACAACATCCCATGGATTGACCGAACTAACATAACATTTAAGTTGCTGAGCATCGGCCTGAGCCAAGTCTGCAAGGTCTTGAGTGAGTTTCTTTAAACTCGAAACTTGTCGCATCATGGCATCAAGGTGTTCAGGGGTCGCCTTTCGAATACCATCTTGCATTGCTTCAATTTGCGCCTGCAAAACAGCTAATGGTGTTTTCAATTCATGAGATGTATCTGCAACCCATTGACGGCGTGATTCTTCATGTTGATGTAGAATCTCGGCCAAATGGTTCAATTGAGTCGATAAATCACCAAGTTCATCATTACGTTTAATGACCACTTGATGTTGATAATTACCTTTAGTTAACTCCTTTGTCGCATTTAATAAACGTTGAATTGGCTTTTTAAAATAAGTTGCCATTAAAAGTGCTGCAACTAAACTCGATAGTAAAGTTAAGGCATAAATTAAAAGTAAATAACGCTTTTGATTACTAAAGAAATTAATACTTAAAGCATCTTCTTTATCTAGAACTGGTTTTAGGCCTAAATAACCGACCACCTGATTATTAACGATGATGGGACGGTAAGACATTTGATCTGAAGATGGAGGTTCACCAACTACAAATTGATGTTTGGCATCATATAAAGATAAACGAGAACTTAAGCCCAAACGGTCTGGTAAAGCAATAAAGCGCTTCTTACCATTTTGAGTCTCAATGTCTTTGAGACTTCCTCTTTTTGACTTGTTTTTACTGTCATCACGTGGACGAAACTGGTTGGCACTTAATGGGAATTTTAAACCTTCAAATGGTTGATACTCAGAAGGCAAATTCTTTTCCAATGTGCGTAGCTCTTCATCACTAAAAATAGAGTTTTTATTTGCAGTCGCACCATCTGGAGAAACATTAATGAGAGTGTGCTCATCGAACGAATGCTGCTGGATGGCAATATCATATTGGCGTCTTAACCACCACTGCGAAAGACGGTCATAATCATCTGGAGCTGCCGTTCCTTCAATTTGTAAGATTTGCGCCTGAATCGCATTTCCCCAATCATGATAAACGGTATAGACATTTCCAAGATTGGTCATGAGCCGATCTAGCTTTTGCATTTCAACATCGGCCACATATTTGGCAAAGTTCTTTTGCATCGTCCAGTGCAGAACACTCAAACTTGCGGTTGCAATTAACAGCGTAGTAAGCAAGACCGTTAAAAATAGCCGCAATGCAATGGGAACACGTAGTACGTTCAAAAGCACTCTCTCATTTTTACCTTATATTTGGCATTGTAACTAACAACGAAAAGAAAAACTCTCCATTGTTTCTTCATCTTTATTATCTAATCTTTAAGCCATCTGAAAACAAACATTAAAGGGCTTTAAACATGAAAATGACGGCAAAAATCGCATTATTCAGTGCAGCAATTGTAACTATGGGCAGTTTGGCTGCGTGTCAATCAAACCCGCAAACGCCTAATTCAGAACATCACATGATGCAAGATGGTCCACGAGATGGCCACCACCGTATGAAACACCGTGAATTTACCCCTGAGCAAAAAGCAGCGTGGGAACAGCATCGTGCAGAACGTCAAGCTCGTTTTGAACAGATTCAAAAAGCATGTGAAGGCAAAGCAAATGGTCAAGCTGTAAATGTTCAAGTTGGAGATAGAACACTTGAAGGTACATGTAACCTTCGTTTTGAGCCAAAGCGCCCTCAACCTCCAATAAATGCCCCGGCTCCAGTAGCACCTCAAGCAAAATAATTCTAAAAATATTCAAATAAAAGGCGCCTATAGGTGCCTTTTTTTGTGTACATAACTACTTACGATTTTGACTATTTGTCTCATCTAAATTTCACTAAAAGTGTTTACACTCAAAGCACTTACATAGTTCAAGTATTTTTTTCTTGACTTTGCAGTCACAAAGTAAAGGCCCTGAGGTGCTTGTACAGTTATGCAAGTTGTTGCACGATGTAATGGTTCAAGGTGCCTCTTATGGCACATTATCGTAGATTAGGATTATAACTCTGGTTTCACCAGTATTGAGGAACCCGATATGCCACAATACAAAGCGCCCTTACGTGATATGCAATTCGTTTTGCATGAATTATTAAATGCTGAAGAACACTATGCAAAATTACCTGATTTCCAAGGTAACGTAAGCCGTGAATTGGTTGATCAATATTTAGAAGCTGCGGCAGACTTCTGTGAAAATGAACTTTCTCCTTTAAACCAAGTTGGCGACCGCGAAGGTTGTACTTGGAATGATGGTGTTGTAACTACACCAACAGGCTTTAAAGAAGCTTATCAAAAATATATTGAACTTGGCTTCCCATCTTTATCAGCAGAAGAACAATACGGCGGTCAAGGCTTACCTAACTCTTTAGGTATCGCAATTTCTGAAATGGTGGGTAGCTCTAACTGGGCATGGGGTATGTACCCTGGCTTGTCTCACGGAGCAGTACGTACATTAGAACATCATGGTTCTGATGAGCAAAAAAATACGTACTTACCAAACCTTGTTTCAGGTGTTTGGACAGGTACGATGTGCTTAACTGAATCTCACGCAGGTTCAGACTTAGGTATTATCCGCACTAAAGCAGAACCAAATGCAGATGGTAGCTATGCAATCTCTGGCGAGAAAATCTTTATCTCTGCTGGTGAACACGACATGGCTGAAAACATCATCCATATCGTTCTTGCTCGCCTTCCGGGTGCACCTAAAGGTACTAAAGGTATTTCGTTATTCATCGTTCCTAAATTCCATGTAAATGCAGATGGAACTGTGGGCGAGCGTAATGCGGTACGTTGTGGTTCTATCGAGCACAAAATGGGTATCCATGGTAACGCGACTTGTGTCATCAACTTTGACCAAGCTAAAGGTTATTTAATTGGACCTGAAAACCGTGGTTTGAACTGTATGTTCACCTTCATGAACACAGCACGTATTGGTACTGCTGTTCAAGGTTTAGCAGCATCTGAGTCATCTTTCCAAGGTGCCTTAACTTACGCGAAAGAGCGTTTAGCAATGCGTTCACTTTCTGGTCCTAAAGCTCCAGAAAAAGAAGCAGATCCTATTATTGTTCACCCTGCTGTTCGTAACATGCTTTTAACTCAAAAAGCGTTTGCTGAAGGTGGTCGTGCACTTGTTTACTTACTTGCTCAATATGCAGATATCGTTGAGAAAGGCGAATCTGAAGAAGAGCGCAAGTTTGCTGACAATATCTTGTCTTTATTGACTCCAATTGCAAAAGCATTCTTAACTGAAACAGGTTCTGAGTCTGCTAAGCACGGTGTTCAAGTCTTCGGTGGTCATGGCTTTATTTCTGAGCATGGTATGGAGCAAATCGTACGTGATACACGTATTGCTTGCTTGTATGAAGGTACAACTGAAATTCAAGCACTAGACTTGTTAGGCCGTAAAGTTTTACAAACTCAAGGTGCAATGCTTCGTGATTTCACCAAGATTGTTCACAAGTTTGTAGAAGCAAATAAAGACAATGCTGCCATGAAAGAATTTGTTGAGCCACTTGCTGCGCTAAACAAAGAATGGGGCGACCTCACTATGCAAATCGGTATGCGTGCAATGCAAAATCCGGATGAAGTGGGTGCAGCAGCTGTAGATTACCTCTACTTCGCTGGTTACGTAACTTTAGCGTATCTATGGGCTCGTATGGCACTTGTAGCACAAGAGAAATTGGCAGAAGGTACAACTGACGTTGATTTCTATAACGCGAAAGTTACAACTGCTCGCTTCTACTTCAAGAAAATCTTGCCACGCGTACGTTCTCATGTAGACGTGATTGCTGGTGGTCTAGATCCATTGATGTCATTAGATGCTGAACATTTCGCTTTCTAACCATAGTTAGTTGCGATATGCAATGTTAAAAACCAAAAAAGGACTGCTCAGTTTTGACGGTCCTTTTTTTATAAAATCAGTGATAAATTTAGACTTTAAATTCAATATCCATTTCGTTTTACAGGATATCTAGCACAGGTCGATGTGCATAAAAAAGGTGAACGATTATGCCAATTTACAATGCTCCTTTAGCTGATATGAAATTCATCTTAAATGATGTATTTAAAGCAGAACAATTTTGGCAGTCTAATGAGAAACTCGCTCATGTAGATGCTGCAACTGCTGAAGCAATTTTAGAAGAAATGGCTAAATTTGCTCAGAACGTGACTCATCCATTAAACCGTACTGGTGATGAAGAAGGCGCTCGTTACGAAAATGGCGAAGTCTTTACTCCTGCTGGCTTTAAAGATGCATTTCGTCAATATGCAGAAGGTGGTTGGATTGGCTTAGGCGCAGATGAAGAATGGGGCGGTCAAGGCATGCCAAAAATGCTTACCGTTCTTGCCGATGAAATGTTATTTGCGACAAACCCATCTTTCATGCTCTACCCGCTTCTTTCAGTGGGTGCAGGTATGGCTTTAAGCAGCTATGCTTCTCAAGAGCAAAAAGAAACGTATTTACCTAAAATCTATTCAGGTGAATGGTCAGGTACTATGTGCTTGACTGAACCACACGCAGGTACTGATTTAGGTATTATCAAAACTAAAGCAGAGCGTAATGAAGACGGTACATATAACATTACTGGTACTAAAATCTTCATTACTGGTGGTGATAACGATTTAGCAGAAAACATCATTCACTTAGTGCTTGCTAAAACTCCTGATGCTCCTGCTGGTTCACGTGGAATCTCGCTATTTATCGTACCGAAATACCTTGTAAATGAAGATGGTTCTGTAGGCGACCGTAACCATGTTGGCCCAGGTTCTATTGAACATAAAATGGGTATCAAAGCATCTGCTACTTGTGTGATGAACTTTGACGGAGCAAAAGGTTACCTCGTTGGTAAAGAAAACGAAGGCCTTGCTGCAATGTTCGTTATGATGAACTACGAACGTTTATCAATGGGTATTCAAGGCTTAGGTGCTTCTGAATTTGCTTATCAAAATGCTGCTCAATACGCGACGGATCGTTTACAAGGTCGTAGTGCTGCGGGCGTTCAATCACCAAGCAAACCTGCTGACAGTATTTTAGTACACGGTGATGTACGCCGTATGTTGTTAAACGTACGTGCAAACAACGAAGCTTCTCGTGCATTTGCAGTTTATGTAGGTCAACAGCTCGATATCACTAAGTTCTCAACTGATGCAGAAGCTGTGAAAAAAGCCAATAATCGCGTTGCGCTTTTAACACCAATCGCAAAAGCTTACCTTACAGATACAGCATTCCAAGCAACTTTAGATGCTCAAATGGTATTTGGTGGTCACGGTTATATTCGTGAATGGGGTATGGAACAATGTATTCGTGATCTTCGTATTGCTCAAATCTACGAAGGTACCAACGGCGTTCAATCTCAAGATTTAATTGGTCGTAAGACCATTAAATGTGGCGGTGCATTCATTGCTGAATACATCACTGAAATTCGTGACTTTGCAAATGACTTAGACACCGATTTGAACTTCATTAAAGATGCAACTTTAGATGCTGCAACTGAAATTGAAGCGATTACTCAGTTTATTATTGAACAAGCTGCTGAAAATGTAGACTTCCCAAATGCTGCTGCTGTTGATTACTTACATGCAGTAGGCTTACTCAGCTTCTCTTATATGTTTGCGAAAATTGCTGCCGCGGCTAAAGACAAATCTGGTGACTTCTACCAAAACAAACTTGCTTTAGCTCAATACTTTGTTGAACGTATCTTGCCGGATATTGATGCACGTATTGCTAAAATTAAAGCGGGTGCTGACTTAATTATGGGCTTTAGTGAAGACTACTTTACTAACCAAGCATAATTAAGTTTTTCATAAAAACGCCTGAGTAATCAGGCGTTTTTTTATTTTGTATTTACTATTTCTATTGGCATAAAATTTGTTTATTTTCTAGGCATACTCATATCAAAAAAAGATCTTACTATGCCTGATCCTAAAAAGTTTGAAAGAACGCTCGACCGGTTTGGACACTATGCCGTTGAAGCTTTTCATTATTTAGCTTTATTCATTATCGGCTGTATGGTGGCTTGGTCAGCTGCACATACCGTTTTTGAAATTTTAACTATCAAAAAGTATGCTTCAATTGATGATATTTTATTATTATTTATCTACTTAGAACTTGGAGCGATGGTCGGTATTTATTTTAAAACCAATCATATGCCGGTTCGATTTCTTATTTATGTGGCAATTACAGCCTTAACGCGTTTGCTGATTTCAGATATCCAACATGACCATAAAGCGGATATCGATCAAGTCATTATTACTGGTTCAATTTTAATTTTAGCGATTTCTATTTTAGTGGTTCGTTTTGCTTCATGGAATTATCCATCGGTCATGAAAGAAAAGCACTCAAAGACTCCAGCATCTCTAAAAACTCCTCAACCCCAAGATGATGAATTAGCATAAAAAAGGCCTCAAATATTGAGGCCTTTTCATATCTATATTTTTCTTTTAACGAACACGATAAACTTGGTGGTGTGAATCAACTAATAAATATTGATTCGGTGTTTTCACCCAGTGATATCCACGTGGTGGCTCATATAAACGGTGTGCACGCCAGTCTGAAACAAAGTAGCGGTTATCACGATATTCTACAGGAATACGCTCCCCTCGCTTGATTACGACATATTCATGGCCACGGTTCGCATTTGACCAAACTGGTGGTCTATGGTCATCGCGTCGATCATAACGATGATCATAGTGCTTTTCATAATGTCGATTATCTCTACCGTGATAATCATCCCAGCGATTATTTGAATCCGCCATCGCAGTAGCAGATATACCCAACATTAAAGTTGAAAGTACAAGAACGATTGGCTTTTTCATGGTGCATCCCTTTTGTCTTGATATAGAGCTAGATTAAAAGAGAGTCGAGGAGAAACCATGAATAAAACAGACTTGATTGATATTGTTTGTAATGACTATAAAGAAAATATGAAGAATCTGTATCTGTGCTACCATTAGCATTTTCCAAGCTAGGTCAATTGCTGTGTCTGAAATCAGTTTTGAACGTCTTCATCAATTTTTCTGCAAAGTTCCAAGTGTACAAGAAGCCCGTATCATGGCACATGGAGCAGATGGCGAACACGCTTGGTGGTTTAAGTTCAGTATTGATGTAGAACACCCACTTGCATGGCAAATCGTACAAGAACTCGGTCATGTTTTAAATTATCTCTCGACGAATGAGCGTCTACCAACACTATTTTTTCCGGTGTCACCACCACCTTATATGAATGGTGAAGCAAAAGACTTTTTATCGTGGATTATTCAGTGTAATCACCCTGAGTTTAATCCAGATGTCGTTTGTGATTGGCTTGAGGCACGTTTACCTAATCCTGTAGATGATGAATCTCAGTGGAAAATCAAGACTGATTTGAGTGAAATAGAAAAGTTAGATGATAAAGCTTTGGATCAATTAATTCCGCCTGCACCTTAAATCGGACTTATGGCACAGCCTTTACTCACAGTGATATTCTAATATCTTTTGTATAGGCTAATGCCTCACTTTTGAAAGGTCAAAAGTGACAAAAACCTTTGTTTCACTGATGTTGCTTCCCTGCAACACAGTGAAACGGCGACATCCATGTCGCCAATCACCTTGCTAATTTTATACAAAATCACGGCAACGAATAAGCTCCAAGTTTAGAACCAAACTAAGCAAGACTCCGTAGTGAACATATCACCTCAACTTTTATATAAAAAATAGAATTAGAAAGTCGATAACCCTGACCATTCCATAAAACGATAAATCCAATACTTCACTTTAGACTCATCGGCATACTTCGCGTAATCCACACTCATCTGTTTGCCTTGCAAGTTTGACCATGACGTATTGAAGTAATCCTGAGCATCTTTAAAAACTTGATCTTGAACTTTGCCGATAACCAGCATATCCGTTTCAAGGTTGTAATTTTTTAAATTACGGGCCGTAAAGTTGGCAGATCCTACAATCAACTCAGCTTGCTGGTCGTTATATTTCAAAATCATTTTGCTATGGTTCTGCTCACCATGAGTGTCACACCAGCGAATTGGTATACCAGCAGCATGTAGTTCTGAAGCAACCTGACGGTTTGGAATACCATTCTTTTGTCTTCCAAATGCATCTTTATTTGGATCAAGTAAAACACGAACAATCACACCTCGTGCTTGAGCATTTTTTAGAGCTTCAATAATCTTGCGTTCAGACAAATAGAACATACTCAAATCGAGATGTTCTTTAGGTTTAGCCGAGTTAATTAGTTTCAGCACAGATTCATAAATCGCGCCTTCAGTTAACACTTGAACTTGAGGCTTGGTTATATCTTTTTCAAAGTCACCTAAAATCAGTGATGGAGAGCTACTTCCAGATATTTGTGCAACAGCAGCTTCTGTTTGGAGAATATCAGTAGCTGTGGCTCCTGTTACAACCAACGCCACATTAGAGTGTCTCGAACTACCATCGTGTGGATTTGCTGAAGTGACCAATGATTTCCAGCCAGCATCGGTATCAACGACCAATGTCTTACGGTGATTCGCTTTAAAATTAAATAAGTTCAGATAACTGCGTAATGTAATTTTTTCATTACCAAATGGGTTTGGAAGCCAGCCTTTGTCTGGATTATTTCCAACATTCTGACAACAGATATACCAAAAACCTGACCAAAGTGGATTCGACGCCCGTAAAGGTGCCAGATTTGTTTCAATAACATCAACCCCAGCTTGACGTAATTGACGATAATGCTCAGGCCTTAAACCACCATAAACTGAGTTAATCGGGTCAGTAATCAATACAATCTGAATTTGATGGTTTTGTCTTTTTTTATTGATTAATGCATCAGTCAGCTCTTGCATCAATGGTCTTTGCTTTATTTTTGAATCACCGACTTCTGAATTAAACAAGAACATATCGACCACTATCGTAGTCTTTGCCTCATCAATCATTTTTAAGATTTCATCAAAAATATGCTGATCAAGCTTCTGCTGACCATTGGCATCAAGATAAGTTTTATCTGCTAAAAATTTGACATCGGCATGTCTAAGCTTGCCACTAAAGTTAATGCCCTGTGGTAATGGTTTTACTGTGTGGTAAATTGCCGATGCAACATATGCAATAGCAACAACGCAAAGTAATACCGCCATATAACGACGCCCTGACCAATTTATTTTTTGATGAATCCGCTGAAAAATACGCATAAAAAAGACCTAACTTGATCATTTCAAATTAGGTCTTTTAGCTTGATTTTTCAAGTTTAGTTTCGTGTTAGGCTTTAGAAACTAAAGTTCACACCTACAGTAAAATTACGTCCGACTTGTGGAACATTTGCGAGGAAAGACTCATGCTGATAAATGCGGCTGTCTAACAAGTTATTGGCATTCAGGAACACTCGGTAATCACCAATGTTGCTATATTTCCCGTTATAACCAACGCCTAAATTCAGCATGTTATAGCTCTGCCCTCTAGTTTCATAATTAGCAATATCATCTTGTTTAAATACATGATAATACTCGGCAGAACCATCCCAGCCATCACCAAAATCTGCTTTGACTTTAGTACCTAAACGTCCACCAGGAATACGTGGTGCATTTTCATTATCAATTTTGCCGCGAACATAATCGCCAAATAACCCTAAATTATATACAGGTGAAATTTGGTAGCTTAGGTCAGCATCGACGCCATAGAACTTCGCTGCATCTTGACTATATTGAATAAGACGGAAGCCTTGGAACTCATCCAAAGTATTGGCATAAATGAAATTATCAAAACGGTTATGGAACACACTTACATTGTATTTCAAGAGGTCATTATTAAAGTGCAAGCCTAACTCAACATTATTTGAGCGCTCTTTCTTAAGGTTATCATTACCCAACTCATAGGTATTGGTCGCCATATGAATACCGTCCGAATACAACTCTTGAGCAAATGGCAAACGCTCTTGGTGTGATGTTGTGAGGGACAATTTGTATTGCGGAATAAATTCCCAGCTTGCTGTACCAGCAACTGAATATCCAGTACCCGTGTAATTCTTTTGATCTGACTCAATGTCGATAGTTTGATGGTCAACACGAGAAGAAACCGCAAGATTGACGTTATTGATTTGTTTTTGTTGCAAACCAAATACGCTATAACGTTGGGTTTTGCTTGGGTCCATAATCGACTCATCACCAACAATATTCAGTTTTTGTTGGGTATATTGCGCACCAATTTGTCCTGTCCAACCAGCCCAAGCATTATTTTCTAATGTAACTCGGCTATCAATCCCTTTGCTTTTAAAGGTTGTTCCGACATCAGTATTATGCATTTCTTCATGTTGATAATCGGTATAGCTTGCTTGCGCTGCAACTTTAGCAAAACCCGCAAACGGGTCTTTTAACTCACCTTTTAAGTCATAACGCTTTTCTTTGAGATTAATCCATGACGCATCATGTTCGTGACCAATTCCCTGATTGGCTGATGGGTCACCTGCTCCGCACACCAGATGCAAGCCATCACGTTCACATGAACCAAAAAGCTCATTATCAGCAGGAATACCATATTGATCGTGGCGCTGGCTAAATGAAGCACCGATAAATCCACGGTCACCAATCCAAGACAGTCCAGCATTATAGTTTTTAGAGTCGGCAAAAGTGCTGTCCTGACGACGCTCATCTGTTTGTAATTCTTTAGGCAAGATATAGTCATTGGCATCGCGTTTTAAACCACCAACGCGTAGCGCAACATGATCACCTAAACCAACTGTCGCTTGCCCTGAATAAAGTAGCTCATCACTACCTGAGTTGTAGCGAACACCAGCTTTTCCTTGATAGCCCTTATCTGGCATGCTGGTTGGAATTTTTTCATCAACAACATTCACCAGTCCGCCGACTGAGCCTGCCCCATATAGTAATGCTTCAGCACCATTTAATATCTGAATATCTTGGGCAGAGTTTGGATCAACCGTAACGGCATGGTCTGGCGATACAGATGAAACATCCATTACATCGCCACCATTTTGTACGATCTTGACGCGTGTACCATCTTGACCACGAATCACAGGACGACTCGCCCCTCCCGTATATTGAGCTGAATAAACCCCTGCCTGACCATTTAAGGCATTACCAATACTGGTTGCCCCTTCTGCCAAAGACGTATTGTTAGGTGGTACTGTAGTTTCTGCTTTAACCTTAATTGTTGCCAATTCGGCAGGTTTCTCTTCCTTAGTATTTGTCTCATCTGCTGCCATCACTTGCTGAATAGAAAATGATAATAATGAGAGAACAAAAAGCTGTGTTTTGAGCTGCATAGTCAATGACCCATATTTTTTTGTTATATTATAACATTCCAAACGTTTTGCAATAAAAAACATTAGTCGAAGGCATGTTTCGTTAGACTCATTGTTTTGATGATGTGAGAAGCTTCCTTTTCCAATGCCTTTTACAATCTCTCATGCTGTTATCGCTCCACCGATTGCTAAACTAAGTCGAAACATACTGCCTATTGCTGCACTCGCTATTGGTAGTATGACACCTGACCTTTACCGCTTATTTACAGTTCAGTCCAGTATGCTGACTCATCAATGGAAAGGTTTGCTCTACCCAAACCTTGCATTAGGTTTATTGTTCTGTGCTATTTGGTATTTACTTTATCGGCCTGTGGTTTACCGTTTTTTTGGTATTCAGCATGATTTGAAATTAGGCTCTTTTAAACGTTTTATCCAGTTTTTTATTGGAATTATATTTGCGCTTATTATCGGGATAGCCACTCATCTCATTTGGGATGGTCTTACCCACTCTGACTTTAGAACATTCATCTTCCAAGATTTTTTATCCCAAACGGTTCATTTCTTTGGTCGCCCATATCCTTTGCACCGTCTACTTCAACTCGGTTCTTCTGCTCTAGCATTACCCTTTTTAGGTTGGATGAGTATTCATTACTATCAAAAACATAAACAGCACTGGAAAATAAGTCATAAAATTAAAATTTTTGCATGGTCGCTGTTTATTTTATCTACCCTTTTGGGCTTATTTTCTTTTTGGGATTATGCCCGTTACATTCCTCATGAAGTTTGGCATACCGATACCTATTATTTTACAGGTCGATCTATTAATGAGTTCATGCAAGGTTGGTTAAGTACTTTTAGTTTAGGGTGCTTATTATTCCTGTTTTTAGATCGGCAACAAAGAATGGGCTAATGGGTAAACTTGCTGCCAAATTGCTCATTTTTAGCTAAATTATAGCTGTTTTTTGATCTAGTTCTTGTCGCATGCCATTCAACAGGGCATAATCGAAAACTTACTTTTTTGACGGTGCGCGGTTTACGCATCCGTCTTTTCAGCCAATATAGTTTGGATAATCTTCATCATGATGCGAACTCATTACTGCGGCTCTTTAACTGAAGCCCAAATCGACCAAACCGTTACATTATGCGGTTGGGTACATCGTCGCCGTGACCATGGCGGTGTTATTTTCCTTGATATGCGTGACCGTGATGGTCTCGTTCAAGTGGTTATTGACCCAGATACTCCAGAAGCATTTGCAACTGCAGATAAAGCACGTTCTGAATATGTATTAAAAATTACAGGTCGTGTTCGTCGCCGTTATGAAGGTACTGAAAACCCAAATATGGTGAGTGGTCAAATCGAAGTGTTAGGCAAAGAAATCGAAGTTCTTGCTGCTTCTGAAACTCCGCCATTCCCGTTAAATGATGACACGATTAACGTGTCAGAAGAACACCGTTTAAAATATCGTTTCTTAGACATCCGTCGTCCAGAAATGCTAGATCGTTTACGTTTCCGTTCTAAAGTAACTAACTTGATTCGTAACTATTTAGACGATCACGGTTTCTTAGACGTTGAAACTCCAATTTTAACTCGTGCAACTCCTGAAGGTGCACGTGACTATTTAGTACCAAGTCGTGTACAAAATGGTAGCTTCTACGCACTTCCACAATCACCTCAATTGTTCAAACAATTATTGATGGTGGGTGGTATCGATCGTTACTACCAAATCGCGAAATGTTTCCGTGATGAAGACTTACGTGCTGATCGTCAGCCAGAATTCACTCAAATCGACATTGAAACATCGTTCTTAAACGACGATGAAATCATGGATTTGATGGAAGGCATGACTGTTAAATTATTTAACGACTTGCTTGGCGTAAAATTTGAAAAATTCCGCCGTATGCCATATAGCGAAGCTATGCGTGACTATGCATCTGACAAACCAGATTTGCGTATTCCGTTGAAACTCGTTGACGTTGCAGACTTAATGCAAGAAGTTGAGTTCAAAGTATTTGCTGGCCCTGCAAAAGATCCTAAAGGCCGTATTGTTGCCTTACGTGTTCCAGGTGCAGCATCATTGCCACGTAGTGCAATTGATGAATACACTAAATTCGTTGGCATCTATGGTGCAAAAGGTTTGGCTTACATCAAAGTTAATGAACTCGCTAAAGGAATTGAAGGTCTTCAATCTCCAATCGTGAAATTCATTGAACCGATCGTACTTGAGCTGTTGGAACGTGTTGGCGCGCAAGATGGCGATATCGTATTCTTCGGTGCTGATAAAGCTAAAGTTGTAAATGATGCAATGGGTGCGCTTCGTGTCAAGATTGGTCATGACTTGAACCTTTCAACTTGTGAGTGGGCTCCACTTTGGGTTGTTGACTTCCCAATGTTTGAAGAAACTGACGATGGCAAATGGACTTCTGTTCACCATCCATTCACATTGCCTAAATCTAGCGTAGAAGACGTGAAGAGCAATCCAGGCGAAGCACTTTCTGTTGCTTACGACATGGTATTGAATGGTACTGAAGTTGGCGGTGGTTCACTTCGTATTTACACATTAGAAATGCAAAAAGCGATTTTTGAAGCGCTTGGTATTTCTGATGAAGAAGCAGAAGAGAAATTCAGCTTCTTACTTAACGCACTTCGTTATGGCGCTCCTCCTCACGGTGGTTTGGCATTTGGTCTTGACCGTTTAGTAATGCTTATGACTGGCGCGACTTCAATTCGTGACGTTATTGCATTCCCTAAAACGAAAACTGCTGAATGTCCACTTACTCAAGCACCTGCTCCTGTTGAAGCGAACCAACTTCGTGACTTGGGCATCCGCTTACGTGAAAAGCCAAAAGCTGAAGAATCTAAATAATTTTTAGATTTTCAAATTAAAAAACCCTGCTTATGCAGGGTTTTTTAATGAGCGAATTTTAATGAGACATTTCTTTTTCAAAGCTTGAAACCGTATCAAATTTCTGTTCAAAAATCTGAATAATTTCTTTTTTTAATTTTTCAAAATCAACCACTTGCTCATCGTCATTTAAACAAATCTGTGGAAGCTGCTCATTTTTAATAACATGATCAATTTCAGGAAGATTTTGTATTCTTAAGTTAAAGTTTTGGCCGCGCTCAAATATATTTACAGGGTAAAAGCGGTCTGAACAAAGCTGCCATAACCTAAACAAATATTGGTTAACATCTAAAGGCTGCCTAAATCGATGACTTGATACCTCCTTCAAATAAGCTTCTTCATTTTTCCACACTTCTTCAAATACCGATTTCAAAAATGGTTGAGGCAAATGAGTACTATAGAAGCTTGAGTATTTTCGATTATTTAAACTTAAGAAATTACCCCAATTATTACTTATCGAATATCGAGGATTAAAAAGTGCATAAGGATTTTTTCGAAATAATTTTCTCTTATCAAAATATTTATTAATAATCGCAACATCAGTCAAAGCAACTGCGCCTAAAAAATTTTCCTCACCAACAACCATCAAAGGCTGTAGCCGAATACCATCACAAGGTAAGCCATTTTTAAAGAAAAACTCTGGTTCTAAAGATCTATTAATAAAAGTATCATCATTGAAATATACAAAATGCTCTGCAAGCCCTTTTATTTTATGAATATTAATTTCAATAGCATGAGAGTTAAACGTAGGTAAACAATTTGATTCTATAATTTGATCATGGGTAACCAAGTTTAATTTAGGATGATTTTCAACTAAAAATTCAGGGAAATGACCACAAGTTACAAGGTGAATTTTTCGTACCCAAGGGCAGAATTTCTCAACTGATCTGAACCAATATTGAAGATTATCCCAGTCTCGATAGCGGCATTCATCAACGAGTTCCGTCACCTGTATATTTGTTTCTTTAGATTTATAATATATATAATCTTGCTGCCATTCAGTATCAGTTGAGTCGACCCAAATCATTACAAAATCAATAGGCTGCATTATTCTCCCCTGGCTAAATTCAACAAGATAATAAAAGTTTTAGCAAATAAGAGGGATATTACTATTTATTAATGTTAATAAAAGTTCACAATTCATTCATATTTTTATTTTTTCTAAACAATTTCGTTAATTCATAGTCTATTGAGGTGACAGTGGGCAAATGGCATAATAGCTGCTCTTTTCTCCCGCATGGTAATTGATTATGGCAATGCGTCCTGACGTTCGTCGACATGCTTTAGTCGTGATTGTATTCTCTTTAGCACAATGGTTTTTCATGCGCTATATCCTTGCCCATGAGTTATTCAATTTAACAACGAATCAACGTATTCTTTATTTTTGCGTAAGTAGCCTTGTAGGTGCATTACTTATTTTTGTTGCGCTGATTTATATGGTACTTAAAGGAAATGCGGATAAAAATTAATATCCGCCCCTTCATAAGATTTAGATAATTCTCAACCTACTTGCTAATATAGTTGTCACATAACTGAAGCAGTTCCGGATGTCTATCATGCTGGTGGACAACCGGAATAATTTCTTGATTGCGATTAATAATAAAGCCTTGATCATTAACTGCAATTTGATCTATTGGATATAGTCCAAGCGTTACAATAATAGATTCAAATGGCTGACAACGAATTGTATTGGCCAATTCATTAGTAATTAATAGTTTATTATGCATGGCTTGATCATAAATTCTTTCAGACATTTTTTGATATGGCTGTTTGCAAAATTCTTCAATCATCTTATTGATGTAGACTTTAATTGATTCCCGATCACCAATAGTGACACCTGAACAAGAAACTTGCTCATCTTTTGCAATGTTATAAAAACTCTCTCCATATGCATCCAAGATCCATTTTTGGTTATATTGCTCAGTACCTATGGTGAAATCCGGATTCTCCATCCCAACAAATAAACCCTTACCAAGATTTTTAAAAGGATTACTTTGGAAAAATACATCTCGAACGTCGCTAAGCAATACATGTGAAGCATCAGGATGGCTTTCTACAATTTCCTTATATTCAAAGAAACGGCTCACATGCGGATAACCTGTGATTTTAAGCGCTTTTATCTTTGATGCAGAGTTTTCCTCATTTACTGTTAAGCTAATAATTCTCTTTAGAATATTTTTAAAAAATTTAAATTTATAAATACCAGAATATTTTGATTTGGATTTAAATTTCCCAATTGTTGAAATTTTAAAATCAATTTTAAATTTCTTAATATGAGAAAATGCCGTAACAAACTCTGCAAGTTGCTCTTGATATATAATTAAAACCAAGACCCCATTAAAATCTGACTTTTCCAAAGAACATACAAAGGAAGAGATAAGGCCAGCCTGATATCCTGTTGCTGACCCAATGATAATATTTTTTTGCTTAATCATAAAATTAGTAAGAAAACCTAAAAAAACGGCTAAATTATATATTTATTAAGTATATATTTCTTTAATTTAACTCTTAAGTAACGTAAAAAATCACTGTCATCTTGAGAAAGAGGCGTAATTAGACTCCTTTCCTTTTCTAAGTAACTTAAAGCATCATTATTTTCAATAATGGGATGATCGAATAAAAAGCTGACATAGAAGCTAAAATCCCCTCGTCCTACAAGGCCCTGCCAATGATCATAAATTTTTATCGGTTGATGATAATCAACCAACATTTGTGCCATTTTACGATCTACAACATAGGCATAAGCATAGGCAAGTTTTTCAAGATAGTCGTAATCAACTTTCAAAATTTTCTGGTTATATAATTCTTCAGGTAAAAATTTTCCACGAACGCGGTTGCAAATTTTCATTTGAATACCGCCCAAGCTTAGGAAAAAACAAGGATCTAAATTCAAAGAACGGATGTGTTTTTCTAAATCTTGAAAATCAATTTCAAATCTTTCGATCACATCATCTTCAAAAATAATTGCATATTCTTCATCGGAGCTTAAAAAATCTTTTAAAGCAGCAATATGAGACATGGCACAACCAAGCTCACCAGGCGTCATCGGTTTTTTCTTGCCTGCTACACCTTGTTGAAAATACTCACTAACACTTAAATTTTTCCCTATAACCCCAAATTGCTTGAATTCATCGCGATATTTGTAAAATGTTGGCTGAGAGTACAGCTTTTTTAAACGTTCACTATTCGTAGATTCAATACTGATTAAATATTTTTTCATTTCATTCAAATGTTAAAATGAGTCATGGATAGTCTATCTAATTATAGTTATATCGAGTGTAAAATTTAATGCTAAATCGCCTAATCCAAAAAAAATGGTACAAGTACCAACAAGCAAAAAAAGCAAAAACTTTTGACTCTCATTGGTATATGCGTTTTGGCTGGTTAGAACAACCTTTTACAACACTTGAACAATTAAATTCTCTCTTTGAGATCCACTCCCCTAGAAAGTTTACTTTTGCAGATAGTTTTTATGCTTATGAAAATGGCCGTCATTTCATTTTTTTTGAAGAAGTTGATGATGAACATCCAGTAGGTTTTCTTTCTGTTTTAGAAGTCTTTAAAGATGGCACCTACACGCCACCAGAGACAATCCTAAAGCTCGATTATCACCTTTCTTATCCTTGTGTATTTAAGTTAGAAGACACTTGGTACATGATCCCAGAAACTTCTGCCAACAAGACGATTGAACTTTGGAAATGTACGGAATTTCCCCTGAAATGGGAAAAACATTCCAATCTGATTGAGAATATCGAAGCAGTCGACAGCACCCCTTTTTATCATGAAGGCTTATGGTATCTTTTTACTTCAACGCGTCGTGATTGTAAGAAATTTGGTGACCGTTTAGACCTATTCTTTACCGAAGATATTTTAAATCCGAGCTGGCAAGAGCACCCAATGAACCCAGTGTGCCGAGGCAGTCAGCAGTTCCGTATGGCAGGTAAACCTTTTATTTATAAAGGACAACTGGTTCGACCAAGCCAAGATTCTTTAAAACGCTATGGCGGCAATATCGAATTAAAGGCAATTACTCAGCTTAGCCCGACAGCTTATGAAGAAAAATTACTAGAAGTAGTTTTACCAGACTGGAATCAAGCAGATGACGGTTGCCATACCATTAATGTCGAAGATAACTTCGTGGTACTTGATGCCATCCGCCTTACACCGAAGAATAATTAAGTTTTCAGCAGGCCTTTATAAATATGAAGCGTCTGCTCAGCCATGGCTGGTACAGTCAGTTCAGCCTTGGCTTTTGCATATAAAGGGCTAAAGTCGTGTTGAGCTTCAGGTTGAAGCGCACATTTAATCGCTTTTGCTAAACCTTGTGCATCTCCAATTTCTGCCAGATATTGCTCTGGCAGCCACTCAATCACACCGTTTACTTTGGTTGAAGCCATTGCTTTATCAGCCTGTAAAGCTTCGACCATAACAAGTGGAAAACCTTCACGATCTGATGACAAAACCACGATATCTGCTAATTGCAACAAATCTCGAGCATCAGTTCTAAACCCAAGAAAAGTCACCCGATCTTGCATGTTTAATTCACTGACTTGTTTTTCTAAACTTGCTCGAAGTGAACCATCACCAATAATCCATAAATTGGCATCAATCTGTTGCATCGACTCAATCAGTAAACTGATATTTTTTACTGGCTCTAGACGTCCAATGCACATAACAACTTTCTTGCTTGTGTCTAGCTCAGCAAAATCTTTTCGAATAGATTGAAGTAGCTTTTCTTTATTTTCAGTTGTAAGAGCAGCTTGAGGATATACCCCGTTATAAACCACGTGTGCTTTAGACTCAGGAATGCCTTGCGTGAGTGCTTGGCTCACCGCAATAACCGCATCACCTGCTAAATACGCAGATTTATTCTTTTTCGTGCCGTGTACCGTCGTTACAAATTTTGGGCCAGATAAAAATGGCTTAATTCGGGCAATCAGCTCAGCCGCCTTTCCTGCTTGTGCATGAACAATAGCAGGTTGGATTTGTTGAATAAGATTTTTAAGTTGCCAGAGTAAAAAAATATTCCAACGGCTTCGCGCAAAATCAACCGCATGAAAATGTACTTGTTGGCTAAACTTGTCTAGATAGCAAGGATGTGCAATCACATGTACTTCATGGTTTAAAGCGAGCTCATTAACAAGGTTAAAAGTGTGCTGCTCTAAACCACCAACTCCACCACTAGTTGCCAATACCTGAACAATTTTCATAGCTTGCCTACTTATTTTTTATCTTTATTCATGGTCTGTTCAAATAGTTTGGCTTCTTTTAGAAAAGCATAAAACGCGTTAATCATACTATTTACGAAACCACGCCAACCATTTAAGAAACTACGGCGAATAAAATAAGACTTCATAAAAGTCACTGGCATCACCAAAACCAATTTAGCAACACTTGGAGACTTTCCTTTTTGGTATTTCTCTAATGCTTTTAAGTTGGAATATTGGTTATTTTTTTCGACCTTAACGAAAATGCTCGACTCGCCATAATGATAAATATCATGTTGAGCACGCTGAGATTCACCATCTACTATCACATTTTCATGGACTTTATTGGCAAGATCATAGTGCCCTTTAGACTTGCGAAAAAAACGCACCTTTGCATGTTTTTTAGTATGTTTACTGTTTGGAACACCTAAAAACACGTCATTAATCGGTGTAATTAAAGCATCAAGCTTGTTCTGCTGAATAGTCGCAACAATTTCTTGTTTTAACTCCTTAGATAAGACTTCGTCACCATCTAGATTGAGTACCCAATCATTTCGGCACTTTGCTAAAGCCAAACTTTTTTGTCCAGCATAACCTTGCCAGTCTTGATGGGATATTTGCGTATTTTCGAAGCGCTCTGCAATTTCATAAGTATTATCAATACTGCCCGAGTCTAAAATAATGACTTCATCAAACTCACTGACACTTTGTAATGTTCGCTCTAACCAAGCACCACAATTTAAAGTAACAATATAGACACTACATGGAATTTTATTCATAACTTATAACGTCCTTTAGCAAGGGCGATACGCATCTGTAAAGCATTCATGGCACCATGCGTGCTGACACGTGGAATATTAAATTGATTAACTGCTTCGTAAGCTTCGATTTTTTTACGAGTCGATACTGCGTTTTTAAAGCCAATCTCTTGAGCCATTTTCTGATGTTTTTCATTAAAACGACCAAATGGATAAGCAAAGCTCGGGCACTTCCCAACTAATGCTTCAACGTCACGTTTAGACTGAAGCATCTCATCATAAGCAGTTTGATCATCAAGCTTAAGTAAGTTCACATGATGTTGGGTATGTGCCCCAAACTCAATGAAACCTGAATTCGCCATTTCATGAATTTGATCATGAGTTAGCTTTTCGATGCCTTCAATTTGCGTCGCCAAATAAATGGTTGCCTTTGCATTATATTTTTTAAGTAATGGATAGGCATAAAGATAATTATCCATAAAGCCATCATCAAAACTTAAAGCAACGACATTCTTTTGATTACGGTATTGTTCAAGCTCTGAAACAAAACAAAAAGTAGTCCCCTTACGCGTCAACAACTGTAAAAGTTGTTCAAACTTTTCAGGAGGCATGTTCATACCAGAGGCTGCATCTTTAGGAGTAACCTGATGCAACATGACAATGCGTGGTAGTTTGTTCGAACGAAACGGAAGCCAGAATGTATAATTACCCAGCACATATAACAGTGCAGCAAGTACTAATAGGCCTACCGCAACGTACAAAAACCACATCATGCATAAACCTCATGTGACCATTCATAATCTTCTGAAAGAGGCTGCTTAAATGTCACTTCAACCATAAACTGGGTGATGCGTTTAGCATTGAAAGATCTACGCGTTTTCTCCCAGCCCTCTTTCGCTATTTTTTCAGCCTGCTCTGGATTCTGATCAAAGAATTTGATTTTCTTAGCCAAATCAAATTGATCATCAAAGTAAACCACTTCCTGCTCAGTGTAGAGCTTTTCAAAACCCGGAATTCTTGGGCTAAAAGTCAATAAACCATTACCAGTCAGCTGTACAATACGGTCAGAACTATACAAGGTTACATCATTACGGCGTGAGTAATTAAGTCCCATTTTTGTTTCAGATAGAACTTTATAATACGCTTTACCATAAACACCAGGCTCTTCAAAACAACCATAATATTGATAGTTCACATGGCCTTGTTGCAAAGCATCTGCCAAATCTTTTAAGAACTTCTCACGCTCAGGTTCTTTATAAACCACGCCACAAAAAATAAAGGTCTTATCCGTATTAGTATTTGAAAATTGCTGTAGTGTTTCTACATTACGATGACCCACATTTGGCAAATAGGCTACGCTTAAATGAGGCTGCTTCAACTTCTGTAGATACTCACCACCAGTTGTACAGAAGATAGCATCCAAATACGGAGAGAATGCTTTTACAAAGCCAAGTTTGCCCTCTAAATAAAGCGGGTCAACATACCAAAATGCTATTTTAGTATTTGGATAAGCTTCTTTAATTTGTCTTAGAACATCTGAACTCATCAAGTCACTATGACCAATAAGCACCAAATCAGGCTCAATGTTATTGACGACTTTTAATACTTCTTTGTTGGCCCAATTAGCACCCAATTTTTTTGTTTTAAAAATGGTGCCCATTCGAGCCATATCACGAAAACTAAAATCATAAACGAAATGGCCATTTTCAATTAATCCGGCAGAAATTTTACGGTCTGTGCAGTAAAAATGTGCGCCTTGTTTATTAAAGCCAAAATTTGCGATATGCAATATTTTCATTCTTAACTCTATAATTCCATCAATTCTGGAGATGAACTAAAATATTATATCATGCCTGAAATTATGTAGACCCTGTTATCAAAATATAGGATGATATCGCGCTTTTACACTTGGAACAGCTTGGCGTGATTTTTCGACTCAAAACAGGAAAGTTATGGTTCTTTATTTATTGCTTTATGCTGCTTGTTCCATCATGCATTATTTCCAGTGATGGTTTTTTCAAAGCCTTATATCCGCTTATTTTTTTCGTTTTTTTAATTTATCATTACCGCCGTTTTTTTTGGCTTAGCTTACCTATTTATCTTTTAAGTCCTTTTGCACTGTACTACGAAATTACCTATAACGCCCCAACTGAAATTTCAGTATGGCTCACAATTCTAGGAAGCTCTACAACTGAAGGTAAAGTTTATTTATCAACATTAGATCTTCCTTTAGCAATTGGTTTGATTATCGCGTATATCATTCCTCTAGTTTTCTTTTATTATTTTATTCCAAATCAAAGACTAAACACTCCAATATGGCTACGTATTTTAGCCTTATGTCTTATTTTTTCACCCATTCAACGCTATCTTAAAGCACCTGATCATCAGCAAGGATTTCTAAATGTATATCGTCATTTTAAACAGTCCTATCCTTTAAATTTAGTTCTTGGTTTACCAGCAGCGAGTCTTGAGGTAAATCGAGTAAAAGACTTTATAGCAACACAGAATGAAATTGAATGCACACAAGTTAAGGAAACTCGCCCTACCATTACGGTATTGGTTATTGGGGAAAGTGCTCGACGCGACCGTTTAAGTTTATTTGGGTATACCAAAAATAATACGACGCCTTATCTAGAAAAATATAAGAAAGATTTATGGTTATTTAATAACACAATTTCAGGCTCTTATATGACCAGTAAGTCTGTACCTACCTTATTAACAGGAAAGCTAAACGGTACTGATAATTTAAGCCCTTCTATTGTGAATGCTTTCAACGCAGCAGGCTACAAAACTTACTGGTTTAGCGCACAATCTCAATATGGAGAATATGATTCGCTTGTTTCAGCCTATGCATCTTCTGCTCAAGAAACCCAATTTTTGACGCAACATTCATATTCAGCATCACTAGAAACGCATTACGATGAAGAGCTACTCAAATCATTTGATCGAGCATTAGCAGAAAAAACGCACCATAAATTCATTGTGTTACATCTTTATGGTTCACATGCAGATTTTGCAAAACGCTATCCACCACAATTTAATAAATTTAAAGATACCTATGACAATACGGTACTTTATACAGACTATCTACTGAATGAAATTATTCAGAAACTAAAAGCAACTAATGTGGACGCCAACTTAATTTACACATCTGACCATGGACTGAACCTTGGAGAATGTAAAGAAAATAGCTCACTGCATTTAGATATGAAAAATAATTTCGATGTTCCGTTAATTATGTGGAGCTCAAACTCATGGAAGCAACATCATCCAGAGATGGCGAGTACTCTTTCTAAAGAACAAAGTAGTGCTATTAGTTCAATTAATATATTACCTACACTCTTAGATATGAGAGGTATTCACTGTAAAAACATTTCTCAAGAGAGATCGTTATTTAATTCGAAATACAAAACATATCCAAGAGAAATTTTAGCAACATCAGAAACAGTCAACTATGATAAAGGCCATGATGACAGCCAATGTCATTTAGTGATTTGATGCACAACCCGATCCGCTTCCTGTAGGACCTGTCCTTCAGGAAGCAAATTTATATCAAATACATTTGCTATTAACTTTTCCTCTAGCAGCCTATCAACCGAATTAGTAATACGATCTTGTTTGAGTCTGTTCATTGCAATCACACCGACTCGGCAACCCGCAGTAAGTGCCTCATAAATCATAGAAACACTATCTTCTGTTACCCACACCGCTTCTGCTTTTTGCATTTCCTCAAAAATCCAACCTTGAGGTGTTTGCTCAACCGGACATATCTGTAATTTTTTGGCGGAACTTTGTTGTTTTAAAATGTCTATAAAACCGGTTGGAGTCCGTCGTGAGGTCGTCAGAATAATTTCAGAGCTTGGATTATGCTCAACAATTTGTTGAACAGACAATAATACTTTTTCTTGGTTCCATTGGTGACGTTTAGATGAACCACCCAAAGCAATTAAAATTCTGGTTGCTTGATGGTGGTTTTCATTACGAATGGGATTGAGTGCACCACGTGTAACAATAACGCGGCTATTTGCCGGAATACCGTCATGCTCTGGAATCACAGCATAGTCGAACCAAGCAATAGGTAAATTTGGCTTCATTAAGATAACAGTCTTCGCCTTTTTAAAAATTTTACCCAGTAACCAGACACGAAAGTGTGTATGACTCCCAACTCCAAATATAAAATTGGGTGCTTGTTCAAATAGAGTATTTTTTGAAGAGAAAAGCGCTTTAATTAAGGAAATAATAGGCAAATCAGAAATAAGGATCTCTTCAAAAGTTGCATTTGCCTGCTGTCTTTGCATCGCCTGAAATAAACCTAAAGCCTGTGAACGATGCCCTGCTTTACCATCAGAGACATAGACAATATGCATAAAAACTCCCTAACCAAAAAATAAAAAGGCGAAACCAATGTTCGCCTTTTCATGTTAACGGATTAACTTATTTTACGTAAGTTAACCAGTGTTCATATTTCGGATTTCTACCTTGAACTGCATCAAAGTAAGTTTTTTGGATTTCAGTGGTAATTGGGCCACGGCTACCCGAACCGATTGGACGATCATCGTATTCACGAATTGGTGTTACTTCAGCAGCAGTACCTGTGAAGAATGCTTCGTCTGCAATATAGAATTCGTCACGTGTAATACGGCGCTCAACAACTTGGTAACCAAGATCTCTAGCAATCGTCATCACAGTTTGACGTGTAATACCGTCAAGTGCACCGCCAGCGATATCTGGAGTATGTAAAACACCATCTTTAATCAAGAATACGTTCTCGCCAGAACCTTGGCATACATAACCTTGTGGGTCCATGAGCATTGCTTCATCGTAACCAGAGTGTGCAACTTCTTGATGAGCAAGAATTGACAATGTGTAGTTACCAGATGCTTTTGCTTTACACATGGTCACGTTTGGATGATGGTGAGTAAATGATGAAGTTTTAACACGAATACCTTTCGCCATTGCTTCATCACCAAGGTATGCACCCCACGCCCATGCTGCAACAGCGGCATGAATAGTGTTATTTGTTGCAGCAATACCTAGTTTTTCTGAACCGATCCAAATAAGCGGACGTAAATAGCAAGAAGCTAATTTATTTTCACGTACAACATCGATTTGTGCTTGTTCAAGCGTTGCTTGATCATACGGCACTTTCATTTGATAAATTTTTGCTGAATTTAACAAACGTTTTGTGTGGTCTTGGAGACGGAAAATTGCAGTACCTTTAGGAGTTTCATAAGCACGAACACCCTCAAATACGCCCATACTGTAGTGTAATGTATGGGTTAAAACGTGAATCTTTGCATCACGCCAGTCAATTAATTTTCCATCTTGCCAAATAAAACCATCACGATCAGCCAAATTCATGGAACACTCCAAATTGTTATAAAATCATTCACTATCCAACTCAACCGAGGCGGTTGGGTCTATTAATCTTTGCCATAAATTGCAAACGACCGCACGGGTACTACGCCAGTCCGCTGCGCTTACTTGCATGGATTGATTCGCAAGGGCTAAGCGGTGGCTTTCGGCACGTTCACTAAGATAGGCTCGAATTAATGCTGTGGCATCTTCACTGGATAAGCAGTCTGCTTTAGCAGCATCTTCTAATATTCTTACATTATCAGAATAATGGGCGAGATCTGGTTTCGTCCCGCTCCATGCAAGTACAGCATACTGTGCCATAAATTCGATATCTACGATACCACCTGCGTCCTGTTTTAAATGAAAAATACCATGTTTTTTTTGTTCAGAAGACGAACCTAAGTGGTCTTTCATTTTCTGACGCATTTTCAACACTTCTTCACGAACATAAGCTTCATCTCTAGATTGAGTCAATATCTCGCGGCGAAATATTTCAAATTTTTGGCAAAGCGTTTCATCACCTGCTATAGAGCGTGCTCGAACGAGTGCCTGATGCTCCCAAAGCCATGCACTTTTCAACTGATAGTGTTCATAGGCTTTCAGACTGGTCACTAATAAACCAGCTTCACCTGAGGGTCTTAAGCGTGTATCAATTTCATAGACGCGGCCATCAAGCGTTTGAGTGGTCATGAGTGACATAAACTTTTGAGCAACACGCATAGCAAACTCAAAGCCAGTAATCGCCTTGGTTCCATCAGTGTCGGCTTGTTCATCTAGATAGTGAATAAAGACAAGGTCTAAGTCAGAACCATAGCCCAGTTCAATACCACCCACTTTGCCATAACCAATAACAGCAAAGGCTTTATAGTCAAGAGAGCAACGTTTCCCCTCAACATCTTTTGGGTAACCATGACGCTTTGCTACGGTCTGATAAGCTAAATGAAGTGTTGCATTAACACTCACTTCAGCAATATCGGTTAATGCATCGGACACCTTCATAAGAGGGCTTTCAGCTAATACATCACTTGCAGCGACCGTGAGCACATTACTCTTTTTAAACAAGCGAAGTACCCGCATTTGGTCTTCAACTTGATCAATTTCGATGCGAAGCAATTGCTGACGTAATGAGTCTTCCAAATCCTTACGCTTTGGTAATTCAAAGTCCATCGACAAAAATTCATCCAGTAGCACCGGATATTGCGTTAGCTCTTCACAAATCCACGGACTCACCGTCGCCATTTTCACTAAGCGTTGTAATGCCCCTTTACTTTCAATCAGCATCACCAAATACACGGTTCGACGCATAACCGATTCAATCAGCGGCATTAAACGCAATAATGCAGTTTGTGGTTGTTCAGACTGTAAGATCGCTTCAATCAAATGAGGCCAAAACGTTTTCAAGCGTTGCACAGCATTTGAAGGAAGTTTTTTAAGTGCATGGCCATGCCAGAACTCATGAATCAGATTTTTAGCATTGTCATCTAGCACTTCATCTAGCTGTTGTTCTAACTGTCCAAAGTTCTCGGTTGCTGCATTAGAGCTGGTATCTTCAATGAGTTGCTTAAATTGAACTTTTACTTTTTGACGTTTCTCATTAAGAACATCAAGAAACTCATTCCAGCTAGCGAAACCTAAGGTATCTATAATGCGTTGTCTTAGGTCAACTTCTTCTGGCAATAGTTGCGTTTGCTGATCATTGAGCGCTTGAATCGCATGTTCAACACGACGTAAAAACAGGTAAGCATCTTCAAGCTCTAAAACGGCTTGTTTTTCTAACAAACCCGCCTCACCAATATGCTCAAGGCTGACTAAGCACTGACGGTCTTGTAACTCACGTTTAGATCCGCCGTAAATAAGCTGGAAGACTTGAACAATAAACTCAATTTCGCGAATACCACCCGCTCCAAGTTTAATGTCATCCTCAATATGGCGGCGCAATACTTCGCGCTCAATCATCGCTTTCATATCACGCATGGCAGCAAAAGCGGTGTAATCGACATAACGGCGGAATACAAAAGGCCGTGTCATTTCTAACAAGTCTTGCCCTTCTTTACCGCCAGTCACAACACGCGCTTTAATCCAGGCATAACGTTCCCATTCACGGCCATGCTGACTTAAATATTTTTCTAAAGCTGCATGACTAATCGCCAATGCGGAGCCATCACCCCAAGGACGTAAGCGCATATCTACTCGAAACACAAAACCATCTGCGGTGATATGTTCGAGTAAATAAATAAGTTTTTGTCCCCACAAAATACAGAACTGCTGTACATCAATACATTTGCGACCATTGGTTTCACCTTGCTCATCAAAGGCAAAAATCAGGTCGATATCACTCGATAAATTAAGCTCTTGTGCACCAAGCTTACCCATGGCAACCACAATCAGATCTTGAACTTTGCCTGAATAACTTAACGGTTCACCGTGTTTAGCAACTAGTGCTACACGAGCAAAAGCTTTTGCTGCACAAATACTGGCATCTGCAAAATCTGAAAGTTCGCGTGTGAGTGTGACAACATCGGTGAGTTGATTGGCATCCTGCCAAATCCAACGAAACATGAAACGACTGCGTAAAATGCGAAGTGCACGCATCCAAGTTGTTTCATCGGCAATACCATCGAGTATGGTGTCTACAAATTGATAAATCTGATCAGTTGAGAGCGGTGCAGCAAATTGATCTAGTTGATAATCTTGTTCTAAAACAGCCTGATGTAACCCCAAAACTTGTTCCGCGTACTGACTAGCACGCAATGTTTTTTGTAACTGCTCCGCATTCATATAAAAAAGCTCTTTTCCTCAGACTCTCTTTTTAGTTATAGCAGTTCACGTAGTAATAGGAAAAGGGATTAAACTAATTTTGCTTCCGATGTGTTTTGTTCTTCTACATGGAGTTCGGGAACTTCTTGGGCAGAAGGTAATAAAACTTTAAATGTCGTTCCAATACCCTTTTGGGAATTCACGCTAATCTTACCCTGATTAATCTCGACAAACCGCTTACATAAACTTAAACCTAATCCCGCGCCCTTTTCACCTGCTGTTCCCTTAAAGCTCGCTGTAATACGCGGATGGAATAAATTTGCCATTTGTTGTTCACTCATGCCAAGACCTGTATCACGTACAGTGATTTCGACATTTGTGCCTACCTGCTTCGCTTCAATGAACACTTTGCCAGAGCCATCAACATCGGTAAATTTCAATGCATTTGACACCAAGTTTTGAATCACGGAAGTCATCATATTGATATCGGCATAGATTTTTAAATCTTCGGAAACCGCGTTTACCAATTCAATATTTTTCTTTAAAGCCAACGTATGCAGCACATCGCAAACAATATTGCTGACTTGTCTAAGCTTAAAATTAATTGGGTGATAAACAAAACGTCCACCCTCTGCCATCGCCCATGTTAATAAGCTTTCAAGTAAGTTATAGGTCGATTGAGAAGTATCATATAAATAGTCAGCAATATTTTGAATACTCGATTCATCCAGTGTTTCACGTTCTTTAGCTAACACTTCGGAGAAACCTAACAAGCCATGAAATGGCGCCCGCAAGTCATGCGAAATAATAGAAAAGAACTTTGTTTTACTGGAGTTAAGCGCGACTTGCTGCTCATAGAGTTCATTTAATTCTTCATAATTAAATTTCAACTCGACTTGTTGCATAAAACTAGAACAATAATCGAGCAACAACTGAATTTGATCATTTTCGAAAGTGGTTTCATCATCATCAAAGAAAACTGCAAATCCCATAGAAGTCTGGTCGGGTTGCACCAAATGGACAGCTAAGGCACGACCACAGTCAATATTAAGCTCTTTTAAATAGTTGATTAAATTTTGATAAGAAGGATGATCGTGATGAATCACCTGTTGTTTAGCAAAACATTGTTTTAAGTGTCTTGAAGGTTTAAATGAAATGGCAGTCATACCTTCAGAACAGTGATGCCAAAAATAAGGTTCCTGATTAAAAGTAAGCAAAGCTTTTTGACACTTCAACAGGCGAACACTAAACCGGAAAAATTGCTCAATGTAATTCTGCTCGGCATTTAATCCAAGTAATAGTGATATTCTACAAGCACTTAATTGCTCGACCTGATGTAGTTCTAATCGCTGTGTCATGCCCGCCTCACAGATTTTGTCGTTGTTAGTCGGAACCGCTCTTTGAGAAATGTACTTATAATCATTATGATCTAATACAAACTTTAACACAGTACATTAAAAGAGCAACTTTCTTTTCGAAATAGAAATGTGAAGTTTCAATTAAAGGTTTTCAGATACATAAAGTGGGTTTGCTTGAGAAAAATACAACAAATGTTTGAAGCTGGAGAGTTGTAAGATGATACAAATGCGAGTTCAGAATTATATAAAAAAGATAGAATTTAGCTTTAAATTTTTGACCATTACAATTTAAACAGGTTGAAGTTTAAGCAAAAGAGTTTAGCCTTCCTTCGCTTACTGAATGTGAAGAATGCGGAAATGATATTCTTGTTGAGCATCAGTGCTCAAGGAGTTCTCCCCAAAGGCTCAGCAATACGAACTAAAAATTCCACGTAACAACGTTCCCAACTTTTCATGAAATATCCCCTTTTTAAACTATTTACCTTCTGAATCAGCTTTTCCACTATCAGGCATTTTTAAATCTTTTACAGCTTTAATAAAATCGGTATTAGCTTTAATATTCTCGTGCATCAAGTTTTCACCCCCCGTATAACTTTCATGATGTATACCATTGCCAAAATATTTATAAGCTAGGTCAAAGCGAATCTTTTCTTTCATTTCGTCTGGCATCCCTTCCATATAACGTGGTAATGCGTCTAACTCTTTAGCGGTGCGATACGCTTCATCTGCCAAACGACGGTTCATAAAAGAACGTTTTAAAAGAAAAGCTGCAAGTGTTGTCGATAGAACTAATAATGAAATTTTTTGGATATAGAATATAGCTGAATGATTTTCATAAAATTGCTCAGCCAACTTGAACTTAAAATTATTTGTGTTAATTTCAACATACCAACCAAAGAAATATAAAAATAAGAAGGCTAAGGCTATATAGAATGCAATTTCATATCTCTTTGCAAGTTTTTTGAACTTTTCAGAATCATCAGCGAAAATCTCATGTACTTTCTTATTTTTTAAATCATTATTAATTATATCGACTTGCTCAATTTTATGCTCCAGCTCATTCCGATTATCTCGAAGCTCATTAATTAATTTATTAGCATCTCGTCTATAATTTTTAAATTGTTGTTCAATATCAATTTTCGCTGTATAAGCTTTCATATCAGTAAGGTTAGAATCGAAAGTATCAATTGATTCTCCCAAATTTTATCTATAAAGTTATTATTACTAATAAGATTCTCTAGGTCTTTGAGAGTTTCTTCATTATTTTGAGTTTTCCTTATAATAAAATTTAAAGATGCTGAATCGATTTTTTCTAGACTATTTAGTCTCTGAATTAATTCATTTATATCTGTTATAAATGCATCTCGTATGCCTTCAAAAAGTGGCAAACTATTAGATTCACTATTTATGTTTAGAAAACTATAACCTTTGATTAACTGGTTAAATACTTCTTCTATTTTTTTTTTGGTTTTCTATTAAACTGTTTATGGCTGTAGTTTTAATTTGTTCATTTTCATCAGTAGAAGCATTCACTATAAACCCCCAAATTTATTATAAAGTCTTGACGCATAATAGTATCTAAGCTTTTCTAAACTTTCTACAATAAAAATTAGACCAACAAAAAACCCCTAAACCGTTAGTTTAGGGGTTTTCGTAGAATCTTACGATTCTGAATTTGGTCCCGAGGGTCGGACTCGAACCGACACGTCATCTCTGACAGCGGATTTTGAGTCCGCCGCGTCTACCAATTTCACCACCTCGGGAGAGGAAGTATGTTTGTGTTGCGTATATTAGCGCGTTTGTAAAACTTGTCAAACCCTAAGTGAATATTATCGTTCACTTTTAGATCATTTAAACATTTTTCATGATTTAGATCAGAAGCACAGCCATAAAAAAGCGAAAAAGTTTATACTAGGCCCAATTTTTGCGGTGTTTTTTCTCAAATATGCAACTGTCTGACTTTTCCTTTGAATTACCTGATGAACTTATTGCCCGTTACCCTCTTGAATCACGTAGTGCTTCGCGTTTGTTGCACTTAGACTCGAAGGGTCAATATCACGATCACATGTTTACAGACATTATCGATCTGTTTGAAGAAGGTGATTTGTTGGTGCTGAATGACACCAAAGTCATGAAAGCTCGACTTAAAGGAAAACGCTCGACAGGAGGTGCGATTGAGATTTTGGTTGAACGTATGTTGAACCACACTACTGCGTATTGTCATATCAAATCGAGTAACTCGCCTAAAGCTGGTGCCGAGCTTTATGTAGGTGCAGATAATATTCCTGTGATTGTGCGTGGCCGTCACGAAAACTTATTTGTCGTTGAGTTTTCGCAGCCAATTTTGCCTGTACTTGAGCAATATGGTCAGTTACCTATTCCGCCTTACTTTAACCGTGAAGCAGAAGAAATTGACACTGAACGCTATCAAACGGTTTTCCATAACCCTGAGAAAATTGCCAGTGTGGCTGCACCAACTGCGAGCCTGCACTTTGACGAAGAGTTACTAGCAAAGTTAGAGCAAAAAAATGTTCAAAAATCTTTTGTGACTTTACACGTCGGCGCTGGCACATTTATGCCTGTCCGTACTGATGACATTACCAATCATGTTATGCACAGTGAATGGTGCGACGTTCCCCAAGAAACTATTGATTTGATTTTGACGACAAAAGCGCGCGGCAATAAAGTAATTGCTGTCGGTACAACCGCAACACGTGCCTTAGAAAGTGCAGCTCAAGCACACGGCGGAAAAATCGCAGCGTGGAATGGTGATACGCAGATCTTTATCTATCCGGGCTATGAGTTCTGTATTGTAGATCGTTTAATTACTAACTTCCATTTACCTGAATCTACCCTACTCATGTTGGTATCAGCATTGTCGAATCGAGACAATATTTTGGCTGCTTACGAACATGCAGTTAAAAACCGCTATCGTTTCTTTAGTTATGGCGATGCAATGTTGATTGATAAATTAGAAGTTTAAAAATTAAAGCTGGGTTAAACCTTATAAGTTAATTCGAGGTTTAATCCAGCTGATCTAGATACTATTTTAATTAATAAAAAAATTTATGAATCCTATCTTCCAGAAAGTTCGAAATACTTTTGATAATCAAAATACGCACAACAAAATTACTTTAAAAAATATTGAAGCGTTAAGAAATTTACTTAATCAGGAATTACCACCTGAGCTGCTTATTCATTCATTAAAGAATTGGACAGGTACACAACAGCTTGGTATACGAAATTATATTTTTTGGAATGCTACAATCTTTGCCTTAGTTTGTATGGCTTTAGGCTTTTTTATTTCGATCTATTTCTTCCCTTTTGCGATTCTTGCGATCTTTTATGGCTTTCATCATAGAGCATCGACTGCCGAACTTAATTGTCTGCTTCAAGATATCCAAACTTATTATTATGAACATAAATATAATTTTAAATTTGCAACCGAAGATAATTTGCCGGAAGAAGGCACACCTGCTTCAGTTTTTCCATTATTTAAGTTAGGTAATCAACAAAATTCAGTCCTAATAGCAGTACACGGCAAGTGGCAAGTAAGAAAAACAACTCATCCCTATAAAATTTTTAGATATCATTATATCAATCGAGAGATGGCCTATAACTCAAAAGGCAGTTGGGAACTTAAAGATGTTAGCTATGATTTATACGGTATCATTTTAGAGAGTTTTCCAGTTCGCGGAGTCAGCATTTCAAGTCAACAGCAAAAGGCTTGCCGCTTAGGAGTAGCTTGGGAGTCAAGTGATATTCGTTTTAATCAAAAATACCAACAAAGTGGAATTAATGAGTTGGACTTAGTAAAATTTCTAAGCCCTGACCGTTTGTTATTATTAGAAAAAATGTTGGAAGATTTTCCGGGGGACTTCTATGTACACCCTGAAACATCTGCATTATGTTGGCTCTGTAATGTAAATCTTTTACGTCAGCAAAGTTTATATGGCACTAGTGTACGTGAGCTTACTGAATGTCTTGAAACACTTTCAATGCCAGAGTTTGAGCAGTTTGCAAATATATTGCAGCATTTCATTGATGAAACTCAAATGCCGAAGTCATAAAAGTAATTATTTATTTAAAACTTATTTCTATTTATCTCTTTCAATTTAAAAGATAATCTAGGCTTAGCACTTTATGATAATCAACTCATTACCTTCATGCCAATTGATACCGTACAACAAGCACTTCATATAAGACGTAAAAAAAATACACAGGTCTTTCGTAATATTGCTCGACTTTGGGACGCGGGACAAAAGTCACAAACAGATCAGGAGCTCTTAAATGCGTTACATCCATGGCGTGAAGATCATAACCTTCGTTTTGTTAATGTATTGCCGTATTTGTTAGGTATTTGCAGTATTACGACACTATTATTTGGATATTTTTTTCATCCTCATATTCAATATATTTGGAGTCTCTTATGGGCATTTTTAACTGGTTTTCTGGCCTACTTACTCTATGAACCGCAAAAGCCTTTAACCGAAGTTATTCATTATTTAGAACAGCGTATGACTGCTTTACGTTATGGCCTGCAGTTTCAGCAGTTACCAGCTTATCTTCCAATTCAAGCTCAACCCATTTTAGTCTTAAGCAGACTAAAACAATATTTCCCATTGTTTAATCGAGGCAATGAAGCGAATGAAATTACTGAGTTTGCTTCAGTGACATGGAATGATGGCATTACAGATCATCAAGTCCTGCTATTTAAATATCACTATGTAAATAATTTACCTATACTTCAAGATCAGAACAGCGATAAAAAAATAATAAAAGAGATTCATAAAGATTTATGGGGTGCTTTTATTTTTCAAATACCAGCCTTAGGTATAGCCGTAAGTAATCAACGTTCTCGCTTTTTTGCACCGTACTTAAGCGAATGGCAAAGTACTGACATTCTGATTAACCAAGAGCTCAATATTTTCGGTACTGACCAACACCAGTTAGCTAAAGAAATTAGCCCAAGTCTAACTTTAAAACTTCATGATTTTTTTCAACATTTTAACGGTGATTTAATTTATCATCATGAAGAGCAAATATTATGTTATCTCGGTGAGCAAGATCTTTTTCAAACCACCAGTAAACGTAGTGAAATTCATGATATTCCAGCATTACGTGGACATTTACGTACCATGACCATGCCGCAATATGAAAAATTTCAACAATTCATGCTTAATTTAATTAAATAAATCTCTCGTAGTGCCGAACTGGCAACTTATTAAATAAGAAGTTAAAAGGTTCAATGAGAGAATAAAAATAAGAGGAGTGAAAATGAAAGGCTTATTCATTTTTTTGGGGATTTTCGTCGTACTGATTGCGTGGGGCATCCACATTCGTAACAACATTGTGCGTTATTTTAACGCGACCAAACGTGCTTGGGCAGAGGTTGCAAATTTCGAACGCCAAAAAGTAAAAACACTTGAAGCATTAGAAACTACTCTCAATCAATATACTCAGTTCGAGAAATCGACCTTAGAGAAAGTGACTGCTTTACGTCAGCAAATTCTAAGTTTAAATGTCGATCATACTGATATTGCTCAATTACAGCAGATTGAAAAAATGAGCAAAGAGCTGATCCGTAGCCTAAATGTCGTGGTTGAAAACTATCCTGAACTAAAAGCAGATACGCTCTATAGCAAAATGATGGACGATATTCAGGAACAAAACGAAAATGTTGGCGCGGCAATCAGCATTTTTAACCGCAATGTTGAAGTATTTAACAACCAGATTGAAGTGTTCCCAAATAACCTGATTAATACAATGACGTTATCTAAAAAAGCAATTCGTCCTTTTCGCGATAATTTGGCTACAGACAATTTTGACTACAAACCTAACTTTTAGTCTAAATAAAAAAGTGGTCATTCAATCGGAAAATTGACCTATTTTATAGCCAGCTACATTTAGTAGTAGAACTACTTGGCAGAATCAAGGAAAATAGCCCTCTTATTTTTAGGGCTATTTGTGTTTTTAAATTGGTCTTCCCGTTTAAAGCTCATAATGTTACAGCCCCTATTTAGCAGCGAACTGTTTTTTCGCCCTTGCACTGCCCTACGGTATTGCTTGCTATTGTTCAGGATTTTTAGATGAAGTTTGAAAAATTAGGTCAGTCGGGTCGTGCCCGTCGTGGTCGTTTAACTTTAGAACACGGTGTTGTTGAAACACCTGTTTTTATGCCAGTGGGGACTTACGGTACAGTCAAAGGCATGTTGCCACGTGATATCGAAGATATTCAGGCACAAATTATTTTAGGTAATACCTTTCATTTATATTTGCGCCCGGGCCTTGAAGTAATCAAGCAACACGGCGGATTGCACGACTTTATTAAATGGAATAAGCCAATTTTGACTGACTCTGGCGGCTTCCAAGTATTTAGTCTTGGCGCTATGCGTAAAATTAAGGAAGAAGGTGTTACCTTCCGCTCTCCGATTGATGGTTCAAAAGTGTTTTTATCGCCTGAAATTTCAATGGAAATTCAGCATGTATTGAACTCTGATATCGTCATGATTTTTGATGAATGTACACCGTACCCTGCAACACACGAAGAAGCACAAAAATCATTACAGCTTTCTTTACGCTGGGCAAAGCGTTGTAAAACGCATCACCACGATGAGCTTAAAAATAAAAATGCCTTATTCGGCATTATTCAAGGCGGCATGTATGAAGACTTACGTGATGAATCTTTAAATGGCTTACTTGAAGTTGGTTTCGATGGTTATGCAATTGGTGGTTTATCTGTAGGTGAACCAAAAGAAGAGATGATCAAAGTTTTAGATTATCTTCCAAACAAAATGCCAACGGACAAACCTCGTTACTTAATGGGCGTAGGTAAACCTGAAGATATCGTTGAAGCGGTGCGCCGTGGTGTCGATATGTTTGACTGCGTAATGCCGACTCGTAATGCACGTAATGGTCATTATTTTGTCACTGATGGTCTGGTACGTATTCGTAATAGTAAATATCGCCATGATCAAGGGCCTCTTGACCCACACTGCGATTGCTACACATGTAAGAACTTTACCCGTGCTTATCTGTTCCATCTTGAAAAATGTGGAGAGATGTTAGCATCTATGCTTGGTACCATTCATAACTTACGTTATTACCAACGTTTAACTGAAGGTATGCGTGATGCATTAGATAATGGCACTTTTGATGAATTTGTTCAGGACTTTTATGCCCGCCGCGGATTAGAAGTTCCACCTTGCCCTGTCGATGAATAAGCGAGATTTGCGCTCAACCGCAAGACAAGGTAAATTGCAAAACGAATTAGGATTATGTCAGGTATCTGACTCATATTTTTTAACTTTAGGAAATTAAAATGAGCTTGTTCATTTCTACTGCACATGCAGCTCCAGCAGCAGCCCAAAGCCCGGGTCTTTTGCCAAACATTTTGATGATTGTTGTATTCGTTGCAATCTTCTATTTCTTAATCTGGCGCCCTCAAGCAAAACGCGCAAAAGAGCACCGTTCTTTAATCGAAAGCTTAGGTGTAGGTAGCGAAGTTGTTTTTGCTGGTGGCTTAATGGGCAAAGTAACCAAACTTGAAGGTGACTATGCGGTTGTTGAACTTAACCGTGGTGTAGAAGTAAAAATTCAGCGTGCCAGCGTAATTTCTGTATTACCTGAAGGCACTCTAAATAACCTTTAATCATAAAACAGTCGTGCTTTAGCACGGCTTTTTCATTTAAGAAGAAAGCGAATGCGTTACCCTGCATGGAAATATTTACTGATTCTGGTTGTTCTGGTAGTCAGTACATTATACGCACTGCCTAGTCTATATCCGGATGAGCCCGCAGTTCAAATTTCTGGTGCCAAAGCTGGTACCCAAATTGATCAAAGTGTGGTGCAAAAAGCAGAGCAAATTTTAAAAACAGCAAATATTGCGAGCCACGATAATACTTTTACAAATAATGCTGCCCTCTTGCGTGTCAGCTCTTCTGAAGCGCAGTTAAAAGCAAAAGAAGTATTACGCCGTGATTTAGGTGATCAATATGTTGTTGCCCTAAACCTTGCACCAACTACACCAGAATGGTTGCAAAAAATTGGGGCTAAACCAATGAAACTTGGTTTGGACTTACGTGGTGGTGTCCACTTCTTGCTAGAAGTAGATATGGACAAAGCCATTTCCCAACGTATGGAAACCTCTGCAACTGATTTGCGTCGTCAGTTCCGTGAAAACAAAATTAAATTTAACAACCTTGCGTTAAATAATAATGTGATCACTGTTCAATTTGCTGACAACGCTGATCGTGATGCAGCAATGGATTTTTTACGCCGTAATGGTAATGAATATACCCAACAGGCATTAGCGAGCACGACAGGTTCTACCTTAAAACTCTCTTATACCGATGTACGTCGTCAAGAAATTCAAGCATATGCAGTCAATCAGAACTTAACAACACTACGTAACCGTATTAACGAACTTGGTGTTGCAGAAGCATTAGTACAAAGTCAGGGTAGCAACCGTATTGTCGTTGAATTACCAGGTGTTCAAGATACAGCAGAAGCTAAACGTGTTTTAGGCCGTACTGCTAACCTCGAATTCCGTTTGGTATCTGACTTAAATGATCAATATATTGACCCATATACAGGTAAATATAATGGTCAACCTTTACCTCCGGGTACAGAAGTTTTTGCTTATCAATCTTTAGATAGCGGTCGTCAACTTTTGTTGCAACGTAACCGTATCTTGACTGGTGAACGTGTTCAAAATGCAAGTTCTGGCTTTAGCCAAGACTCTGGGGGTGCCGAAGTAAATATTACGCTCGACAGTGCTGGTGGTAAGCTCATGTCAGATGCAACTCGCAATGCTGTTGGTAAACGCATGGCGGTATTGTTCATCGAAAACAAGCAAAAGATTAGCTACGTTACAGATCCAAAAACTGGTGCTCAAACAGAAGTTCGTACGCCATATACAGAGTCTGTCGTAATTAACGCTGCAACAGTTCAAGCTGTTTTAGGTTCAACTTTCCGTATTACTGGTTTAAGTTCTCCTCAAGAAGCATCTGAACTTGCATTAATGCTGCGTGCTGGTGCTTTAGCTGCGCCAATGTACTTCGTTGAAGAACGTGTTGTTGGTCCAAGCCTTGGTCAAGAAAACATTGATAAAGGTGTACTCTCAACTCAAATCGGTTTCTTACTTGTTGCAATCTGGATGGTCGTGTTCTTCCGCGTATTCGGTTTAATTGCGAACTTTGCACTTGTATTTAACTTGGCAATGATTTTAACCGTGATGTCTTGGATAGGAGCTTCCCTCACCTTACCGGGTATTGCGGGTATCGTTATTACCATTGGTATGGCGGTCGATGCCAACGTACTGATATGTGAGCGTATTCGAGAGGAAATGCTCTGGGGTGCTTCACCTAAACAGGCCATTGTGGCGGGTTATGATCGAGCCTATAACACCATCTTTGACTCGAACTTAACCACGTTCCTTGTTGCATTCATTCTATTTGCAATTGGTACAGGCCCGATTAAAGGTTTCGCCGTAACATTAATGATTGGTATTGTATGTTCGATGTTTACTGCAATTACAGTAACACGTGCTATCGTACAGCTCATTTATGGTAAACGCCGTAATTTGAAAAAGTTGAGCATTTAAGGAGATCTATGATGACTAAAGTGACTCAACAGCCTTCAAAACAATATGGTCGTCCGGATGATGCAAAAATCATCCCGTTCATGAAGATTGCTAAACCAGCAGCAATCTTCTCGATCCTTATTACTTTAGCGAGTATTTTCTTTATCGCGACTAAAGGTCTTAATTTAGGTTTGGACTTTACAGGTGGTGTTTCTGCCGAGCTTAACTATGCACAACCAGCAAATCAGTCTGACGTTATTCAGGCACTCGACAAAGCTGGTTTTAAAGATGCAGTAGTACAAACGCTAGGTAGTAATAAAGACTTACTCGTGCGTATGCCGGTACAAGAAGTTAAGGTTGAAGATCTTAATAACGCGATTACTAAAGCTGTGCAATTACCAAATAACGCTGCCGAAGTTCATAAAGTGGACTCGGTAGGCGGTCAGGTTGGTAATGAGCTTTATGTTCGTTCGGCTGGAGCGGTTGCTCTTGCGCTGATCTTAATGTTGATCTACGTGACCATTCGCTTTGAGTTTAAACTCGCGATGGGTGCCGTAATGTCTTTATTCCATGACATCATCATTATTATTGGTGCATTTGCATTATTCCAATGGCCATTTGACCTTACAGTTTTAGCTGCTGTACTCGCGGTGATTGGCTTCTCGCTTAACGATAACATCGTGGTTTCAGACCGTATCCGTGAAAACTTCCGTAAGATTCGCGGCGCGACTCCACGTGAAATCGTGGATATTGCTTTAACTGAGACTTTACGCCGTACCATCCATACCTCAATGACCTTATTGCTTGTTGTACTTGCAATGATGTTCTTGGGCGGTGATGGCTTACACTGGTTCTCTGTAGCAATGTTTGTAGGTGTCTTTGTTGGTACTTACTCTTCGATTTATATCGGTACAGCATTTGCGTTGTGGCGTGGTCTTAACCGTCAAGATTTCATCGTTCAGGTTAAACCTGAATTTGAAGATGAAATTCCTTGATTGTTAAACCAAGGCATATAAAAAAACCGCGATTTATTCGCGGTTTTTTTATTAAGCTCAAAATTTATTTACGGCGTAAAGCATCCGAAATAGCTTCAACCAGTTGTTGAGAAATTTCTTGTTTAGATGCTTTTTCTAACTCACGCTTTTTCATATGGTAGCTTTCAGCAAAGAAAACAGTCATCGCATTTTCATCCGAAGCAAAACCAATATCAGCACGAGAAACATCGTTACACGCAATCATGTCTAGTTTTTTAGCAACCAGTTTACCTGCTGCATATTCTTCAACATTCTGCGTTTCGGCAGCAAAGCCCACCATAAATGGACGTTTTTCCTGAGCTGCAATGGTTGCCACAATATCCGGATTTTTCACAAGGGAAACATTCAGCTCATCCCCTGCTTTCTTAATCTTGTGCTCAGCCACTTCTGCAACGCGATAATCAGCTACTGCCGCTGTCGCAATGAAAATGTCGCAACCAGTCTCAAGTGAGTTCATGCTAACATCCAACATTTGTCGTGCAGATGCAACATTGACACGTTGAACACCGTTTGGTGTATCTAAACTTACAGGTCCGGCAATTAAAGTGACTTTTGCGCCCGCCGCATAACATGCAGCCGCTAAAGCAAAGCCCATTTTTCCAGTACTATGGTTTGAGATATAACGAACTGGGTCAATCGCTTCACGTGTTGGTCCAGCAGTAATCACAACTCGCTTACCTGCCAATAAACCAAATTTTTCAGCAATGGCGCGTTGGGCTTGATGGAAATAACCAGCCACTTGACGGGCTATTTCTTCAGGTTCTGGCATACGGCCTAAACCGACATCACCACAAGCCTGTTCACCTGAATCTGGCATAATCACATGCACGCCATCTTCAACTAGCGTTTGCAAATTACGTTGTGTTGCTTTTGCAGCCCACATTTGCTGGTTCATCGCTGGAGCAACCCACACAGGTGCTTTAGTCGCTAAAAATAGAGTACTGAGTAAGTCATCTGCTAAACCATTAGCAAACTTAGCCAGAGTGTCACAGCTTGCAGGCGCAACCAGTAATAAATCAGCCCAACGAGCCAACTCAATATGGCCCATTCCAGCTTCAGCCTCAGGGTCTAAGAGTTCGGTATGTACAGGATTTCCCGAAAGAGCCTGAAACGTTAGAGGGGTAATAAATGCTTGAGCCCCGTGTGTCATCACAACCCGAACGTCGAAACCATAATCTTTAAGACGACGAACCAAAATGGCACTCTTATAGGCAGCAATTCCACCTGTAACGGCTAAAACAATGTTTTTATGAGGAATAACACTTAAATCAAAGCTCACGAACAGGATACCTTACTGTTGCAGTGGCGCTCACAATAGCATTAAATACGCGCAGACCCAAGATTGATTGGGCAAACAAAATAAAATTTTAAGCAGAATATTGCTGGGGAATATGAATACTTCTATTAAAAATTGGCCAGAACAAGAACGGCCAAGAGAACGGTTATTACAACAAGGCCCTCAAAGCCTCTCTGACTCTGAATTACTTGCGATCTTTCTTCGCTCAGGTTCACGCCAACATTCAGCAGTTGAACTCGCACGCTTGCTGATTCAACAATTCGGAAGCCTCAATGCTGTTTTCGATGCATCTTTCAATGAGTTGGCCCAATTTAACGGTATTGGAGCCACCAAGTATTCCCAATTATTGGCCGTAAAAGAGCTTGGACGGCGCTATCTCGACTATCATTTTAGTCAAACTGAGCTAAGCCTTCATTCATCTCATTTGGTTCTAGATTATCTGCGTTATGAATTAAAAGGTGAAAAACAAGAAGTCTTCGCAGTACTTTGCTTAGATGCCGAACTAAGAAAACTGCATTTTAAAAAGTTATTTTTTGGATCAGTTCAGCACTGCGCCGTTTCAGTGAATCAAACTTTACGTTATGCCTTACAACAACATGCTTGCCAACTGGTGATAGCACATAATCATCCCTTTGGTTCTGCACAGCCATCTCCTGAAGATATTAAACTCACAGAGCAACTCCAGCAGGCTTGTCAGCTTGTTGAAATACGTTTACTGGACCATTTTATTATTTCGCCAGAAGGTAGCTTTTCATTTGCTGAACAACAACTGCTCAACCCTACCACAATAGCCGTTCAATGATATTGACAAAGCTTCACTAAGCTTAGAATATCAAAAACAAAAATAGCGACGTTTAAAATAAAATGATTGTTCGTGAACAGCCCAGTATTTTTAAAGTTTTATTCTCTTGGCGAGGGACGATATTACCAAAAATTTTGCCCTCTTTAGGGGTGGTAATGCTGATTTCGGCAATCATTGGTGGGGTTGAATATATTAATCTCTACCGTTTTCCAGAAATTCCTTTAGTTGGCTTCACCTTAATTGGCGTTGTACTTTCTATTTTTTTAGGCTTTAAAAATACGGCATGTTATGACCGTTGGTGGGAAGCTCGGAAACTATGGGGTGTACTCATTGCGACTTCACGTCACTTTGACCGCGACTGTCGTATTTTAACTCAAGCCCGTCGTGAACGAGTCATTCAACATGTGATTGTTTTTGCTAATGTATTACGTGATCGTTTACGTCGTCAGACAGCGAACCCAACTGAGTTAATACAAACCAGTGGTATGAGCCAGCAAGCACTCACCCAACTCTATCAGCAAAATAATGCCCCTCAGTACACACTGAGCCTCATTCACTGGGAATTATTACAAGCACTTAAAGAGGGTGAAATCTCTGACATCATCTATGCACAAATGAATAAAAATGTTTCAGATTTAAGTGTAGTACAAACTGGTTGTGACCGAATCGCCAATACACCTATTCCATTTGCCTATTCAGTTTTGCTCAATCGCACTGTCTATTTTTTCTGTTTTATGTTGCCGTTTAGTCTTGGTTCATTGCTTGGATTAGCAACACCTTTACTGGTCGGAATTTTGGCATACACATTCTTAGGTCTAGATGCTCTAAGCTCTGAAATCGAAGAGCCTTTCGGTACTCAAAGTAATGACTTACCTTTAGATGCCATGGTGCGTAGTATCGAAATTGAACTTTTAGGAACGCTGGGTAAACCAACACCTCCTCCAATTCAAGCTCAAGATAACAACTTGCTTTAGAGCACTATTAGAGAAAACGTTCCCAAATACCCTGCTGGTCAGTCTTTGGTTTAGGGGTGTTACCCAATTTAATCCATGGCATATTTTCTCCATGAAAGTCACTGCCAATTGAAACAGCCAAATGATGCTGATCAATCATACGATCAATCATTTGGCGAGTAGACAAAGGATCTACAGGCGGCGGTAACTCTACGGCGTCACCACCACAACTCGCAAATAACTCAATCAAATAACGCGTATTGGTTGCCGATAGGTCATAACGAGTTGGATGAGCTAAAACTACCAAGCCTTTACTGTTATGAATGACCTCAACCGTTTCTTGTAAACCCAAGCCTTCAAACTTTACAAAGGCGCGTTTACCTTCCTTTAAAAAACGGTCAAAAGCTTGTTGAGGACGGCTCACCACATTCTTTTCAACCAAGGTTTTGGCAATGTGGGTTCTGGTAATACGATCTGGCTGATTTTCAACTTTATCGAGTACATCTTGATAAATATCAAAGCCAATACACTTTTTTAATAGTTCACAAATAACTTCTGCTCTTTGTGCTCTAATTCTTTTTTGTTGTTCTAATGCTTCCAAAATTGGTGCTTCATCTTGCATGTTTAAAGCCACAATATGCACGCCATAGCTTTTTTTTGTGCTTGGCCTAGACCATTGGCTTGAGATCTCGACACCAGAAATAATTTTTAAATCATGGGCTTGTGCTGCTTTCTTTGCACGCTGTAAGCCATCCATTGTATCGTGATCAGTGAGCGCCAAGGTATGCAGCTTCACATCCACAGCAGCTTGCACCAGCAATTCCGGAGACAAAGTTCCATCAGAAATATTGCTATGTGTATGTAAATCTATGCCTTGCATCTTTTATACTATGCCATTCACCAAACCTGATCAGATACTCTAACATGAAAGCACTTCTGGACTTTGTTCCATTAATTATTTTCTTCTATTTATATAAAACTGTTGATCCTGCGAACGCACATCACCCCTTGCTTAAACTGATCGGTTCCGCTGGCGGTGTAAATAACAATAATATTCTGGTCGCCACAACAGGCTTAATTATTTCAATGCTTGTCGTGTATGGTGCTTTGTTTGTCATCCAAAAATTCCGTTTAGATAAACAGCAGTGGATTGTACTGTTTATGACAGTTATTTTTGGTGGCATTACACTCATGTTAAGCGATGATTTTTATATTCGTTTAAAAGCTGCGATTTTGAACTTAGTATTTGCTGGTGCTTTCTTGGTTTCACCTTGGTTTGGTAAAGAACGTAAACCTCTTATTAAACGTTTATTCGACCCAATTTTAGACCTAACTGAAAAAGGTTGGAAAAATTTAAATTTTGCTTGGGCTGCCATGTTTGTCGTAATGTCTGGTTTACATGTTTTCTTCGCGTTTTTATTTCACGGCGGAAAATATTGGGGCGAATTTACTGCATTTGGTGACATGATTGTCATGTTTTCATTTATCATTATTCAGTTCATTATTTTACGTAAACATTTTAAGTCACCAGAAGCTTAATGTGATTTCGGTTTGATTATAGAGATACGACATGCCTTTTTTTGTTCTAAGCTGTACCGATAACGAAGGAACTCTAGAGAAACGTTTAGCAGTACGCCCTCAACATATCGAACGTTTACAAAAACTTGATGATGAAGGTCGTCTTGTTGCCGCTGGAGCTATGCCAAAAGACCCGAATGATCCTCAAGCTGGTTTTTATGGTAGTACCATGATTGTAGAGTTTGATAGCCGTGAAGCTTTAGATGAATGGTTAAAAGAAGAACCATTTTTGAAAGAAGGCATTTATAGCCATATTGATGTCAAACCGTTTAATAAAGCATTTCCAAAAGGGTAAACGCATGCAGCTTGCAACCAAAAGCTTTCTTGGCTTGTGTTTGATCTGTTCAACTGCCGGAGCAGTTGAACCTGCTGCGACACCAGCAACACCACCCACTGTGCCTTCAACTCAGGCAGCTAAACCAGCGCCTACTTCTGCAACTGTAGCTAAACCAACCGCTACAACAGCGGCAGCTACAACACAGCCGCTTACAGCAGAACAAATCGCAAAAAATAAGCAACAGCAAGATGCAAAAATCAAAGCTTTAGTTCAAGATCAAGCATCTCGTCTAAAACAGCTAGAACATGCAAACCTTGAAGCACTTGCACAAAACCAAGAGTTACAGCTAAAGAATGATAACTTGTCTGTTCAGGTACAAGTTTTACAAAGTGAACGTAGTGCTCAAATGTTCTTATATGGCGCAGTAACTCTTGCAGGTGGCGTACTGCTTGGCTTCTTTATTGCGAGTTATGTTTACACCAAACGTCGTCGTCAGTGGTAATTCTGAGCGACTTATTAAACCGAATGAACAAATCAAACCGTATACAAACTGCTGAGCTGGATTGGGAATCTATTGATGGTATTGAAGTTCCCATTTCCAAACAATTTGGTGATGTCTATTTTTCTAAAGATAATGGTCTGCTTGAAACAAGACATGTATTTTTAAATGGCAATGACCTATCAGAACGATTAGCCAATTTACAAGACTTTGAATATTTTAGTGTAGGAGAAACCGGATTTGGTACTGGTTTAAATATTCTTGCACTCTGGCAGCTTTGGCAGCAGGTCCGTCCCCATAACCACAGCCATTTACATGCAATTAGCGTAGAAAAATTTCCTTTAAGCAAAGCAGATCTCATCCGTGCACTCAATGTATGGGATGAACTTAAGCCATTTGCGAAACAACTTATTGAACAATATCCCTTGCCTATTGCAGGATGCCATCGTTTAAGTTTTCCAGAAGAACGTTTTAGCATCGATCTATGGCTAGGAGATGCACAAGATATTTTTCCAAGTATGGTAAAAACGAAAGCAGTGAATGCTTGGTTCCTAGATGGATTTGCACCTTCGTGTAATCCAGATATGTGGGAACAAAACGTTTTAAACAATATTGTACGTCTTTCTGACTATGGCACTACCTTTGCCTCGTTTAGTGTAGCTGGTATTCTCAAACGTGGACTAAAAGCTCATGGCGTTGATATTTCACGTCCTCGTGGCTTCGGGCATAAACGTGAAATGCTTAAAGCAGTTTGGAGAGCACCTTTAAGTGAAGACACCGCACTAGAACCAGATAACCATACTTTCAATTTTACACAGCAGCATATTGCCGTTATTGGCGCAGGGATTGCTGGTTTAAGCACAGCATGGGCTTTTGCTGAACGTGGGCACCAAGTTACTCTATTCGAGCGTACAGCGCCTTTATCAGGAGCTTCTGGCAACCCTTTAGCATTGCTCAATCCAAAACTATGCCCAATTGAACAAAGTCATGAGCACCTGATGACTTTAAGCTGGCAACATGCGCTGAATTTCTATAAAAACTTTCAAGCATTTCGCCCAATTCAAATACAGCAAATGGCATTAAAAAATGCCCAAGATCTTCTCGATCTTGCTGATCAATATCCTGCTGATATTGTTACGCATCAAACAAGCTCACTTGAATCGGACTATCCACACATTGTATTAAGCGAGGCCGGAGCAGTTTCTCCACACCAGTTACGTGATGAAATTTTGCAGCATTCAGGTATTGAATTAAAAATTGCCAATATCACAGCACTTGTTTCTTTTGAAAATAAAGTTCAATTGAAAACAAATGAAGAAATCATTGCAGAGGCAGATCATGTTGTGGTGTGCTGTGCCCGAGAAAGTGCTGCTTTATTTGAGAACTATCCCCCTTTAAAGCCAATACGTGGACAAGTGAGCTGGGTTAATAATTCTTTTGCACCTTTACCTTTACACGAAGCGTATAGCTATGGTGGCTACTGCATGCAGCTTAACTCTTCTCAACTCATTTTAGGGGCATCTTTCTACCCGAACAGAGAAGATCAAAACGTACTCATTGACGACCATGTGCATAACTTTGAATTAATCCACAGTATCTTCCCTACATATGCAAAACAATTACCACCTGTAGAACAATGGCAAGGTCGAGCAGCGGTTCGTGCTCAAAGTCCAGATTATTTCCCAGTAGTTGGAAAAATGCAGAGTGAAAGTCGTATTTCTACCTTTGCAGGTTTAGGTTCAAAGGGCTTTTTATTTGCGCCACTTTGCAGTGAAGTACTTGTTGCCCAAATGTTGGGTGAGACTTGTCCTGTTCCGGAAAGTCTATTAAAGAAATTAAGTGCTGAGCGCTTTCAAAAGAAAGTTAAACCCAAGAAACCGTATTTTAAATCTCAATAGTGCACTTGAGAAAATTTAGTTCCAATAAAAAAGCACCCGAAGGTGCTTTTTTTATGCGCCCTGCTCTAGAGGTAAACCTGCGTCACGAGCTGCACGCGTCCCCCCCATCAGCACGACATATTCACGCGAGGCATCTAAGTCTTCTAGTTTCTCAGCTGCACGAGGAGCTTTGCTACCACCACCACATAAAATATAAATCGGCTGATCCGCAGCGACCTGGTTCAAAATATCAGCATTTAAATCATTAATCGGGCGACTTACCGCACCTTTAACATGCCCTTCTGCATAAGCACTTGAATCACGGACATCCCAGATAACAGCATTTTCTGGGAACTCAAATGTTGTAATTTCTTGTTTACGGATCATTGTGCACTCCTTTGATGTAAACAACACTTGGCAAATGAAGAAAACCCTCTTAGCATCTCAAATATTCTTTCACTTTGTAAAGGTCTAAACTATGCCTTCTTTCGATATTGTTTCTGAATTAGAGTTATTTGAAGTTAATCATGCGGTTCAAAACACACAAAAAGAGATTGCAACACGCTTTGACTTCCGTGGTCACGATGTTTCTATCGAACTAAACGAAAAAAATAAAGAGATCAAAATCAGCACAGAAAGTGATTTCCAGTGTGAACAAGTTTATAACATGTTAGAAAACCATTTTTATAAACGTAAAATTGATGTGCAAGCACTTGATCCACAAAAGGCGGCTGCTTCAGGTAAAAATTTTGTACAAGTGATTAAGCTTAAAGATGGTCTTGACTCTGATACAGCAAAAAAAATTAATAAAGCCATTAAAGAAAGCGGCGTTAAAGTGCAATCTTCTATTCAAGGCGACAAAATCCGTGTGACCGATAAAAAACGTGACACTTTGCAACAAGTCATGACTTTTTTACGTGAACAACAATTCGGTGTGCCATTACAGTTTAATAACTTTAAAGATTAATATCTTTTAGCGACATTCAAAGTTAAGGTAATCCCATGTCTCAATCCAATCGACTATTAAAACTGGTAAAAGCGACTTCAAAATTTCCTAAAGGTGTTCGGAGTACGCTTTGGAGCAAGGCATTTGGCCGTATTGTGCCAATGGTGGGTACAGCCAATATTCGCTATCTGGAAGTAGATGTAAACCATGTGACTGTTCGCTTAGAAAACCAGAAAAACATGCAGAACCATATTAAAGGTGTGCATGCTGCTGCAATGGCACTTTTGGCAGAGACTGCGACAGGTTTTTTAACGGGTTTACATATTCCTGATAACCGCATTTTATTAATCAAATCATTGCACGTTGATTATTTAAAAGTGGTTGAAGGCGGTTTAACAGCAACAGCTACCCTCTCTACAGAACAGCAAAAATATATTGCTGATCATGAGAAAGGTGAACTTGTTATTCCAGTGACAGTTATTGATGATGCAGGTAATGAACCAATCCAATGCCAAATGCTTTGGGCATGGTTACCTAAACGTAAGAAATGATAACTAATCTAAAATATTTTTAGATTGTTATTTACCTCAAGATATAAAAACTACAATTTTATATCTTGAGGTCACAATGAAAAAAATATTGATTCTATCCTCGTTATTTACTAGTTTCATATTTACATCAATTACGACTTACGCTGCCGACCCCACAAATAAAACCAATAAAATTGTTCAATCAAAAACTGAAACAATCGATAAAATAAGTGCTCAAAATAAAAAAATAGTAGTCGACTTTTATGAAGGTGTCTTTTTAAAACATCAAGTTAAAGAATATGCCGACCGTTATATTGGTCATCAATATATCCAGCACAATCCCAACGTTCCTGATGGGAAGGCTCCTTTTGTTAATTTCTTCACTGAGAAATTCCAAAAAAATCCACAAGCTAAAAATGAGATTAAACGTACGATTGCTGAAGGTAATCTTGTCATTTTACATGTCCATTCGACTGAAAACAAAAAAGACCGAGGCCGAGCAATTATTGATATTTTCCGTGTAGAAAATGGAAAAATTGTAGAGCATTGGGATGTGATACAAAACATTCCAGAGCAAAGTAAAAACTCTAATACAATGTTTTAGTGATAGAAATTAAAGCCTGAATACTTATATTCAGGCTTTAAATATTTTATTGAGTTTCTAAAAACTTTTGTTTCGCTTCTTCTGGAATCTGACGCTTATTACCTTTTACATCAACAGCGACAAAGGTAAAAACACCTTCGGTAATACGAATTGGAGCACGAGAATCATCATGACTATCCCAAACTTCAATTTGCATTTGAATAGACGTATTACCTACTTTTAAGATTTTGGTATAGCAGCTAATGACAAAGCCTACTTTTACTGGAACCAAAAAGGTCATCTGATTAATGGAAATCGTGGCACAGCGTCCACGACTAAAACGCTCTGCGTGAATTGCTCCAGCCAAGTCCATTTGTGACACGATCCACCCACCAAACACATCACCACTCCAGTTTGTATCTGCTGGCATGGCAATCGTTTGTAAGGATAAAATTCCTTCTGGTTTGGTATAAGCTTCTGACACCTTAGCTCCCGAAATTCGTTTGAAGTTGTTGATCTAGCCACTGCTGCAATTCAGGAGCGCGTAATGCACCGCTCATTCGAGCAACTTCTGTGGTTTTATTCATTAATACAAGCGTAGGAATACTTCTCACATTAAATGCTTGGCTTAAGCGAGGAGACTCTTCGGTATTAATCTTGGCAAAAATGACACGTGGATTCTGTTTTGCAACTTGTGCAAAATGTGGCGCCATCATTTTACAAGGTCCACACCATTCTGCCCATAAATCTATCAAAATAGGCAGATCACTATTTGTGATGTAGTTACTAAAGTTTTGTTCATTTAACTCAATCGGCGCAAGCGGAAGTAATGGCTGATGGCATTGGCCACAACTCGGTTGCGCACTAAGTTTTTCCTCTGGAACTCTATTTTTTGCACCACACGATGCACATACAATAATCATTTACATCACTCCTATATGCTGATGTAAAAATTCTAATTGGGTCGTCACTGCTTTTTCAAACCATGAACCGTGATAGATATCAAAATGTTTCATATCCCACTCATGATAACTCACAAAAGGAGCAATATTGGTTGCAGCTTCACGACTAGACTCAATTGGAATTAAAGAATCATGCTGAGCAGCAATAAATAAAACTGGAATATTAATCTGACGTACGAGTTGAATTGGACGGTAACGCATCAAATTAAAAAAGACGCGTGCAGGAACTTCTCCACTCCAATAATAATCTGGATTTACAATCGACAAATACCCATAGTAGCTATCTGCTGTTGGCATGAAACATAATTTAAATTGGTCAACAACAGGTAATCTCTTTGGATTAAGGCCCATTTTTGAGCCCATATAATCTTGGCTCGACAACTTTAAAGCTTGGGGATAACGCTGTAATGGATATAGTTTTGCTGTTTCAGCACCGTCTACATATGGAATTTGTACCATAATGGCCTGAATATTTTTCAGTTCAGAAGCTAGACTTAAAGCATATCCCCCACTTAAAGAAGTGCCCCACAAAACAATTCTTCGATTATCTATAAGTTTACAAGTGGAAGCGTATTGAATAATGGTCTTCCAATCTTCCAATTGAGAATTGATAGAAATCATCTCTCGGGGCTTACCTGTACTCCCACCCCAATATCGATAATCAAATAAAATAACAGCATAGCCTGCCTGAGCGAAACGCTGCGCATATTGGATAAGCTTGAATTGACGTAAACCGGCAAAACCATGTGCCATGATAATTACCGCAGATTTATTATTTGTTTTTGGAATATAAAAGTCAGCTGCGATCATTTCCTGATCACATGGAACATATAAAGGCTCAACCGTATAAGCGTGCATATGTGCTCCGTGGCATTATGGTCGAAGTAATGAACTTACAAAAAACATCCTGATCGCCTTTTAAAAATCTATAGCTGTTCTTTTACATAAATTTTATCTATGTAGGAACAACGTTTTAGTGTCTTGTATCTCAGGTTAAGCTTAATGCTATGATACAGCATAAGAGGTTTTATTAAATTTTGGAGTGACGAAATGTCAGATAATGTTGGTTTCGCAGGTCAAATTGGTCCAGAACATGTGGGGCAAGTGGTAGAAAAAGGATTTAAATCTATTATTAATAACCGTCCTGACATGGAAGGTGGTCCAGAACAACCAACAAGTGCTCAAATTGAAGAAGCAGCACGTCAAGCAGGTCTAGATTACGTTTACCAACCTGTAGTTGCGGGTCAAATTACTGAGCTTGATGTTCGTACTTTTGCAAATCACTATAATGAACTTCCAAAACCTGTTCTCATGTTTTGCCGTACAGGAAACCGTTCAAACAATCTTTATCAATTAGCCAAGCAAATGGATTTGTTAGACGATTAAATTAGTGAACGAACTAACCCAAAGCTCTATTTTTACTTAAAAATGGAGCTTTCATTAATAAAAAGAATATATACGACTGCATCAATTCAACAGATATATAAATAGTCTTCAACTAAAGTATTCCAATCGCTTTAAATTTCTCAGTTTTATTATGAATAAACTTATATTCTTACTGGTAAGTTGCCTCATTCTTAGTGCATGCTCATCTATGCAGGTTCGACCTACAGTCGGTGTAAGTATGGGAACACAACTCTAAAAAAGAAGCAGCTTAAATGCTGCTTCTTTTTATATTAATTACCATTTGAACAGTTTGGATCTAACCCATATGGGCTTCCTATATTCGGGGCAATACGATCACTCACAGTCACATCCTTTTTCAAGTAATCTAAAGTAAGAGATGTAGAGCCTTTGATTAAACTTCCCGAAACTGTAGATTTAGCAGTTAACTGAACCGTTAACCACGATGCATAAATTTTAGGATATTGAATCTTAAGGTCAAAGCGACCATTCCCATCTGTTGTGTATTTATTGTTGGTTGCAGCGGTACCAGCACTATTAATATATGATACAACCTGAACTGTAGAATTTTCTTTAAGCGGCTTTAATTGATTAATAACTTCACCATTCATATTCACAGCTTGAACTGGTGCTGTACACGCTGATCTAATAACTGGTAAATATTCATCTGGTTTACCGTCAGCTGGAATAGATGTATCAACAAAATCAAATCCTCCTTTATAATAGGCAAGAGCATTAACACCCATTATTACATCTTGATTTGGTATTGGCTTACCATCAACATCAGTCACTTGTACTGAGATATTTTTATAGTAGTAAACTCCATCACTCGAGTCTTCCATTGTAGTCGGATTATATGCTACAGCAATAGCTCCTACTGCTACTGGTACATCAGAATTAACAACATCAAGTTTATATGTATAAATTTTTGTTGATTGACCAAAATTAGCTTCTAAAACAAGATCATCTGTTACAAATTGAGCAGCGCTATATGATGAAGATCTTTGATTCTCACTAAACGATAACGTATAGCTGATCTGACCATTTGCATCAGTTTGAGTCGCATTCGGTGTAAATCTAACACCATTTAAGACCGAATCTTTAACTTTAAGTGTGATCGCTTGGTTTGCTAAAGTTGCACCATTTGCATCTACAGCTGTTAATGTAACAGTTGTCTGATCACCTCTAACATTTAAAGAGGTCTTTGTAGCATCAAACAATACGATACTCGTGGTATCAGCTTCAGCAGTACTATTACTACCTGTGACTGTCACGGTCTGTTCTTGAGTAAGCGTACCATTATTTGTAGAAGCAATTAATTTAAAACCATTTTTCACCAAATCATTTATAGAACTCGATGTTTTTGGTGTTTTTATAATATATACAGCATTACCTGCCGCATCTGTAGTTTGAGTTGATACTCCTTCTATAGATACATTATTTGTTGGATCAACTAATGCCAAACTAACTTTTGTACCAGCAACACCACCTTTATTTATATCTAGAGCTCTAACAGTAACAGTTAAAGTATCATTCGTTGCAGCAACTGATAATTTATCTAGTTCTATCTTTAAAGCTGTAGCAGTCGCTTGCTGAGATCCACTATTATTACTTCCAGATGAGGAATTACTACTATTTGATGAACCATTCTGGTAATAACCATCACCACCGCCCCCGCCACAACTTGCTAACATAATTGACACAGCAATAGCCGACAACTTCAAGGTAAGTTGTTTTTTATACATACTTTTCATTTCCCCAATCTTTCCTAAAGGTATAAGATTTTTTAATTATTTATATTATTAGTGTAATCATATTCACCACACTCTGTAAACATAAATTACATTGTGTTTTATTATGTAACTTATTAAATGAAAAACTTATAGATATTAGGATTTATAATGTTCGATATAATTATCATCGGCGCAGGTACTGCTGGTATTAGCGCTTATAAAGAAGCCGTTAAACATACCAATAATATTTTAATTATAAATGATGGACCATGGGATACCACTTGCGCACGTGTAGGGTGTATGCCAAGTAAAGTTCTCATCTCTACAGCAAATCGTATGTATGACATCCAAAATACTCAAGGAGTTGGACTGAGTGCTTCCGTAGATATTAATACTGATCAGGTTATGGAGCATGTAAGAACCTTACGTGACCGTTTTACGAAGGCAACTCTTAAAGATGTAGAGCAATGGCCAACTGAACATAAAGTTTCAGGTAAAGCACATTTTATTGATTCGGAAACTATTGAAGTGAATGGTAAACAATACCAATCAAAAAGCTTTATTCTTGCAGTGGGTTCCACTCCTAATTATGATCAAACATGGAAACAAGAATTAGGTGAACGCCTTATTACCACAGACCAAATATTTGAATTAGATACTCTACCTAAATCTATTGCCGTTATTGGAAGTGGAGTAATTGCTCTTGAGATCGCACAAGCTATGCATCGGTTGGGAGTAGAAACAACTATATTTGCTCGTAGTAAAAGAATTGGAATATTTACTAGCTCTAAATTACAGCAACTTGCTCAAGAAGAGCTAAGTAAAGAGTTAAATTTTTTATTTGAAACATTACCAACCAAAGTAAAGTCTACTTCTAATGGCGTTATATTAAATTATAAAATTGATGAAAGAGAAAAGTCTATTCAAGCTGAGTATGTATTATCTGCAACAGGCCGTTCGAGCTTACTAGATACGCTAAAATTAGAGAATATTGATAAATCTTTTCAGGATATTAAGTTATTACCTATAAATGCTAAAACAAAACAACTAGATAACTATCCAATTTTTATTGCTGGGGATGCTTATACTTCAACGCCACTACAACATGAAGCTGCCCATGAAGGCAAAAAAGTTGTTCAGAACTGTCTGAATTATCCACAAGTTAAATCAGTTAAGACTCTCACTCCATTAGGAATAGTATTTAGTCATCCAGAAATGGCAATTGTAGGGCAAAGTTATAAACAGCTAAAAGATAATGGAGTAGAGTTTGTCACAGGTGAGGCATCTTATGAAAGACAAGGAAGAGGTATTGTTCTCGGAAAGAATAAAGGGGCTATTGAAGTTTATATAGAACGAGAAAGCCAAAAGCTACTTGGTGCCGAGTTATTTACCGAGGCAACGGAGCATATGGCTCACCTATTAAGCTGGATTATTGGTGAAGAATTAACTTTAAATGAAATTCTAGAAAAACCTTTTTATCATCCTACTCTTGAAGAAGGCTTACGCACTGCTCTAAAACATGCGCGTAGGCAATTGAAATAATTATTCTCGGAAGAGTTTACTTAATTAAAGTTAGGCTCTTCTTCTATACTTCTTTAAATAGTTTTCTGATCCATTTTCCTTTAGTTTATATTTTTATAAACATCTAATGTCTAAAGATTTGTGGATTAAACTTCGCCTTTATTCCGCCCATAAAGCAACACCCCAATCTCTTTCGAGACCGGGGTGTTTAGAATAATGAGCTGGCGATGACTTACTCTCACATGGGTAACCCCACACTACCATCAGCGCTAAGAGGTTTCACTTCTGAGTTCGGGAAGGGATC